>CAIMTB010000182.1 GCA_903844265.1 uncultured Verrucomicrobiota bacterium
ATGAGGCGCGGTGGTGTGGGGTGGTTTTGGTTCACGTGGTGCCAGCGTGGACGCCGAGGAACCTGCAACTCGGGAGGTTCGGGTGCAGGTTGGCTGGGAGCATAGGGATGGCATAACAAAGCGTGGGACTTTCGAGAAGCCGATCCGCTCCCGCGCGCAGTTCCTAAGCGGAGCCTCTGGGCGGGGCGAGGACCGTCAAGGTGGAGGCGCCTGCACCCGAAGCAACTGAACCGCGCACGACCTTGACGCCCGCAGCCCCGCCCTACAATGGCCTGCGGACCGCTGCGCGCGCTGGCGCTCGCGACAGACATCGGTCATGCAGTCTGCAGATTGCAGCCGCTGGAGCGTGAACGAGCAGGGCAGGACGGCGTCCTCAAGTCGCATGGGTTGCGCCTCCTCGATAGGCCGATGGGCTTCCAGCAGCGAGGACACCACGCTGTGGATGAAGCCGCCCATTTGCGGCCAGGTGATCCGGTGCATCCCGATGGCATCGATGCCGGGCGGAATCGCCACCGGGTGCGATCGGGCCACGAATTCGCCGCCGTCGATGACGTTGGTGACCCGATGCACGGTCAGCACCAGATCTCGCCGCCCGTCCCGAACCATCGCGGCAATCGGGTCGGGCCCCGGGTAAGAGGGCCAGATCGGACCGCTGTGATGAAAGTTGTAGAAGCCCAGTCGCGGAACGCGGATCAGGACATCGGGGATCTTTTGTCCAAAGGTCGCCATCAGGCACAGCTCCGGGCGCCATTCATCCAGGAACACCTGGTAGAAGTTCGGCGTCCGGATGCGCCCGTCGTGGACGGCGAGACCTCGTCTCCGGGCGAAGTGTGGAACGAGAAGTTCGTCCGCGCGCGAGTGGGGATATTTCCAGAGCCGGACCGAAGCGTGGGTGAAAGCTTGGTTGGGATCATCGGTCGCGACACCGACCACGTCCACGCGGTGCCGCAAAGGACCGTCGAGGAGTTCTTGAAGGACGTGGAAGCCGCCCAAGAAGCTGCCGAACACCGCAACTCGCGCGCGGTCCTGCTGCGGAGGGGCTAGATTGCCGAGGTTCCGGAGGAGGTCAGCTCCGGGGGGCAGGAGGAGCCCGGCGGCATTCACGATACCCAGCGCGACGTGTGCTACGCTGTGCAGCAGCTATCGCGTTGGCGTAGATTGACTTGGGAAGGATCTCGGAATCAAGCGAATTGGATCACACTTGTGATCTAAACGGGTCGCGATAGACCGGCTTGGTGAGGAATCAGGGCATCCACAACGGTCGGGCGAGTGCCTTGAGCACGCCGCTTTCTTGGAGCAGCTGCTCCAAGAACCCCACGGTGTGAGCGCCAATGCCGACCGGGTGGACCTCCAGCAGCGACCTGTATCGTTCGGTCGCCGGGGCATGGAACGACGGCACTGCGAGGAATGCCTTCGACGATTCCGGGTTTTCACCACCGTCGAGCAGCCAGTCGATGAGGTTCCCAAGGAAGCGGCTGTTGTCGGACGCCGTAAGCAGTCCGTAGGGGCCGGTCTCGAATTGGTGGGGTCCGCCAAACAGGGCAAAGCGTCCGTGACCGAGGGTGCCGGCCGCGGCGATGGGCAGTGATTGGCAGCAGATGCATCGCCGGATCCGGTCGTAGCTGA
>CAIMTB010000183.1 GCA_903844265.1 uncultured Verrucomicrobiota bacterium
GAGAAGGTCTTCGACACCGGAAAGAACAAGCTCCAGGAGCAGAAGGGTTGGGCCACGGGCACGGTCGCTCACGAGATCCAAGCCCACTTCTTCGCCTTGGCACACAACCTTCTCACTCTCCTCCGTCGGGAACTCGAGCGCAGCCACGGGATTCGGGAGTGCAAGGTGGAGAAGAAGCGCAAGTATTGGATGGAGAAGCGAGCGCAAGCCGCAACGAAGGCCGACCGCACGGTTCACCCGCTCCAATTGAAACTGCCCAAGATCGTCCAACTAACCGCTCAGTTCATCCGGACCCTTAGAAACGGAATCTGGTCAAAGGCTCGCTGGCTCAAGGTCCTGCCGCTTTTCAGAGCCTCCTCAATAGCCTATCTCTGAGGATTCCCGGACACCGTTCGTCCGAACGACTATCCTGCCGGCGTGGATTGACCGGGTGATGTCGCCAGCCGGGACCCGGAAGTGGCTCGGGCGAGCAGGCGTCCGAAAATGGAAAAGCAACCCCGCAGCCAAAGCCGGCGGCGGGTTTTGCTTTTACGACCTCGCGGACGTTGAAAAGGCGTTGTCCCGGCGAGTGCGGCAGCCGGCGGGAGGCGTCAAGTGAGTCGCCCACGCTTCGGTCTTCGCTGGTCGCGCCTTTCCGGTTCCGGCCGGACCAGGATCCTCTCCGCGATCGAAAAGGGCTGGTCGCCCGGTTCGCGGCTTCGCGATTTCGGCCGAGTAGGGAAGCGCCACGGGGTACGGATTGCCGCGGGCGGGAAGGGAGGTGCCGCATGATCGCCGACATTATCGAATTTCCTGGCGGCGCGGAGACTGGCGCAATCCCATCAAGCCCACTCGATGAGGTAGCAGCACTGGCCAAAGTAGTCGGGGGAGGAGCCAACGCCGGCAGTATGTTGGCCAAGCTCACCCCGAGGCTGTTCTGGGATTACCGATGGCAAGCTATCCACGGTGAGTTAGTCGGCATGAAAGACACCGGCCAGCCGGTCACTCACAAGTCACTGATGGATCGGGTGAAGGCGAGCACGGATGAGGTGGTGAAAGCCTTAATCGGCGAAGCCCAGTTCCTGCCCGATCATAAGTCGGTAGAGAAATTCGATGTCATCCTTCATCGACTTACCGAGATAGCTGACCAGCGCGATGCCGTGATTGCCAGCGATGAACGGCAAACCCGGGAACAAGGGCCTTGCCGGGCCAATGTCCCCGAGGTCGGCGCGACTCGAGGTAGCAACGGCATCCAGTGTCTGCCCGATGGTTCAGACGCCCATCGTGCGTCCCGATTCGTTGGTCGGTTCAGCGAATTGCTACGATTCGTTCCCGAGTGGGACCGCTGGCTGGTGTTCGAGGGTGGGCGTTGGAAGACCCGCGACGACGGCGGGCTGATCCGCTTCTCGTGTCAGCTTTCGGGCGAGATCCTGGCATCGGCTTCGTCCATCGTCGGGGACTCGCGCCAAGTACAGGACGAGGTGAAGCGGTTGACCGCCGAGGCCGGCAACTACGCGGGCAGCGCGAAGGTCTTCAGCATGGCGACGTTCGCCAAGGCTGACCACCGCGTGATCATCCGGCCAGAGGACGCGGACGCCGACCCGTGGATTGTCGGGGCTCCAAATGCCTGCCTGGACCTCAGGACGGGCAACGTCATTGAGCATTCGCCCTCCCGCCTGGTGACAAGGTTCCTCGGTTGCGACATCGACCCGAAGGCGACCGCGCCGACGTGGGCGGCGTTCCTTGATCGCGTTGTCCCCGATACGGAGGTGCGCCATTGGCTCCAGAAGGCGGCGGGCTACAGCTTGTCGGGTCTGACCCAGGAGCATCACTTTTGCTTCCTGTACGGGAACGGAGCGAACGGCAAATCCACGTTCCTTGAAACCCTCTCTGCCGCCCTCGGTGACTATGCTGGCCGAGCGGCGGAAAGCCTCCTGTACGCGAACGAGCGAGGGGCGACCCCACCCGATGTCATCGCCGAGATTGCCGGCGTTCGTCTCCTCGTGGGGGCTGAGACCAAAGAGGGGGCGCGGTTGAACGAGGGCACCGTCAAGGATTTGACGGGAGGCGACACCCTGCGCGGTGCCCGAAAGTACGAACACGGATTCAAGTTTCGACCCGTCGCGAAGCTTTGGGTTGCCGGCAACCATCGTCCCGCGATCCAGGGTGCTGACCACGGGATCTGGCGGCGCGTCCGCCTGATCGGCTTCCCGGTGGAAATCCCGCTTGAGGCGCAAGACGCCGAACTTGGGAACAAACTCCTGGCGGAACTTCCCGGCGTCATCAACTGGATGGCCGAGGGTTTCCGGAACTGGCAGCGGGAAGGGTTGCGGCCGCCTGAGTCGGTCCAGGCCGCCGTCGCGGAGTACCGAAGCGACGAAGACGTGCTCGGTGATTTCCTCGACCAACGGATCGAGGCGTTCACGTGGGGGTCAATTCCCATGAGCGAGCTTTACAAGCAATACCAACGCTGGGCCGAGGAGTCGGGCATCCGCTCGCCCCTTTCGGACAAGATGTTGGCGCGGCGGTTGCGGGACCGCCGATGGCAGGACGGCAAGGGAACCGCAGGTCAAAGAGTCTGGCGCGGCGTCAAGTTCAAGGAAACCCCGTGAGTGGCTGAAGTGGCTGAAAATGACCTTTTCCCCAGAACTTTTCTTAGTAACCCCTTCCACGCGGAAGATTAGGGGAAATGCCTCATTTCAGCCACTTCAGCCACTCGCCCGGGCAGCCAACCCATCCCGACAATGAACCGAACCCAACTTTCCACTCTGCTCGTCCGACTCGCGGACTGCATCGACATCCTTAAGGCCCTGCGCGTCTCCCGGCACTTCTCCGAGTGGCCGCCAGGTCATCCTGAAGCGCCGAACCCACGGCCTCGCCACGTCCGCGAGTTTGAACAGTCCCACGGTCCCGTCCCGGCGAGCGCCGAGAGGCTGTTGGAGGGCGCCGGGGAGCCCGCCATGACCTCGGAATGCGCGGTGGGGGTAACCACAGCGGGGCGGCCGTGTGGCGCCCCTGCGGCCCAACCGGGGCAGCGAGAGGCGAGAGCATGATCCCTGGCCTCGATGCGGGCTTCGCCTTCGATGACGCCGGCCAGCGCGTCCGCATCACCCTCCCCGCCTGTCCTGGCGACGCCGAGGACCTGGACGGCGATCCCGCCACCGAGACCTCACCTCGGCCGGCGGCCGAAACCTTGCGCGCCTTCGTGGAGTTCATCACAACCGGCACGCGGGATCCCTACCATCTCGGAATGCGACTGATCCTGGTCGCATTCTTACTCCAAGTCCCCGGCGGCCCAACCACCCAGCGGCAACTCGCCGCCACCCTGGGCATTTCGGAAGTCGCCCTGTCTTTGCGGCTAACTCGACTTCGGCACAGATTGCGCACCGGCAAGAGTTTCCAGCGCCCGACGAAATCGAAACGCTAAGTCGCGGGCATTGGTAGTGAAGCGCTCATCGACACTCACGCCGGAAGCGACCGCCGCAGCCAAGTCCGCCACCAGCGAACACCCGACCGACGATGCGGCTCGTGAGTTGCTCTCCGCCATCGACGTGGTCCTTGCAAAGGTCGCCAAGGTCCCCCATCGGATCGAGTTGCCGGTTTTGGAGCCCGGGACCCGCGAAGCGGCCGCGGCCATGAAGGAAGATGCATGGCAACTCCAGCGCCGAATAAATGCAGCCCGGTCGGCGGACGCCCTGCCCAACATCGCCAGTCGCCGGCGGGCGCTCGACGATGCGGCCGCCAGTCTCCGGGACGCCGAAGTTGAGGAACTCACGCGCCTTGCACGGTTCAAGGAACTCCGCGAGTCGCGGGCCGCACATAAAGCAGCCGTTGAGCGGTTCTCCGATCAACTCATCGGCGCGAAACAATTCGCCATCGACGGGCCGGACCTGGCCTTTGAGGCGCTAAGGACCGAGGGCCTGGGAGGCCGAGCCCGCCAACTTTTTTCGGAGGTCGGCCTTTCTAAGTTGCTCATCGAGTTGCTTCCCCGAGCAATCACCCAGGCAGAGGGCGCCATCGCCCTGCTCGAGGGGGAACTTGATGGGTTCATAAGTCACCCGCCCGGAGGCATGCCCGCGGCGGCCGGGACTCACCCTAGCATCCCAACGCCTTGAAGCGCCCGATTCATACTAAGGGCCCCGTGCGCCACTCAGGGAGGCAAGGGGGCGTGTTGGCTGGGTTACCCAAGGACAAGGTTACGACGCGCCAGGGCGCCAATGGTGCGTGGCTGCGGGCATCCTAGGCAGGGCATCCACCCCACCCCCCACCCTACCCCCTCCCCCGGTAGGTATTCTTTTTACTCGAAAAGCGTGGGTGGGGTTACGCGCAAGGTCGTCGCCCATTTTACGTGACCCTCGAAAACCCATTTCGGTTGCAAAGACACACAAACCCCAACAAATCCGCCCATGATGCTCTTGCCTGGTCAAATTATCGAAAAATTGCGGCTCGAGTTGGCCGCGGTCGAAAAACAGCTTGCCGCAAGTGAGGCCCGCGCAGCCGCTTTAACCGCGGCCGCCAAGCCGGCCGCCGCCGCCACCGACGTTCCGCCTGCGCCGGCCGAATTGCCGCCGGAGCAAAGGCTGCGCAACGCATGCGAGGCGGCCCTTCGGCGCCTCAACTTCCCGGAGCCCCCGCGGGCGCAACCCTGATTTTTCGCGCCGTCCTGGCGATCGCCCGCGCTCCCCTTGGGAATCAGCGAGGGCGTCATCAGGCGGCGGGATCCACTTTTCCGGTCGGTCCGCGCCGGCGCCTTCATAGCGCTCGGTTCGACCCCGCGGGCGGGCGGAAGCCTCGCGGCCGTGGGGATGCGGTCCGGCCGGATCCTTTTCGCTTTCGGTCGCCCACTCACCGGGCCGCCTTCGGGCGATGTCCGGCCCGGCAGAACCCGCGGGGGTCAACAGTTGGCCCGGCGCGGGGCGGGTGGGCGGCCGGATTTCTCCCTCCCCCGCTGGCGGCTGGTAGCTCCTCCAAGCTCGGCCTGCACGGGGCTACGCCCACCGCCCAGCGAGCCAACGTGAATCAGGCCCCCGCCACCGACCTCGCCAGCGTCATCGCCCTCGCCAACGAACTCCGGGCGGCGCTCGTGGAAAAAGGGTTGATCAGGGGAACTGTGTGATCCCGCCATTACCACTCCATTGATGCTGACTCGGATCCGCACGATTCTCTCTGCTCGACTCGCGGATCGCAGATTCGCCCATTGCTCACTTTTCATTGTTGACAGATATTCAGAGTGAGCGTACGAAAAATCATCCCATGAAAGCCATACGCCCGATTTCCCTAGTAGTTCCTGGCCTCCTGTTGAGTGCTCAAGCGTGCGAAGTGTCCTGCACGCACACTAATTCAGGAGGCACAGGTTACGCTGAGAGCGCCAACATAGCTGGCGGAGCCATCATTACTTATGCAGGCTACAGCAGTTCAACTGCAACATGGATCACTTCCGCGTATAACTGGACCACCGATTGTAGTCTCCAACAAACCCGGACAGAGGTGCTGACGAGCCCGACCTTTACGACCTCGATGACACGGTATCAAGATACCCCTGCCTGCTGCAATGTCCTGGGCGCCGGAAGCAAAGTGAACGGCGCTGTTGGTTGGGGAGACGACATCGGTTGCTGATATTCTGGAGAAATGATTACCCCACTCCCGCGCCTTTACCACCTACGGGCGCTAGTTGCGTCCAGTACGGTTGCCTGTGCCGTTGGCTATTTGCTGGGCGCAACGACTAAGGATCCTGTAGCGCGCGCACCAGTTGCAGCCCAAGCCTCGTCCGATCAGCCATCCACCACGCGTGCATCCTCAGATGATATTCGTAACGCATTTCGGCGCTCTTCTGGCTATAACAGCCCTGGCTCCCGATCCAGCCCGTCTATGACACCTGGCCAGCGGCTGAGCCGTGAAGCCCAGGTCCAAAGCGTAGTCTCCGACGCTAAAGATGCTCAATTCATCGCCGATTCCACAAAACGGACGGCCGAATACCTACCAGAATTGGAGCGCTTGGGTCTGAGTCGTGAGAAGATCACATCTGCTCTATCTCGTCTGGATGATCTTCATAAAGGCGCAATAACTGCAGGGGACTCGATGCTCCAACTCCTACAGGAACGAGAGCGTTACGACACCGAAATGAGAAGCACGCTCGGGGAAAAGGCGTACGCAGAGTACAAGACCTTTGAGAAGTCGAGACCATTCAAACGTGAAGTCGCGGAAATCCAGTCCTTCGCTGCAGAGCGCGGCAACCGCCTTAGCCCGGCGGCAGAGGCGCAGCTGCCTGAGATACTTCGCGGTGTTGGACTCTTCACTTCCGAGACCTGGTCTGGGCCGTATGATCATGCACCACGTCCTGCCGTCGGGGAAGGAGCGCTGGCAATCGCCGACGAATATGCCGGACGGGTGAAAACCGGCCTTGAGAAATTGGTTACTGCGCTTCCATCCGGTCAGCTCCTAAGCGAGTCCGACCTCGCTATCCTCCGAGATTTCTATCAAAGGCGAATGCAAACCTTCGAAGAGGTGCATAGGGTAGCCGCGCTGACACCTGAGGAGCGCGCCGCGGAGGATGAAGCATTTGTCAGATCCTTAAGGGAGCGTCGCGCCCCATAGCAACCTCATCTAAGGAACTTCGCCGGATGGATGACCAATGTAGCTCGGAGGGTCTGGCGCCGTTGCACGCGAGGTACCGACACTGAAATTCGTATGTGAACAGCATGGCATCTGCCGCGCTGACCGAGCGGGAGTTGAGTGCACTGCCCGTTGCGGGCATCCCTTGTGCGAGGTGCCTTGGGAAGCAGGAAAGACTCCCGACTTGGCGCGACCTCCAAGGCCAACGCCGCCGCATTCTGACTATTCCGATTTTCTGTTGAGATATTTCCTGTTGAGACTCGGAGTTTTTTGCCGCAGAAAGTCGCGCTCCGCAGCTATCAGGCTTGCCACTTCGTGGCGGTGCGCACTTCAATCGCGTCGTTAGGGAGGTCTCTGCGTGACACCAATTCGCATTCTGATTGTTACTCACAGCGCAGTGCTGTTCACCGGAATGGCGGAAGTAATACGGCTAATATTCACGAGCCTAATCCTGCAACAAGCGCGATTCGAAGCAACAAGTTGGAAGAAATACTCGAAATGCCCGTCGGCATTGGCTGAAATGAGG
Source organism: uncultured Verrucomicrobiota bacterium (assembly GCA_903844265.1). GTDB lineage: Bacteria > Verrucomicrobiota > Verrucomicrobiia > Limisphaerales > CAIMTB01 > CAIMTB01. The sequence goes on from CAIMTB010000183.1 coordinate 7,118, forward strand.
TTGCTAAAGACCACCGCAGCTC
>CAIMTB010000184.1 GCA_903844265.1 uncultured Verrucomicrobiota bacterium
AACTAAAACGGATCGCTTAGAATTTCAAGAACGTCCTTGATCGCCTTTCATGGCAGCGGGTTTCGGGTGCGAACGGTCCCTTTCGGATACGGTCGGCATGGGACGCGGGCGCGTTCGGGACTTTCCTGCCGGCGATGATCTGCTGCCGTGCCGTGCCGCTTGCCGCCGTCCGCTCGAGTTCCTGGAACACTGCGCGCAGTCCGTGCCGGAAAATCCCGCCGGCAAAACCGATGCCTGCCGGCGCTGGCGGCTGTATTCCATTCCGATGCAAAGGAAAGCGACGAAGGCTGAATCGCAACCGCTGAGTCGTGCGTTTCACCGGCCGGAGAATGCGCCGCCGCTCCTGCAGGCGATTGCCAGTGCCCGGAAGCGATGCCGGGGCGCCGCCCGCAAGACACTCGACGTGCTTGGTGGCTGGGTTCTGGCGCCGCTGACGTTGTGGCCGGTGCAGATTGACGACCTGGTGAGGTGGGTGCTGGACCAGTTGGGGGCACCGGGAGGACGCCTGTCGGAGGAAACCCAACTTCTCGTGCACCTCCTGGGGCCGGCGCCGACATCGATACAGCCAGCGCTGATAGCCCACGAATTCCAGAGCCAGACCGGGGACTACAAGGTCAATTTTCCCCAGCAATGGAGGAAGTTCGAGGTCGAGGAGCGCAACCTGCGCGTGAACCGACCGCTCCAGAAGGAGTGGAGGTCCATCAAGGACGCCTTCGACATCGACGCCTACCGTGACAGGAAGGGGATGATCCGGAGGAGCATGCTCGCCGAGCGGAATTTCCGGCCGGACTGGCATCTGGATCTCGGGGATGTCCGGGCGCGGTTCCAGGCCGTGTTCGACACCTTCTGCTGGCGCTGGAACCTCTACGGGATGGACGGCGAGGAGCCCATGCTGGGCAAGCCCACGGTGAGTGCCACGCCCCTGGGTACCCTGATTTTCATCCCTCGTTATTGGCAGGTGGATCCCCGCCGGGACTTGGCGTGGTCGGCCATCCGAAAGCTGCACAAGTCACTCGGGGCACCGTCCAGGCGCAGGGCGCAGGCCAAATCGGTCCCGCTTCTGGAGGAGTCCGAGAAGGCTTGGCGTTGGGACCAGAAAGCCCGTGATCTTGGGTTGAAGGGCGGGAAGCGCACGGAGTGGGTGATGGAGAAGCTGGGCTGGGACCCCGGCACCGACGAGACCAAGCTGCGCCGCCGTATCCGGCGCTACGAGGAACTCGCCAACGCGAGACCCTGGTGAATCCGTGTGACCGAGGTTTCCCAGGATGGCAGACGGGACTGACCGTGGATGTCGGTCCCGCCTGCCAGGCTGGCCGGAATGAATGCGACCTTTCGTCTCGATTTCCCCGTCATCCCTGAAGGCCAAGCCCGGACCGTGCACTTGGCGATCCGTTTGTCCTCGGACCGGGTCGCCCCGCCACGATCCCATCCGGCTGCGTTCTGCGTGGTCCTCGACCGGAGTGGCTCGATGGCCGGTCGCCCATTGGGGGAGGCGAAAGAGGCCTGCCGCGTGGCGGTGCAGAACCTTCGTGCGGGCGACCGATTCTCGTTGGTGACCTTTGATACCTCGGCCGAGACCGTGATCCCCTTGGAAGTGGTGGGCGATCGGACCCGCCTCCTTCGGGCCATCGACGGCATCTCGGACCGGGGGATGACGAACCTCTGTGGCGGGTGGATGCTGGGCCGGGACGAACTGGCCAAGGCCCCGGAGGGCGTGAAGCGGCAGGTGCTGCTCTTGTCGGACGGCCACCTGAACCAGGGGATTGTGGATCCGCCGGCGGTGCGGCAGATCGTCTGCGCCGGGCTCGAACGTGAGCGCATCCGGACTTCCTGCCTGGGATTTGGCGCCGATTACAACGAGGACCTCATGGCGGAATTGGCACGGGCCACCAACGGCCAGTTCCACGATGCCAGCACCGCGGACAAGCTGCCGGGGATCTTCG
>CAIMTB010000185.1 GCA_903844265.1 uncultured Verrucomicrobiota bacterium
CACGGCCAATTCATGGCGAGGATTTGAGGCTGGGGCGCTTGCTGGTGAGGAAGCGAATGCCGTGGCGCTTGTTTTCCTCGCTGAAATGGGACTGGAAATCGGTAGTGGTTTTGTGGTCCGGCCTTGGAAACTGAGCGCGCCACTCCATGAAGAGACTGTTGGCGAAGCGGCGCATCGTGGCGAAGAGCAGCATGACGTTGGGATGACGAACTCGGCAGCGGTCTTCGTTGTGGGAGACATCCAGACGCTGATGAAGACCGCTCTCAATGCCCCAAGCTTGTCGGTTGAGCTGGAGCCATCGCTTGGCGTCGAGTTGTGCCGGCTCAAGGCTGGTGATGAGACAGACTTCCTCGGGTTTATGGCCTTCGATGTGGCGACTCAACCGGGCGACCTGGGCGGCGAAGGGAAAACAAACCCGCTCCGCGGTCGTGGGAGCGGAGCGGATCGAACGTCGTTCGAGACGACTCTTGTTGATCTCCACCGTGCGTGCCTGAGTGGAAATCGATTGATTAGGGGGAAAAATCCGCCTCGGGGGCGGCGACGATCTTTTCGATGGGGGCTCGGAGTTCAGGACGATTGTCCTTCACCGTAAGGAGGTAGTCGGCTCCGGCGTCCTGAACCAAATCGTGGGCGGTCTCCCGGCAGGTGTGGAGCGCATCCAACGAGACGGTGCGCCCGACTAGATCGAGTTCGCCGAAGATCGCGCGAGCGACGGGGATTTCATTGGTCTTGTCGGTGTCGACTCGGGCGCAGCCCAGGAAGTGTTGGCTGGGAACGCTCACCGCGGTGAGGATGCTATCGCCGTTGCCATGCCGGGGTTCCTTGCCATCGAGAACGATCAGTTCGTGGGTCGGCGGAGCACCCCGGAGCTGAGTTTGGATATTGCGAAGGATCTCGGCGATGCGCTCGACACTGACCTGACGTTGCATGCGGCAAAAAGTGGGCTGACTGGGAGCGGGATAGCGCCCCTCACGGTCGCGGCGCACGCCCAGGACTCGGCGCTGGCCTTGGCTGAGGGATCGAGCGAAGACGGCCAGATCCTTCTGCCCCCTCGGAGCGCCGGCCAAGTGCGCCAGCAACTGGATGGCCAGCAAGCTCCAGAGTGGGTAGGACTCCACCCGCGCCCGCAGATCGGGGACCGCCCGGAGTTGCTCCACCAGCGCACGCAACTCCCGCACTTTCTTCGTACAACGCGGGGGCACCGTCTCTTCCACCACCGCCAACTCCGGCGTGAGCTGCTCGGCCTGCAGGCTGCGCGTGGCACCGCGGCGCAGGGTGCGCACGAAAAGCCGCTTGGGCTTGTCGTGCTTGACGTAATAATCGCGTCGAGTGCGTCCCCAACCTTCGGTCTGGCCAAGTTCCACCCAACCGGCAGCGGTATAAACCGTGCCACAAAACTGCGCCGGATCGACGAACGTCTCGACGAGCAGAACGGGATGGCCGTATCGGGTCTGCCAATCCTCGGCCAACCGGGCCGTGGTCAGCGACAAGACCTTCGTGCCCAAATTGGGAATCGGCGGATCCGGCAGGAGCAGGAAACGGGTGTTGTTGGTGAGCAGACTCAGCCGCCGTCGCCTTTGCTCGGTTGACCAGTTGATCCATCGGTCCCGGTGTTTGAGATGTCGTGCTGGCGCGCTGAAGAGCAGCAAGGCCAACCAGCGATCCTTTGCGTCGACGGCGACGTAGTGGAGCCGTTCCCCTACGGGCTTCACCGAACCGAGGTAGTGGTGCTCGTCCAGCAATTGATCGAAGCACTTCACTTCCATGGGCTGCACCAGACGGACTCGGACCTCATCGAGCACCGCTTGTTCGCCTGAATCTGGACGTCGGGGGGCTTTGGACATGACCCCGACGATAGAAAATGGGCAGGCGTGTGTCCCGCCAAATCACCTTATCCCCTGTCCTACAACATCCTGCCCATCGCTATGCATTGGCCCTGGGGTGAGAGGTGAACTAGCTCGCCAAGCTGCACGCCATCCGCACGGCGGAACTTTGGCCGGCCCTTTGCATGTTCGGATCCCTCTCCGCGGCTATCGGCCGACCATTCAATGCCAACGCTACTGCCGGGTCGCAACGAGTGCCTGTATCACCTCGGTAGCCTCTGGGATCAACCAAAAGGGCTAAGCAAAGGCCGGACTGCTGCGTTGCGCTCGAATCGTCGCTTGCGGTCGTTGCCATGCCCGCCCAGCCGAAGTTCAAAGTCGCATGTTCCCTACTTTGAGGACGCATCGATCTCACCCGGCGCAGAGGCTGCTAGGAGTCCCTCGATCTCCGGCGCCAAAGGCCGAACCCTATGAGTCCAAGGCCGACTGCCCCTGCATAATGACTCGGCTCAGGGACTGCCGCGGTGCCGACCAAGTAGAGGCTCGGCTGCCCACTGTTGATTGTGCTCCAGGACGCGGTCCAAGCATCCCGACTGTTGTTAAGAATGTTTTCGCCACGAGAATTCTTCGTGTCGTCGGTGCCAAAGGCCCACAAAAAATCAGAATCCGTCGATAAGCTCGGTTGCCCCACCACCCAGTACGTAGTGCCCGCATCAAGGCGCAATCCTGCCGTTGTGGCTGTGAAGGAGCAAACTGAACCGTCAAAAAAAGTGTCGATAGTCGGAAAATCCAATAAGGAGGTTCCGGGAGCACCGTCGCTGCTGCTATATAGCGAAAGTTGGAAGTCTGTGCTACTCCCAGACATGGAAGCGACTGCTACTTGAGCGGTGAGCGATCCCAGTTCCACGGTCTGGCTCGGCACGAATGGAACGCCATATCGCATGCCAATACCGTTACCCGGACCAGTCCCCGG
>CAIMTB010000186.1 GCA_903844265.1 uncultured Verrucomicrobiota bacterium
CCGGCGCCCGCAGGATGAAAGGCCTCGAGGACATCCCCCTCTTCGTCCTCCGCGACCTGCAACTCAACCTGTTCGGTTAGTGCCAGCGCCAGGGATCGCTACGGAGGCCCCCAAAACCCGCTTCCTCCGGAGTCCTTTTTTGCGCCGCCTCCCCCGATCATCTGTTCCCCTCGGGAAATCTGGGACGCGCCCCGATCGGACCTGCAACCTTGACATTTCGCGAAATAGCTAATAAGCGTTGTATCAGGAATTCGCCATGGCCAGGATCCAGCTCAAGCCCGTCCACTTCAAAGCCCAGGCCCAGGTCTTCAAGGCCCTTGGACACCCTGGCCGCCTCCTGATCGTGGACGAGCTGTCCCGGGGCGAACGCTGCGTCTGCGATCTGGCCGCACTGGTCGGCTCCGAAATGCCCACGGTTTCCCGGCACCTCTCGATCCTGAAGAACGCCGGCATCGTGGATGACGACAAGCGCGGCACCCAGGTCTTCTACCGCCTGATGACCCCGTGCGTGATGAACTTCTTCAAGTGCGTCTCTGCGGTGAGGAACAGGGAGGGTGCGTGATCCCATGAAACTACTCGTCCTCGGTCCCGGCTGTACCAAGTGCAAAAAGCTCGCCGAAGCCGCCGAACAGGCGGCCCGCGAACTCGGCGTGGACTACCAACTGGAGAAGGTCACCGACCTGAAGCAGATCCTGGCGTTCCGCGTGATGATGACCCCGGCGCTCGTCGTCGACGGTACGGTCATGGTCACCGGCCGGGTCCCATCGGTCGAGGAACTCAAGAAGCTTCTCGGCACGGCCATCGTGCAACCCTCCACCCCCTGAACCCACCATGAGCACCTTGCTGAAGCTGGTCATTGTCTCGGTCCTCGCCGCCGCCGTGGCTGCGGTGGTGGTGCTCAAAGAACCGCCCCGGAGCCGGGCCGCGACCGCTGCCGCCCCATCCGAGCCGGGCCAGGCTCTGGCCGTCCCGACCGCCGTACCGAAGGCCGCGCTTCCGCGCCTTGTCGACCTCGGTGCCGGGAAATGCATCCCCTGCAAGCTCATGGCGCCCATCCTGGAGGAGCTTAAGAAGGAGTTCGCCGACCGGTTCGAGGTCCAGTTCATCGACGTCTGGGAGAATCCCGATGCCGGCAAGCGGCATGGCATCGCGATGATCCCCACTCAGATCTTTTTCGACGCCGGGGGGAAGGAGCTCTTCCGGCACGTCGGCTTCTTCGGCAAGGAGGAGATCCTCGCCCAATGGAAGTCCCTCGGAACCGACCTCGGCCCGGGGACCGTGCACGACGTCGTTCGCGAGGAACCTGTGCGTGCCGACATCCGGCCCCGGGATCAGGTCTGCTCCCTGTGCGACGGCGACATCGGTCCACGGGCACGAATCCTGGTGAAGGGCGCAAGCGAGGCTCGGATCCTCTGTTCGCCGCACTGCTACTTCATCTACCTGTCCAGTCTCGTGGGAGCGGACCCCGAGGCGGAGGCGGGCAAGGTGCGGGTGACCGATTCGGCGACTGGCGCCCTCATTCCCGCCGGGTCCGCCTCGTATCTCTATGGCATGGATGCGAAAGGCCGTGCGACGGTGTACGCCTACGCGACCCCGGGGGCTGCGACCGCGGCCCGGGCGAAGGAGTCCGGCGTCCCGGTCTCCTGGAATGTCCTGATGGCGAAGGAACTGGCGACCCGGTGCGGATTCTGTGATCGGGCGGTGTATCCCGAGGATGCCTGTCCCGTCACGGTGGCCGGCGCCCTGCGAACGCAGGGTTGCTGCACGCACTGTGCGCTGGGTGTTGCGGCCCGTTTGCAGAAGGACATCGAAGTCGAGGCGCGCGATGGATTCAGCGGCGAGACGATCCGAGTGCGAACCCTCAACGGCCAGATTGCCTCCATCGAGCCGAAGTCTTCCATCGCCTGGTTCGGGCAGGCACGGGGCGCCGACGGCCGATGGGCCTCGGCTGGCTGCTTCAAGCAGGCCTTCTTTGTGAGTCAGGCAACCCTGAATTCATGGCTTGATGCGCGGCCTGCCATGACGGGCCGCCAGATCACCATCGCCCAGGCGCTCAGCGACAAAATGAAGCTGAGTCCGGAGCAGATCGCCAAAGCCTGCAAGCTGGGTGAGTGCAGGTAGGTCCCATGGAGTTCCTCTTCACCAGTCTCAGCCGCGCGATCGAAGGCACGCCCTTCCTGGCCCTGGGTGCCGCGGCCGCGTGGGGTGTCCTGAGCATCCTCCTCAGTCCGTGCCACCTGGCGAGCATCCCGCTCATCGTGGGCTTCATCAGCGAGCAAGGTCCGGTGACCACGCGGCGGGCGTTCTGGACTTCCACCCTGTTCGCCGTGGGCATCCTTGTCACGATCGCGGGCATTGGCGCCCTGACGGCGGCGGCGGGCCGTATGCTGGGGGACGTCGGTAGCTACGGGAATTACTTCGTCGCGCTCATCTTCTTTGTCGTCGGGTTGCATCTGCTGGGCGTCATTCCCCTGCCCGGGTCGGGTCCAGGCCAGGTGGGCATGAAACGCAAGGGCCTGCAGGCGGCGCTCATCCTCGGCCTGCTGTTCGGCATCGCCCTGGGTCCGTGCACATTCGCCTACATGGCCCCGATGCTGGGCGTCACCTTCAGACTGGCCTCCACCCATCTCCTCTACGGCATGCTCCTGCTCCTGGCCTATGGGCTGGGCCACTGCGCGGTCATCGTGGCGGCCGGGACTTCCACCCGCTGGGTCCAGCGTTTTCTCAACTGGAACGAGCAATCCAGGGGCCTCGCCACCGTCAAGGTCGCCTGCGGCCTTCTGGTCCTCCTGGGGGGGATCTGGCTTCTCTACAGCGCGCCTTGATCTGCACCAACCTCGAAACCGATCACGAAAGGACCTCCGATGAACACGAATGTGACCCGACGAAACTTCCTGTCCGCCGGCGGCGCAGTCGCCCTGACCACCGCCGCGACGAGCGCACTCGCCGCCGAACCGGGCGCGCCCGCGAAGCCGGTGAAACTGCTTGGCGTCTCGTGCAGTCCCCGCAAGGGCATGGGCACCGCCAAGGCTGTCCAGGCGGCACTCGACGCCGCCAGGGCCGTCGATCCCCGCATCGAGACCGAGCTCGTTGATCTCGGCGGGCTCAACATCGCCCCCTGGTCGCCCAAGCCACCCGAGGACGACATGGTGGGCATCCTCCGGAAGTTCCAGGACCCGTCCCTGGGCGGGGTGATCATCGGGTCACCCTGCTACTTCCGCAGCCTGAGCGGCCTGGCCAAGTGTTTCCTGGAACGACTGGCTCCGCTGCGAGACCCAAAGCTGGTGCTCGCCGACCGTCCGTTCGGAGTCGTGGCCGTCGGTGGGACCCGCAACGGGGGGCATGAACTCGTGATCCAGCAGATCCAGGCGATCCTGCTCTGCTTCGGCATGATTCCCGTGGGTGGCCACGCACCTCCCTCCCCGGGGGGAACCCTTCTGTCCGCGAACGACACCGTCGCGCAGGACGAACTCGGCCTGAAGACGGCGGCTCAACTTGGCAAACATGTTGCCGAGGTTGCCCTGAAGCTCATGCCCCTTATCAGCGCATGAAAACAATCCAAGTCTACGACCCTCCGATGTGTTGCTCGACCGGCGTCTGCGGCAACGACATTGATCCGGCGCTGATCCTCTTTGCCTCCCTGCTCAACCAACTGAGCCAGAGAGGTGTCAAAGTGGAGCGCTACAACCTTGGCCAACAGCCGATGGCCTTCGTCCAGAACCTCACGGTGAAGGCGCTCCTCGATGCCGATGGGGTCGCCGCGCTGCCCCTGATCCTGGTCGATGGCGAGGTCCACATGAAAGGCCGGTACCTGACCGCCGGGGAACGCGCCGCCCTGTCCAGCCTCGCCTCGGGGGAGAGCGCCGAGGTGTCGGCGTGAAACTGCCCCTCTACCGGCCCGATCCGGCGGAGACGACCCGCTACCTGTTTTTCACCGGCAAGGGCGGCGTGGGCAAGACATCGCTCTCCTGCGCCACGTCACTGAGGCTCGCCGAATCCGGCAGGCGCGTGCTGCTGGTGAGCACCGACCCGGCCTCGAACCTGGACGAGGTGTTGGAGACGAGGCTCACCAACCACCCCGCACCCATCCCCGGCGCGCCGGGACTGGAGGCGATGAACATCAACCCGGTCGAGGCGGCGGCCGCGTATCGGGCACGCCTGATCGATCCCATGCGCGGTCTGCTGCCTGAGAGCGCCCTGCGCAGCATGGAGGAACAGCTCTCCGGTTCCTGCACGGTGGAGATCGCCGCGTTCGACGAGTTCTCGGCCTTGATTGGCAATCCACAGACCGTCGAGGCCTACGATCACATCCTCTTCGACACCGCGCCGACCGGGCACACGCTGCGGCTCATGAGCCTGGCCAGGGCGTGGGATCAATTCCTCGACCAGAACACCAGCGGAACCTCCTGTCTGGGCCCGCTGGCCGGCCTGGCAAGACAGCGGGCCGTGTACGAGGCCACGGTCAGGACGCTGGCCGACCCCTCGGTCACGACTCTCGTGCTCGTCAGCCGACCCCAACTCGCGGCCCTGCGGGAGGCGGAGCGCACTTCAAGGGAACTCCGCGCCCTCGGCGTGAGCCACCAGAGCCTCATCATCAACGGCACCTTCGAGACGACCTGCCCCGGGGACACGACGTCGCAGGCGATGCAGCAACGCGGCCAAGCCGCGTTGGAAGCGGCGAAGGAATTCATCCGTGGCATGCCGACTTTCATCGTGCCGCTGCGACCCATCAACATCCTCGGCCTCGACGGCCTGCGCGTCCTGCTGGAGGGCGATGTCAAACCCTCGTTGGTCTCCGAGCCCGGAAGCGCCTGGACCCCGCCGCCCATCGAGAGCCTCGAAGCGCTCGTGGCCGACATCGAGCGGCAGGGCAACGGTGTCATCATGACCATGGGCAAAGGTGGCGTCGGCAAGACCACGGTGGCCGCCGCCATCGCGGTGGTGCTCGCACGACGCGGCCATTCCGTCCACTTGAGCACGACCGATCCCGCCGCGCACGTGGCGCAGACCCTGGCCGGACAGGTGCCGGGGCTCACGCTCAGCCGAATTGATCCCGCAGCCGAAACCGCGGCGTACCAGGCGGATGTCCTGGGCGCCCAGGGTGCCGCGATGGATGCCGCCGGGCGCGCCCTGCTGGAGGAAGACCTGCGATCCCCCTGCACCGAGGAGATCGCGGTGTTCCGCGCCTTCGCCCGCGAGGTGGGACAGGGCACGGAACGCTTTGTCGTGCTCGACACCGCACCCACGGGACATACCCTGCTCCTCCTCGACGCCAGCGAGGCGTACAACCGGGAATTGCAGCGCCAGTCACGCAGCACCCAGCCCGAATCCGTGCTGCGCCTGCTGGAGCGGCTCCGCGATCCCGGCTTCACCCGCATCCTGCTCGTGACCCTGCCGGAGGCGACGCCCGTGCATGAAGCCTCCGCGTTGCAGGAGGATCTGCGCCGCGCGCACATCGAGCCGTTTGCCTGGGTCATCAACCAAAGCCTGCTCCACAGCGGCTCATGCGACCCGCTGCTGCAACGCCGTGAGGAAGCCGAACATCGCTACCTGCGCGAAGTCGTTGAGAAACAATCCAGCCGCACCGCGTGGCTGCCGTGGCAGCCGGAGGAACCGGTCGGCCCCGATGCCCTGGCCCGGCTGGCCGCTTCCCGCCTCGATCACGGCGAAGTCACGGACACAGGAACGCCCAGTCGTTCCGGGCAGCCGCGGACTGGATGACCTTGAGGTCGTGCAGGGTCTGGCGCGACGCCGGGACCCTGACGCTCACCCGACCGACGAGTGCCGATGAAGCCGCCGCGCCAAGGTTTCCGGAGCCATCACGAGCGCCCCGGCCCCCTCCGCCGAAGCCCGAACCTCGATGTCCGCGCTCACCACCACGATCGGACGCGGATCCTTTCGCGTCTTCAGGTGCCGCAGGTGGCCATCGATGATGCCGTCGGCCCGGTGCTCACCCCGACCGCCCGAGTAGATCACCCGAAGGTTCAGCGCCTCGCTCCGGGTCTCGCCCACCGGGGAATCCACGACGCAGCAGATCTCGATTTTTGGGTGGTTCGCGGCGTAGCGCCGCAGCATCGGGATCAGGCGCTTGAGGGACTCCGGCAGGCAGGAGCATTCCGTGGGAAGCCCGAGGATTCCTCCGGCAACACCGACGAGGTTGTAGGCGTCGACGAGCAGCATGGCTGCGCGGTCTCCGGAGAGAAGGCTCGCCGGGTTCGACAGGGACGCGCCTTGGGAAGGTCCCGGGTGGCCGGGGAAACTCAGGAGCTTCCTCTGACGGTCGATCTGGCTGCCCAATTGGCCTGACATCTTCACGGACAGCACCTTGGCGACGCGCAGGCTGTCGGTGATCCTGCCGAGTTCATCAAGGCGCTCGGCGTTCGTGGCCCCGGCGATCGCCGCGGCGATCTCACCCGCGAGGCCGAGCACTGCCCCGACATCGCCCAGGCGCAACTCGAGGTCGGCGATGGAGTGGTCCAGACGCTCGATCAGCCTTGGCAGGGAAGCGACAGGCCGGAAAGCCTCGACCTGCGCCCGGGCCAGCTGGTCGCGCCGCTCGTGAAACGCATCCAGCCGCCGTCGGAGTTCCACCCGGTTTCCGTGACGACGATCCGCTTCCGCCTGTGCCTGGAGAACCCGATCCGCCTCGTGGAGAAGGTCTTCGACCTTCTCCTTGGATTCCTCGAGAAACGTCTCCTCGCCGGCAGCCTCCCCGAACCACGCGCTGAATTGCGCACTGGCAACCTCCTGGACCTCCCTCCGGACGTTCGAATGGGTCCGCTTCTGCAGCTCGGCGAGCTCCTTCTCAACGGAGTCCAGCCGGGCCTGGAGAACCTTTTCCCGCTGGGCATCACCTTCCCGCTCCCTGGCGAACTGGCTCTCGAGGGTCCGCTTTTCCTCGGAGTGCCGCCGTTTGGCGTCCCGCAAGTGCTCCTGGGCCCGGTCGAGTTCGTGCTGCATCGGAGGGGGTGCCGCCTTGGCGACGACCTCTGTCGTGGGGCTCGGCGGGGTTTCCGACGAAATCGGGCACCCGTGCGGCCCAAGGAAGCTGCGCTGGACGAAGTCCTGCCAGAGCTGCTTCGGATCGCCGACGGGAACTTCCTGGGCATCGGCGCTCGGGGGTTGAGCCAATCGGCTCACCTCTTCCCGGGCATCCAGCCAGGCCCCGAGATCCGCCAAGCCGGGAGAAGCCAGGACACGGAGGATGGGCAGCGCCTCGGTGACCCCCGGGACGCTCATCTTCTCAAAGGTGCGGGCCGCCTCGACATGCGAGTGCAGCACCAGGGCGAGCCACTCCGGAAGTTCCGCGAAATCCTTGCTCCGCTGTCGGAGGGCCTCGCGGATGGCATCCGGCCGGGTGAAACTGCCGGGCAGATGGGCCCCCAGTTCCCGGAGCACGCAGCCGGGGAGATCGTGCACGGCGGCGCCCACCGCGGCACGCAGCCATTCGGGGACTTCACGAGGCTTGGTCATTCTGTGTGTGGGTCGGGTTCGCCAGCGATGGCCTCAGTGTGCCGAAGGCAATGCCGCGGCTGACACATTCATCTGCGCGAGCATGGACCCGTGCTCAAGAGTCGACACCCGCATCGTGCTCACCAACGGAAAAATCGATACGGATCATCCCATTCCTCAGGAACATCGAGGTAAAGCCCCTCCATCCACCGATTCTCCGGATGCGCAGAATCCACCGGGGTCCCAAAACGCCCGAGCAACGGCGTGGTGCACGCCACACCCAGGTTCGAGACCAGGCGCGACAAAAGCACCGAGGACCGCCGCGCCGTCCGCTTGAGGCTCATCGAGGCCCGACCGTCGAACTCCCAGGGCGCGAATTGGCAGAACACGGCTCCACGATCCTGCCCCAGCACGCCATCCCCGAACACCTGCGCTCCCCCGGTCACCAACGCCACATCCCGCGGTTCGCGCCAATGGAGATCGGCAGGCCCGATGCCCGCCATCGGTGACCCGGATGCAAAAGGCGGAAAGCCCGTCGAGACATGCTCCCCGGTTCGCACGGTGACATTCAACCACGGCAGCGCCCCAAAATCGGCCGGCCCAAGGCCGAGCGTCAGAATCCTGCCTCCCACACGGAACCAATCTGCCGCGTTCGTGATCGCCGCACTTCCACCGGGGCCCACGACAAGCGCCACGTCGGGATCCAGACGCCCCCCCGCATAGGATTCCACCGCAAAGCCTTGAGCCCGGAGCCGAAGCAGCCCCGCCTCGTCCCCGGCATACAGCGCCCTCTTCGACGGAACCCGCGGCCCGGGCTCCATGGCATGACGCAGGAGGTTGCGTGCCACACGTTCCGCAACGGGGTCGGGATCCGTCCGCCCCGTCACGTCCAACTGACAGAACATCACGCTGCCCTGCCCTTCCCGATACTCCATCAGTGGGCTGTACTGGAGGGCGTAGCCGCCATCCAGGATCGGGAGAAAATCGCCACGCGCGGGCTTCTCGATCAGCACCGACGCCACGCTGCCTCGGTTCCCGCATCGCCAGAGCCGGGTCACGGGAAGGCCACACCATGTCACCGTCGGTCCGTGCCTGGGCCGCATCTCGTACTTCAACCGCGGCGGAAGCAACGTGGCCTCCCCATGCCAGTCGCGCAGTTGCTCCGCCGTCACCCCAGCGATGGCTGGATGATCCGGGACCCGGGGATACACCTGCCGCAGG
>CAIMTB010000187.1 GCA_903844265.1 uncultured Verrucomicrobiota bacterium
ACGCTCGAATACAGCGTGCCGCCGCTGACGCCGCCGCCGTTCATGCCCGCATTTCCCGCCACCACGCAGTTCGAGACCACGCTCGAGTCCGATTCGCAGAAAATGCCACCGCCCAAATCCCCGCCACCGTAGGTGGTGAAACGGGGATTGGGCGAACCACCCGCCTGCCCGTTGGTGACGGTGAAGCCAATCAAGCTGGCGCCTTCCCCCAAATACAACCCGCGCACGCCGAACTGGTTGGTCAAAGGCACCGGCCCACTGCTGCCGACAATCCTCGTCACGCCGGGGCCGTTGAGCGATCGAAGGGTCAGCGACCTCTCCACCGCCACCACATTGGTCACGTTTTGATCGCCGGCCGGCCGGCCGCCCGTGCTATACGATCCATTGGTCACCCAGACCGTCGCGCCGATGGGCGCGGCATCCACCGCCGCCTGGAGCGTCTTCTTGGCGGTGGCCCAACTGGTGCCCGCCGAGCCGTCGTTCCCGGTGGTAGCGACATACCATGCGGCGGTGCTGCTGAGGATCATCACATTCGTCGTCGCGGTGACGGTTCCGGCCACGTTCGAGACGATTAGCGAGACGGTATAGGTGCCGGGCGTGCTCCATGCGTGCCTGGCCAGCGGCACGTTGGTGACGGTGGCCCCATCGCCGAACTTCCAGACCAGACTCCCGACCATCCCGGTAGTCTGGGCGGAAAACGCAATGGCGGCTTCCGCGACAGCGCTGTCGTCCGTCGCGGAAATCGCGGCGGTGAGAGTGCCGGTCTGAGCGCTTTCGCCTTGATATTCGAAGGCGCCGATATCCGAAATAGCAGCGGCGATCAACGAGTTGCCATCCAGGTCCATCCGGCCGGTCATCCAGGTTTGGTTCGTGCCCGCGTTGTAACAGGCGGACCCCGGCCCCAGGCGGGGGTTGTTCAGGCTGATGATCCCGGGTGGGTTCGTGATGCTGTTGTAGGCGGGGTCCAGCAACGGTGCATCAATGCAATTAAAGCTCGAAGCGCCATTGGCTCCCGCCCAGTTTTTGTCAAAAGGGGCGGTGTTGTAATAGAAAATGCTGTTTTGGGCAACCGCGGGTTGGTAAACACCGCCGCCCTGGAGGATGGCGTGGTTGCCAACCACGGTGCTGCGGTAAAGCTGACCGTTGTAAACGCCACCGCCGTAGCGCGCCGAATTGTTAGCTACGAGGCAGGTGTAGAGTTGCAGGTTGTACGCGCCGCCCCCCTGGTACTCCGCGCGGTTATTGGTGAAGGTACATTGATAATAGGTGCCGCCAACGCCGTTGGCGCCGCCGCCGTTGTTGGCATAGTTGTTGGCGATGACGCAGGATTGGTAGCTGGAACCCGGAGTCAGATGATAGAGGCCGCCGCCGTTGACAGCCACATTGTCGCGAATGATGGAATTTGTCGCATTTCCTTCGTAGAGGCCGCCACCGCTGGCGCCGGCGGAATTCTGGGCCACCAGGCTGCTTAACACCGTGCTTTTATAGGCGCCGCCCCCGCCGAAGAGGCTGCTCCCGCTGCCGGTGACGCTGTTGTTCGTGAGGGTGCAATGATCCAGCCGGGCAAGACCGGCGCCGCCACCGTAACTGGCGGCGGTATTTAATGAAAACACGCAATTACTATACGCTCCCAAGTAAGCGCCCCCGCCATTGTTATAGGCGGCGGTATTGCTAACAATCGTGCAGCCGTCAGCGGTTGAGTCAAAGAGGCCTCCGCCATTATTAATACTGAAGCTTCCGCTGATGGTGCAGCCGGAAGCATTCGCGACCGCCAGGCCGCCGCCGCCGACGGTCATGGCAACGTTGGCGGCATTCAGGCCGCCGTCGACAGTCTTGCCGTTTAAAATTCTGCAATTCTGATAAGTGCCGCCATACCCTCCCCCACCCATCGTTGCCACGTTAGAACTTGTGGTTCCGCCGAGGAAGCAATTCGTAACGATGGCCTGCGGGGTTTCGCAGAGGATCCCGCCACCCAGCAGACCGCCCGCGATGCCCCACCGGACGCCATTTTTTGCCATCCAATGAGTGGCCGCGGTGCCTTTATGCACCGTAAAACCGGACAGGACGGCCCCATCGGTTAGGAATACCCCCCGCGTGGTAAGTCCCACACCGGCGTTGGCGCCCTCGATAAAGGTGACGGCGGGGCCATTGACGCTGCGCACCGTCATCGGGAAGAGAACGGCAACCCGGTTGCTCACCACTTGTCCCAACGCTGCCTGGCTGCCCCCATTATAGGTACCGTTGGTGACCCAAACGGTGCCGCCGACCGGGGCGCCATCGACCGCCGATTGGATGGTCAGCTTGGCCGTGGTCCAGTTGGTGCCCTTGGCGACGTCACTGCCGCCTGGTTTGACGTAGTAATTGGACGCCGCCGCCGCCACCACCACCACTGACCGGCTGGCGCTGGCGCTGCCACTCAGGTTCGCCGCTTGGCACGTGACGGAATAGGTTCCCGGTGAACTCCAGACGTGCGCCGTATGCCACACATTGGTGGCGCCGGCGCCATCACCGAAGCTCCAGACCAGGCTTTGGGCTTTGCCGGAGACCGTGGCTGTCAGCGGCAAGGCGCACCCGGCCACCACATAGTAGCCCCCCTCCGATATGGCCACTCTGACCGCCCCCGTCAGGCTGCTGGCTCCGGCGTATTCATAGGCACCCAAATCCACATTCGTATTTATGACCCGAGCGTTGCCCTCGATGTCGGTGGCGGTGGCCATCCAGGAGTAGTTATACCCGGCATTGATACAGGGAGAATCGGGCAGGAGGCGCGGGTTGCCGGGCTCGATCACCAGCGGTGAGTTGGTGAAATTCAGCGCGCCAGCGGACGGCAGCGGCGTCGTGCAACTGGCCTGCATATACGGGACGTTCGTGTAATTCTCGGTCCCCTCGACCATCGCGAGGTTGTCGTAAATGATGCAATTTACCGCATTTGACCCCACGGTGCCGCCGCCATAGCGAAACGCGCGGTTATTCATCAAAGTGCAACTTTGCAGGAACGACTGGTAGGCGCCGCCACCGATAACGGCGGTATTGCCTGAGAAGACGCAGTTGGTGCAGGTAATTCCGATGCTGCCTCCGCCCAGCTCGGCGGCAGAATTGTTGACCAGCGTGCATCCGTATAACGAGGAAGCGCTTCCAAACTGACCCGCGGCCCCGCCTCCCACATCGGCATAATTGTTGGTGATGACGCAGTTGCGGTATTGGCCATTCATGACGCCGCCGCCGACCGTGGCCCGGTTTCCCGTGATAATGCAGTTGGTGATGATGCTGCTTATCGACGCATAGATCCCTCCGCCGCCCCCTTCGTCGAGGGAGGAGCTTTCAAAGGTGCCGCCATTTGTCACGGTGAAGCCGTCGAGTGTCCCGTTGCCAAGATACACCCCACGGACGGGCACGGTTAAAGCGCTGCTGCCTTGAATGATGGTTTTTGCCGGCCCATTGACACTTTTCAAGGTCAACGACTTGTCGATACAAACCCGATTGGAGATCATTCGTCCACTGGGCACCTTCCCGCCGAGGCTATAAACACCATTGGTCACAAAGACGGTGGAGTTTGGGGGCGCGGCATCCACCGCCAATTGAATGACATTCGCCGCCGTTTGCCAATTTGTGTAGGGATAAACACTCGTTCCGCTGAGCGAAACGTACACATTCGTAATTTGGGCGTAAGCAGCGACGCCAGACAACAACAGCCAGGCGACCCCACCGCATAGCGTTAAAACTTTTCTTTTCATATTCGCATTTCCTACCGATCCCTACCGCGACCGAGGTGCGGGGTGCCGCCGGATGTGCCTGACCCAGGTAAATGCCCCCAAAGCCACTCCCGCTGCCAGCGACCAGGTTCCCGGTTCCGGTACCGAGGAAATGGTCAAAGTCCACGAATTCATCGTCGCCTGCTGGCCGGTTACCACGTCCTCGATGTAAAGCGTCCACATGCCGTCCGCGGGTTGGTCGCGGAATGACCCGAGATCCGCCGTCCGCAGGTCGCCCCCCAGGGTGAGGCTCGGGTCGGTTTCCCGCCCGTCGGGTTGCCACGTCCCCGTCAGCGCCGTGCCCAGGTTGTGTGGCGCGTAGGCATGCACGTCCCCGTTGGCTGCGCTGTCGCTGAACGTCACGCTCAACCCGGGATCGATGAACCCGTCAAGGTTGCCGCTTTCCCGGCCCACGCGGTTGAGCAGCACCGCAAACCCATTGTCCTTGGCCAGATACGCGTAGAGTTGCCCGTTGAACCCGCCCGTGATGTCCAGTTGGACGCTCAGGTCGTACACCACCGCACCCGGAAGGTCCCCGAACAACGACGTCGTTCCCAGGAATTCGTTGCCCACGCCCGTCCCGTCATTGAGCGGTGCGTTCACGCTGAAGGTTTGGGAGCGAGGGAGAGACTGGGCGCAAGCCCCGGGGAGACCGGGGACCAGCGCCAACGCCGCAAGCACAACCCTCACCGCCGTGCGGACCTCCGCGCGTCCTGCCTTGCCGCCCAATTTCACCACTCGATTTGCTTTCATAAGTTTATGGGGCGTTTTCGTCGCGATCGGGTAGATGAGAGACCCATTCTGTTCCCTGAATTCGTGCGGAGTCTCGGATTTGCAACTGGCTGGCGTGGCGGAGATCACTTCTCTCGCGAGCGAGTACCGGTGTAACGTCTTCAGTCTACAAGAATTCCGCGAATTGCGGTTTAGGCGGGGTGGAAGGTCAATTTCTGGATCGGATGGCAAATCCGTCCGAGATCGCGTCATGCTGGATCTTCATTGTGTGATTTAATTCGATTGTTCGAAATGATTGCTGAGGTAGCGCCGCCACTTCGCCCAGGATGTGTGTGGAAGGTCCGGACGCTTCGGACGCACCTGTGGCAGGTCGTGATGGCGCGTCCGGGCTCCCATGCGCCTTGCCCCCTCCAGTTCCACACAGTTGCTCGACACTCCGTGCCGAAGTCGCGGAAAAGGCGTCCGAAGCGTCCGAGCCTCCGGCCTTGGGCGAGAATTTCAGCAGCACGCTCCGAATCGACCGCGACCCGGTCTGGGCACGGCGAGCGCATTCACCGAAGGCTGCCCCGGGCCGACCCGGCACAGGACACCCGGGATCTGCCGAACGTCATCCCTACACGGCCCAGCAACTCTTCCAGCAGCTGCGCGCCAAGGTTACACCATCCTCAAGGAGTTCGTCCGCCTGGTCGGTCGGGTCCGCAATCCCACCTTCCTCGCGCTGGAGTTCGCCCGCGGCGAATGCGCGCAGGTCGACTGGGGCTCGTTCGGCTCGGTCGCTGTCGGGTCCACCCATCGTCGGCAACTTCCCGAGCCCCAGTTTGCTGATGCTCCCAAACCTCGTCGACACCGGCGTCGTAGATCACCACTGCCGGCCTCGGATCGTGTACGGTTTGGACTGGGTGACGAACCCGGAGTGGCCCTCGGAGTTCAAGCCGCCAGCCAACCGTGAGGAGGTTGCGAGGCTCGTCGGCGAGCGGGATTGGACGGCGTTCAAGCGGAAGACGAGCGGGGCCGGCTCTTTCGTTTTGCTGGGCGATGCGCCCCAATCCGATTGCAAGATGCCGCAGGGGAACGTCAACGTCCCGTCCGTGCGTGGCTTCCAAACGCATGCCAAACACGGCCCCTGGAGGTGGTCGAGGCCGTTCGAACGTCAACTCTGGCGTCCCCGTGCTACTGCGCCGGCTCCCGTATGACCCCGAACCACGCCTGCGCCTCTTTCGGGGTCACGAGTTCCCGATAATGCGCGAAGATCATCTGCGGGGAGTTGCCGGCCTCCAGTGCCACCTTGGGCACGTCCTGAATCTCCGCAACCCGATAGCTGATGAACGAATGGCGTAGCGCATTGACCTTCCAAGCGACCTTCGCGTCGCGGGTGAGCTGGCCGACTTGGTGACCGATGTTCGCGTAAGGCAGCACCGGGCCGGACTCCCGGCGGATGGGGGCCAGCCAGGATTGCAGGGCAGGGGTGACAGGCACCAGCCGCCGGGAGGCGGTCTTGGCGGCAGAGGCGCGAACTTCGACAAAGCCACGTTCGAGTTTCACATCCGCCCAGTCGAGGCGGGCTGTTTCGGCGGTTCGAAGTCCGGCGAAGGCGCCCAGCGCGAGGTAGGGGACGAGGGAGGGCTTGGCGACAGCAAGGAGGCGGGCCAGTTCAGCGGGCATGAAGATCTCGATGGGCCCGTCATCGGAGGGCGCGTTGATTTCCAGCTTGTCGGTGACGATGCCACCCGGAGGGAGGTGCCCGCGCTTTTGCGCCCAGCGCATGAGGGTCCGAATGAGCCGCAGGGTGTTGAACCGGTTACGTCCTGTTTGCTTTGCCGATCCGAGCCATTCCTCGATCGCGGGTACTGAAACGTCGGCGACGTCGCACAGGAAGGCTTCGGCGAATTTGCCGAGCCGACGTCGGAGATCGATGCGGTAGGCGGCGGAGGCAGCTTTCCCGCGACGCGTGCCGGCTTCGCGAGAGGCGATGAAGGCGGTGACGAGGTCGGGAACAGGGATGGGCTCGGACTTGTGCGCCTCCTGGGTGCGGAGCCAGGCGTTGGCGGCGTCGGTCAGACCGACCGTGGCAGGCAGCAGCTTCCGCGCATTCAGATAATCCAGTCGGGCCGGGCCGCTCAGCAGGGTGGTGTCGACCAGTCCGCGACCGAGGGCCACCAGCTTCTTTTCAGCGGCCTCCACGGCCTTCTCGAAAGTGGGGAAGGTCTTGAGGTGACGCCGGCCGTCGGTGCCGTAGGTCGCCAACCGGAATTCGAGGTAGGTGTTCCCGCCTTTGGACCGCTCGCCGCGATAGATTGTAGCCCGGCCGTTTCGTTTGGCGATGATGTGCGGAAAAGTGGGGGTGTCCCGCGAACTGGTACTCTCCATGCCGCAGCTTGTGCGGAAACTGTGCGGAAAGCCACCTGAACATCGCTAACCCATTGGTAGAGTTGGTGGGCGATGAGGGATTCGAACCCCCGACCGTCTCCGTGTAAAGGAGCTGCGCTAGCCACTGCGCCAATCGCCCAACTAACTTGCCTGCAAATACATGCAACGTGGATTTTGGTTCCAGGATTGCATTTTATATACGGGCTTTCTATACGGTAGCCATGAATTCGTCACAAAAGGGGACTGAACCCGACCCCAAGAGCGAATCGCTCTGGGTCCGGACTCCATACCCGAATCTGGTCCGAAACTCGGCATCGGGGCGACTCTACGCCCGGTTCCGCGTCGACGGCAAGTTGCGTTGGAAGTCCCTCGAGACGGACAAGATCACGGTGGCCAAGGCGCGACTCCCTGACATCCTGAAGGCGGAACGGGTGGCGTCCGAACGTCGACGGGAGGCGCAGGTGGGCAGCATGACGGTCAGCGAAGCCCTCGGAATCGTCCTCGAGCGCATCCAAAAGGACCTGAACCTCAAGCCCAGGACCAAACTCAACGCCGAGGAGCGCTGCAAGGCACTGCGGCGAACTTGGCCGGCTCTCGATCGGCTCAATATACGCGACGTGACGCGACAGGATTGTCAAACCTGGGCCGCGGATGTTGCGGGAAAGGTCAGTCCGACCAGGTTCAACCAGTTCGTGCGGCTGCTGCGCTGGGCATTCGAGTTAGCGATCGAGTTCGGGATTCGGAGCGACAATTCCGCCGCCTCCGTCAAGTGGGTGCGCGAAAAGCCCAAGAGGTTGAGGCTTCCGGAGCCTCAGCAATTCGAAAGCTTGGTCAACGCCGTGCGGACCTGCGGTTGGGTCGACGGGCCCGAGTCGGCACGATTCATCGAGTTCCTCGCCTACACGGGGTGCCGGCTGAGCGAGGCGGTGAATGTCCGTTGGGAGGACGTGGATTTCGCGACCGGCCGGCTCGCCGTCAGGGGTGACCCCACGACCGGGACCAAGAACGGGTTGGTCCGATACGTCCCCCTGAACCCGACCGCCAAGGCGTTGCTGGAGACGATTCGAAGCGACCGACCAGGGGAGGCTGGCACCGCGACGATTCTCCGGCAGAAGGATTGCCGAAAGGCTCTGGCGAACGCGTGCCAGCGCATTGGAATCGCCAAGCTGACCCACCACGACCTCCGCCATCTGTTCGCGACCAAGAGCATCGAGTCAGGGGTCGACATCCCGACCGTGTCCCGGTGGTTGGGCCACAAGGACGGCGGCGCCTTGGCGATGCGGGTCTACGGTCACCTACGGGACGAGCATAGTGCCGCGATGGCGCAGCGAGTCAGCTTCGGCGCACCCGGGGCTGCGAAGGACTCCCAAGAGCCCCGCCAGCAGACGGATTCGGACCGCTGAGGAGCGGCGCTCCACCTCGCCACCGGTGGGGACTCCCGGGGATCGATCGTGACCAACGGCCATCTGGGGTTTCCGGGCTCTCGGTTCCAGCGAGGCACTCCGCGACCAGCGGTAGAAGTGCGCGGGCTGATGGTGCGGTGACGAGAATCGCCACTC
>CAIMTB010000188.1 GCA_903844265.1 uncultured Verrucomicrobiota bacterium
GCCACCGGCAAGCAATGGGGCACCAGCATCTACGGGGCCTTCGACCGCGCCGATGCTCCGTGGTTCTTCACCCACGCCTACGACCTCGGCGCGACCCATTTCTTCTTCTGGGATAATTACCAACTCGCCTGCGTGCCCTTCGGCGAATGCCTCGCCCTCGCCCGTCACCTGCAAAACCACGCGGACAACCACCCGCCCCGGGACCTGGCCC
Source organism: uncultured Verrucomicrobiota bacterium (assembly GCA_903844265.1). Lineage (GTDB taxonomy): Bacteria > Verrucomicrobiota > Verrucomicrobiia > Limisphaerales > CAIMTB01 > CAIMTB01. The sequence goes on from CAIMTB010000188.1 coordinate 212, forward strand.
GCCTCCGCAACGCCGCCGAGGTCGCCATCCTGCTCCCTCCAGGCTACAATCTAGGGCACGTCCAGATGGGCAAAGGCAGCCTCTGGGGCGTTGGCGAACTCAACCTGGAGCGAACCAATTCCTTCGGCGTGAAATACCGCACCGTGATGGCCAATGCCTTCGTCGAAATCGAACGCTGCCTCCGGCTCGGGACCGAGTTCGACCTGCTCTGGGACCTTCCCGGGCTTACCCGCGCCGGCTACCGCGAGGTCATCGTCCTCCATGAAGACGGCACGATGACCGTCCTCCAGGGTGATCGCCGCGAAAAATTCGCCACAGCCCGCGTCCCCGCCCGTCCCGACGGCGAACCGCCCCGCCTCGATGTCGCTCTCCCGGCGGAATCCGGAACCGCCCCGTTTGAACTCACGGCCCGCGCCACCGTCTCCGAGACCACCGCCCCCGTGTTCTACACCACGGGCGCCGATCCCGCCGGAATTCTGCACAACGCACTCGTCGGCTGGGATCTCTTCGGACCCGGTGAAGAGGATTATCGCCCGCTCTATCCGTCATCTCATCAGCCTCAGGTGGAATCCCTCGGCAACAACACCTCCACCGTGACCATCCAAACCCGACTCGGACGACCAGGCCACTACCGGCTGCGCGCCGCAGTCTCGGACCTCGCGGGCCGGACCACCGTGCGCTGGCTGAGCGTGGACGTGAAAGGCGAGTGAGGACCGGCCTTCGGAGCGCCGCGACTCGTCCTTCCAGACATCCGACCCGCCGTTCACCGCTCCGATTCCACGGGCACGAACGGACCAGGGATCTGCCCGCTCTCGGGATGAAACGCGACCTGCTGCCGCGCATTGTCGACGTGCGCGCTGGTGTCCGTGCTGCGCCAGGAGGAACGGAACGCCGACACCGACTGCACCGTGGCGATGCCCCCAAGAATCGTGATCGCCGTCAGCACGATCAACGGAATCACCACGCTCGATCGCACCGGCTCGCGCTTCCCCCCTGTCATAGGCGTTGACCGTGACGCCCTCAGGCTTGCGACAACTGCCGGAATTCGGGACACCGCGCGGGCGAATTCCGGCTTGGTGCGAAGCTGAAGTTCGCACTCGGGCGCCGATTGCGGGGCGGGCAGGACATTCAGCTCGCGGCGAAACGCCGGCTGCTCCGCGGAATACCAGGTTGAACGCTCGCCCGGGCACACTGTCGCGCCCTCAGCCATTCCCATCGAGCCATTCCTGCTTTCTCCAGCCTTCATGTAAGCACCTGGAAGCACTGCGTATGCCAGCCCGGATCGCCCTGCACGGCGTCGGTTTCTACCCGGAAAGAGTGAGCC
>CAIMTB010000189.1 GCA_903844265.1 uncultured Verrucomicrobiota bacterium
GCTCGGCCGTCACCCCAACGATGGCTGGATGATCCAGAACGCGGGGATACACCTGCCGCAATCCATACTCCGTCACCCGAAATCCAAACCGCCGCTCCAATACCTCGGCGCTCTGCTCGAACACCAACACCCTCAGACCGTCCCGAACCCGCCGGATGTCCGGCGCCGCGCCATCAATGCTCAGCGCCTCCCGACCCACGACCAGAACGTCGACGTCCCGCAGGTCGGCAGCCGCTCCCACGCGACGCGCCGAGACACCGAGCCCTTCCAGCCACGCCGCCGTCTTCCCCGCAGGATCGAAGACCGCCAGCCGTGCCGAGGCCCTGACAGGATCCGGCCGAGGTGACACATCCAATGCAAAAACGTCGTCCTGCGTTTCACCGGAACCGAATCGGGCCTTCGCGCGGATCTCATACCGACCCGAAGGCGCTGATGAGGGAATTTCGATCCGCAGCGGCCAGCGCTCCTGCGCCCCGGGCTCGATCCGAAACTCATGACTGCCTGAGATCTTCTCCGGCAACCGGATTTCCCAGGTCGCCTGCACAGCCACGGCCAGTCGTGAATCGTTGATCAATACCAGGGATTTCTCGACGACCTCGCCCGCGTGAAATTCATGGTCCTTGGATGTCAATCTCGCCGGTGGCCCCGCGACATAGGCAAGGAAGGACCGGTTGTTCCGGTACAACGACTCAGCCGCCACCGTGGCGATCCAATCCGAACGCTCGTAGGCCAGGTCGACCCGCTCGTACCGTTGATCCAGAAAATCCGCACTGAACCCCGGCCGCTGAAGATCGTCCCAATCCACCCGAAGCGACTTACGGCTGCGGTCCGTGCCCGGCCGGAGCTTCCAGAAATGACCGTGTTCCCATGGAGATACCACGGAGACACCCCAGGTACGGAACGCGCGCCAGTTATCGGTCAGATAGGCCGCAAAGATGGGATAGCGTTCGTCGAAACGGCCCGACCCTACATCCGCCGGATAATCCCACCTATGCCAGAGCCTGCCTTCGCGGAACTGGCCCGATTCCCACCGTAGATTCGCCTTCTCCGCTTCGCTCGCCGGAAAGGCCCGATCCCCGACGAACTGCGCATTCCATTCGGCAAGGCAGAATTCCCACGGAACCTTCGCGCTCCCGAACTCACGCTCTCCGCGGTACCAGCCCCGGTACATCGTCCAATCCCAGGTGAATGGGGCTCCGTACTCACAAAGAAATACCGGCTTCACGCCCTTCGTCGACCAGTGCTCAAACCAGTCGGAGAGTTCCTGTATGGGCGCAAAATTGGGATAGAAATTGATCGCATGCAGCGGCCCGAGATTCCCCGAAGCATGGTGGTACACCGTGCGGACGGGATCCAGGGCCTGGACGATGGACTCGGCCCTGCGCGCGGACCGGACGTTCCGCTCCGCCCACTCGTCACGCGCGGATTGAACGCCGTCGATCATGTCGGGATTCATGTCCTCGTTATACCCCGTCGCGTTGTGACTCATGGCATACATGACCACCGACGGATGGTTCGCGGCGACGCGCACATACGCTGCCGCGTGCCGCGCGTAACCGTTGGTCCGGTCCGCGTCGCCACCTTTCCAGTCATAATGGCTGAAGTGCGGCTGCGACAACGCCACCAGCACCCCGACATCGTCCGCAGCCCTGAGAATCTCCTCGAACGCCAGGTGGGACCCCGGCAGGCAGTCGTAGTTGTGGGTATAGACGAAATTGATCCCGAAACCCTGCAACCGCTCAAGACTCTCCCGCGCGCCCGCATAACTCGCCCACGCGGCACCCACCTGGGCGTTGTCCATCGGCACGGTGGAGAGATGTATCGGGGTTCCGTTCAGCACGAAATCCCGGCCCTCGATCCAGAATTCGCGGAACCCGAATCGATCCTTCCAGTGGGTGTCCAGCCTGGTCCCCGCTTCGTCCACCAGCGACAATTCGAGTTCACAGCGGTTTCCCGGCGTCCCCGTGTCCCACAATCCCGAGGGCTTCCACGGTTCCCGAAACTCAAACCTTCCCGTCGCTCCCACATCCTTCGCGCTGAACGTGCGACTCGCGAATTCATGCGCCTCACCGGCACCGGCAACCACCCTGCCCCGAAGCGTGTACCGCGCATCCAGCGGGAGACCTTCCAGCGAGGCGCCAATCCCGAGTTCGCCGCGCCGCACGGAAGTCGAGATGCGGACGTCGCCGATGCGCGGTCCGCGGGGACTTCCGATGAGCTGGACATCGCCGCACAGCCCACGCCGAGCCACCGCGCCCCTCACCTCACGCGCCGCCGCACTGTCGGTGTACGACTGCAGCACAGCCTGCAGCGGCATGGCCGTGACCCGCAGGCTGAGTCGATGGACCGCGCCCGGACGACATGCCGCAGACAGGTCCACCTCGCCATCGGGAAATCGCGCCTCCCCAACGTGCGTACCGTCGATGGAGACGTCCGCATGGGAGTTCAGCAGCTCGAAGTGAACGGTGATCCGGCGACCGGCCCAATCTGCAGGAATTGCGACCTCGCGCTCGTACCACGCTGCCGTGATGTCGCCCAGGCGCAGGCCCCGCCAGTCCGGATGGTGGATCACGGACTGCGAGTCTTTCTGCATGTAATCCGTGATGCCCGGCCAGGCGCCGGGCACCTTGAAGAAACCCCAATGCCGATCGGGCACCGGCTCACCCACCGGTCCGGCGGGTTGCCAGCGCCAGAGGCCATTGAGGCAAATCCGCTCGCGGGTCGGCGTGGCTTCGCGTTGCGCACGTGACAGATCCCAGACGACACGAACCCCATCCGGAACCACCGCCTGGAAATCAGAACCCGCCACCTGGGCCAGGACCGGCTGGGTCCATGAGAGCGCGACGGCGAGAAGAGAAAGCAACACCTCCGACACACCGATGGCCGCGGGGGTTCTCAGCATCCCGGCATTCACGCGCTCCCGGTGGCTTCGGGCAAGCCCCACGATTCAGTCCCCACAGCGCACCGTGCATCCACAGACTGACGGTGGGGCGCGCACTCCGCTGCGCGCCGTCCCTTGCGGACGCACCCGCCCCCGCGGGATTGCGCGCAGGACTGCTTCGGGTGGAATGCACCCATGCCCCGACCACCCGCGCCCCACCCTCCGACGGGCCACTCCACGAAGTCCCGATGAAAGACCTTTCCTTCCTCGCCGCGTTCGTCGCCGCGTTCGTCGTCAGTGTCGCTGCCGGCGAACCCCCGCCCGCAACGTCATCCACGAAGGCCTCCCCGGTCCGCGAGGTCATCGTCATCATCAAGACCCACTTCGACATCGGCTACACGCACCGGGTCAAGGAGATCGTCCGCCATTACCGCACCGAGATGATCGACCGGGCCATGGACATCATGGATCAGTCCTGGAACCTGCCCCCGGAACAGCGGTTCGCGTGGACGGGCCCAGGCTGGGTGATGTCCAAGGTCCTCGACGACTGGGACGGCCAGACACCGGAACGCCGGACGCGCCTCGACGGCTATCTCAAGGCCGGCCGGTTCCGGGTCCACGCCCTGCCCTTCACCCTGGAGTCGGACGCCTGCGAACCGGAGGAAATGGCGCGCGGGCTGGGCTTCGCCTCGGCACTCTGCCGCAGGCACGGCCTGCCCCTGCCGGTCTCGGGCAAGATGACCGACGTTCCCTCGCACGGCGGCGCACTCGCCACCGTGCTCGCACGCGGCGGGGTCCGGTTCATGCACATCGGCTGCAACTGGCCCAGCGGTTGCGTCACCACCCCAGGCTTGTTCTGGTGGGAAGGCCCCGATGGCTCGCGCGTTCTCACCTTCTATTCCAACACCTACGGCACCTGCGTCCCTTCCTTCCTTCCCCGCTGGTACTGCGACAGCGATCCGCTCATCTCCCGGAGCCTCGCCCCACCCCCCGATTGGACCTACCCGGTCTGGCCCGCCATCATCGTCACCCCGGACAATTCCGGCCCGCCCAAGGCCGACCAGGTCCGGTCCCTGTTCCAGGAAGCCGCCCGCACGATTCCCACGGTCCGGGTGCGCATGGGCACGATGGATGACTTCGTCGAGGCCCTGCTCCGGGACAAGCCGGAGATCCCGGTGGTGCGAGGCGAGATGCCTGACACGTGGATCCACGGGATCCTGTGCGATCCCGGCGGCAGCAGTCTCTACCGCGAGACGCGACCCCGTCTCGCCGCCGCCGAGGTTCTCCACGCACAACTCGGGATCTGGGGACTCACCCGCCCGTCCATCGCCACGAACGTCGCCCTGGCCTACGAGAAGCTCCTGCTGTACGGCGAGCACACCTGGGGTGGTGCCGCCTCGATCAACAAGTACGGCGACGCCTTCCGCAGGCTCGACCCCAGGAGCTACGCCGACCTTGAGGCCTCGTGGGAGGACAAGACAGACTACGTCCGCGAAGCCTCCCGGATCTCGTCCCAGATCCTCGGGGAAAACCTGGCATCCCTCGCCGGCGCAGTGAAGCACGAGGGCCCGGGCCTCGTCGTCTACAACCCGCTCCCGTGGGTTCGCTCCGGCACCGTGCGCGTCGCCGGGCAATCCCTCCACGTCCGGGACGTCCCGCCCTGCGGCTACCGCACCATCGCCGTGCCCCCCGCCCAATCCCGGCCAGCCCCGGGTATTTCCACCCAACCCGTCACGCTCGAAAGCCCGTTCTTCAAGGTCATCGTCGACCCCGCGAAAGGTTCCATCGTGTCCCTGGTCGACAAAGGAACCGCCCGCGAGTGGGTGGACCCGGCCTCGGCGATCGGCCCCGGCCAGTACCTCAATGAGCGGTTCACCTTCGAGCAAACCCTCGCCTACGCCGTGGCCTACCAAGGAGGACGCGCCCTGGGATTCGAAGGTTCCAAAGGGGAATGGCCACACCCCGGCATGCACAAGCCCGGCATGATCTCCGAGAAGGACGTTCCCTACCGCGCCGCCACTTCGGCCCGTGGAACCGCCTCCCTCGACGACCGCACCATCACCCTCGAGTGCCCGGCCGATCCCGCGCGGAACCTGCCCGCCACCGTCCTCAAGGTCACGCTGCCCGCCGACGAGCCCTGCATCGACCTCGAGCTCACCCTCCGCGACAAGGCCAAGGACAACTGGCCCGAGGCCGACTGGCTCTGCCTGCCGTTCCGGATCGACTCACCGCGCTTTGAAGTCCACCGCCAACTCGGGGTCATGAACCCGGCCAAGGACATTCCGAGGGGCGCCAATCGCGACCTCTTCACGGTCGGCCATGGGGTGACCCTGACCGGCCCTGACGGCCTCGGCATCGCCATCTGCCCGCTCGACCATCCCCTCGTCTCGCTTGACCGGCCAGGGTGCTGGAAGGCGTCGAAGGACGCCGCCGAGTTCACCCCCGCCCGACCGGTGGTCTACGTGAACCTCTACAACAACCAGTGGAACACCAACTTCCGGTACTGGTATCCCGGCACCTGGAGCTCCCGCGTCCGACTGTGGACGTTCGACCGCAACACGCCTGCCTCCGCCACGTTGGCGATCCCCGCCCTCGAGGCGCGGAACCCCTTGCGGGTCGTCCCCACGGCCGGATCCGGCGAAGGCCTGCCTCCGAGCCGGGCCGGCCTCAGCGTGTCCCGCAAGGCAACGCTCGTGACCGCGTTCGGTGCCAACCCCGACGGCGACGGCACCCTGCTGCGGCTCTGGGAAATGGGCGGCGTATCCGGCGACCTTGTCGTCACTCTGCCAACGGGCCAGCGGTTCAACACCGCCCAACCCGTGGACCTCAGGGGTGAGAAGACGGGCAGCGCGATCGCGCTGGAGAACGGGAATCTGCGCACCGTTCTTGGCGCCTACGCCCCGGCCAGCTGGATCCTGCGCTGACGCTTCTGGAAGCCTGAAACGACGGCCAACGGCACCCGAAGAACTGGTTCCCGGAGGTTTTCGTCTCGAAACAGCTTGCCTGCGACACGAACTCTGGCGAAGTAGATGCCAGATGGGACGTAGCGGACGAGATTGGTGTATCGCGAAGACTTCCAGAGTTCCGTGGACTTCCTGGCTCGGGGCGATTTTGGCGTCTCCGGCATCACCATTGGTATCCGCAAGCAGTATCAGTCCGTCAATCAGCGAGCGAAACTCCATCTGTAAGTAGTTGATTGCAAACGGTTGCGCCCGTAGCTCAGTTGGACAGAGCAGCTGCCTTCTAAGCAGCGGGTCGCGTGTTCGATCCACGCCGGGCGCGCCACCTCAGAACCCCCGCAAAAACCCCACAAACAAAGGTCGAATCGAAGGTCGGCGTTTGGGCTGTGGACTTGATCCCATTTGCCCAGAACCGCCCGAAATGGAGGTATCTGGGCAAATCGAAACCGCTTTGGAACGGAAGTGATACCCAACAATTGTCAATTGTAGATGTTTGACCCCATTGCCCCGCTCGACTCGTAGCAGTCGACGTAAGGAGACTCCATTCCTCGGCCTTGGGTACAAGTCAGAGTCTCCTGACGTCGACTGGTACGGGTTGTTGAAGGGCGGCTAAGTGACGAGGCTTAGTGCAGCATGAGATAGACGAC
>CAIMTB010000190.1 GCA_903844265.1 uncultured Verrucomicrobiota bacterium
AGAAACGTCTCCGCCAGGAGGGCGAGGAGGAGGACGATGGACTGGGCGATGCGCATCGTGGGCGGGAGGATCGGTCGACTGCCGGATCAGGACTTCTTCTTGGCCGCCTCGTCGAATTTCTTCACGAACTTGGCGGTGTCTTTCTTGAAGTCCTTGAGACAGCTCTTGCAGCAGAATCGGAATTCGCGCCCGTCCACCACGAGGCCGACGGCCTTTGAGGGGTCGAGTTTCTCATCGGAAACCACGCAGCCGGCGAGGGGGTACGGCTTCACGTTTTTCCAGGCGGCATCGATCTTGGCGAGGACGGCCTTCTTGTCCTTGTCGAAGTCCTTCTTGCAGCTCTTGCAGCAGAGTTGGACTTCCTGGTCGCCCTCGGTGAGGACGACGGCGTCGCCCATCGTGCCGAGTTTCTCGCCGGACACGAGGCAGGTCTCGAGCGGGTAGGGTTTGGCCTTGAGTTTGAACGTCTTGTCGGCAGCGAAGGCGCCGGTGGCGAGTGCGGCCGCGAGCGCGGCGGTGAAGGCGAGGGTCGAGCGTTTCATGGTTTCGTCGAGGACGGGTGTGTTGGACAGGGCCCGCGGCATTGCGGGCGACCGTGAGGTCTACGCCGGTTCGTGGAATATCCCTCAGACTTTTTTCAAGGCCATCGCGCTGGCCGGGTGGGGCGTGGCCGTCTGGCGCGATGGAAGGATGCTCGTGGGCGGGTGTCAGTTCTTCGTTGCGGTGCCGGTGCCGGTATTGGCGCCGCAGCAGTTTCCGCTGCCTTTGGTCGTCATCGTGCAGGAATGCTGGGCTGCCTGGGCTTTGGCTTTCCCGTGCCCCGCGGTCGTCAGTGTCGTGGTGCAGTCGCCACAGCCGTGTACTGCGGTGCGGGTTGCGATTTGTTGGCCGCGGGAGGCTGACTTGGTGGACGTCAGCTTGGTGTCACAGCGGGTGCAGGACATGGATCCGGGGCGCTGGAGCTCCGAGTCGGCGTTGCTACGGGGGGAGAGGTTGGTGAGGCTTTCGGCACCGCGAGGCGGTTGTGCGATGCTGGTCAGCGTGGCGAGGGCGAGGATGGCCGAGGTGAGGCTGAGGGCGGTGACGGAGCGGCGGATCGAGAAGTTCATGGTGTTTCGGATTGGGGGTTGGAGACCGACACCCATGACTACGCCGGCTTGAGTGGAATCCCTCGGAATGAATTTCTGCATGGATTTGCAGGGGTTTGCGAGGTCATGCGGCGCCATCACCGAGCCAGCGGGAGAGGGTTTCGCGGAGGAGCTTGCGGGCCCGGTACACGCGCATCTCCACGGCTTTGGCGGAGCATTTCAGGATCTCGCCGATTTCCTCGTGGGAGCGTTCTTCAAATTCCGACAGCAGGATGGGGATTCGGAGCTCCTCGGGAAGATCTGCGACGGCGCGTCGGACGGCCTCGGCGCGCTCCGATCTCAACGCGTTTCCATCCGGACCGGGGTCGGGGCCGGGCAGGACATCGGCGAGCCCGCGTGTTTCCGTGGCGGACAAGGCGCCGCCGGTCGAGGGGAGGGGTGTGTCGAGAGGGGACTCCGGGTGGCGGGAACGCCATCGGTAGCGGTCGCGGACGAGGTTGGTTGCGATCGTGTACAGCCAGGTCGTGAATTTGTGGCGTGGATCGAAGCGATCCCGGTGTTCGTAGACCCGGACGAAAGTTTCCTGGGCGAGGTCTTCGGCGTCCGACGGGTTCTGCAGGAGTCGGAACAAGTAGGCATGGAGGCGCGGGGCGTGCCGGGCCATGAGGTCGTCCAGGGCGCTGTCGTGTCCCCGGGTCAGGCTTTCCATGTCGGCGTGGTCGAGGGCGGCCTCCGCGTCACTCATGGTGGCTGTGGGAGCCGTGGGCTTCGGGCTGGACGGGCTGGATTGAGTCGATGGATCGGGTTTCCTGGAGGACGCATGTGGCGCTGAGCATCAACTGCAGGTAGCGCTGGCCGGAGTCGGGAGGCATCTGGCCGGCCACCGCGTAGAGGTGTCCGAGCATGGCCTGGCGGCATTCGTCACGGGTCCGGCCTGTTTCCGCGACGAGCCCCTTGATTTCGTCGGTGAGGACGTTCGTGCGGGCGACCGCGTCGCGGAGGCGTTGGTTGCGGTCGGAGATGCGTTGGCAGAGTTCGGCGCAGTGCGGCTTGTAGGCGTTGTGGAGTTCGGCGACGCGGGCGAACTGGGTGTCGGTGAGCTTGAATTCGCGGCGAAGCCAGTCGAGTTCCACGCCGGCGCCGGTTGAAACCACGGGGTGGAATCGGGTCTGGAGCCAGAATCCCGTGCCGAACGCGAGGGCTCCTGCGATCAGTCCCAGGGGCAGGAGGAGCAGGGAAGGTTTTTTCACGGTCGATCGGTGGCGATGGGCCTGCGTCAGTGCAGGTGTTCGGCGAAGGGATCGATCGATTGGACGTAGCGATTCTGGAGCGCGAGCGACAGGCGTTCGGACGAGGCATGACCGCGGAGGGTTCCTGCGCTGGCGCCGACCGTCACGAGGAGCAGGAGGTACGCGGCTGCGACACGGCGTTGCCGCAACACCTCCGACAGCCATGTTGCGAAAGTCGCAAGCGTCGCCAGCGGAGATTTGGAGGTGGCGCCGGAGCGGGATTCGATCCTGCGCCAGACCCCCTCGGTGAAGCGGGGGGAGAGCCTGTCGGGGACGTCCCACGAGTGCAGGACATCAGACAACCGGGTATCGTCGGGGTCGGGATGTCGTGCGTTCATCAAGGTGGCAGGAGGGTTCGGGTTTGGGTGCGGGATGTCGAGTCGGCGGACGACGCGCAATCCTGATTACGCCGAGAAAGGGCGAAACCCTCGTGGGGAGGCGGGCCGGAGATCGCGGATGGGCGTGACCCTGCATGGACGGTGCAGGGCGGACGCGTTAGTCTCGGCCCATGAGCGCAGCCATGACGCGGCAGCAAGTCCTCGACCTCTATTTCATGGAGGCCCGCAGCAGGCTGATCGACATCGCGGCCTTTCTCGACCGTGTGGATCGGGGTTCGGGGGACGGGGATTTTCGGCTGGACGCATTTCGGGAGGCGTTGAAGGAGCTTGGGGCTGGGAATCCGACGCGGGCGGAGAAGGTGCTTTTGGCGCTGAGTGATCCCACGGTGGAGCCTGTGGATCGGGCGCCGGGAAAAGGGGCGGTGGGGGCGTGGTCGGGTCGTGGGTGAGCGTGGCGGGTTGGGGGCGGTGGCGCGGGAGTCGGGGGTGCATCCACAGGTTGACTGGGGCACAATCCGCTGTGCGCTGTCCTTCGCGGACGCACCCGGTGCGGGGCCCTGGGAGAGGCTGTCCTGCGAGCGGCAACTCGGGGAGACTCCTGTGGTGGCGGCGAAAATTGCGGTTGACAGGGGTGGTCGGGGTGTCATGTAGGTCGGCTTTTGCCTTGCGAAAGCGCTTCATGGTCTGATACTTCAATGGGCGCATGGCAGCCATCGGACGGTTCCAGCGGGGAGAAGAGATTTTTTACGCCAAGGTGGTGGATGGGGAGCTTTTCAAACTGAAGGGCGACGTCTTCGGCTCGCCGTCGTTCGAAAAGAAGCCCACTCCCGCCAAGGGGTTGAAACTGCTGACGCCAGTCGCGCCATCGAAGGTCATCGCGGTGGGGTTGAACTACGCCGACCATGCCCGCGAGTCCGGGCTGGAATTGCCGAAGGAGCCGTTGTTCTGGTTCAAGGCGCCAACCTCGCTCATCCCGGACGGGGTCAAGATCGAGATCCCGTTCGCGACGCACCGGGTGGATTTCGAGGCTGAGCTCGCGATCGTGATCGGGCGCCGGGTGCGCAACGTGACATCGGCGGCGGCGGCGCGTTACATCTTCGGGTACACCGCGGCCCAGGACATCAGCGATCGCACGATCCAGCATTCCGAAAGCCAGTGGGCGCGGGCGAAGTCGTTCGACACGTTCACCCCGCTGGGGCCGTACATCGAGACCAAGATCGACCCGCACGATCTTTCGATCCAGTTGTTCCAGAATGGCCAGCTCCGGCAGAATTCGAACACGAGCCAGCTCATCTTCAACTGCTTCGACCTGGTCAGCTTCATCTCCACCAACATGACGCTGCTGCCGGGCGACGTCATCCTGACCGGCACCTCGAGCGGCGTGGGTCCGATCCAGAGCGCCGACCGGCTCGAGGTCCGGATCCAGGGCCTTGCGCCGTTGGTCAACATGGTGAAGTGAGCCGAACTAAACGCTTGGTTTGACCCCGGGCGCGGAGCAACCTCCGCGCTCGTTTTATTTGATTTTATGCGCTGGACCCAGTCCCTCATCCCGACGCTCAAGGAGGCCCCTTCCGACGCCGAAATCGTCTCCCACCAACTCCTGCTTCGCGCGGGTCTGTGCCGCAAGCTGGCCGGCGGTCTGTACACCTTCTGCCCGCTGGGCCTGCGCGTGCTCCGCAAGGTGGAGGGCATCATCCGCGAGGAGATGGATCGTGCGGGGGCCCAGGAGGTCCTCATGCCGTCGCTCCAACCGCCTGAGATCTGGCAGCGCTCGGGGCGTTACGAGACCGCTCGCGACGTGCTGTACAAGGCCAAGGACCGCTCCAACAAGGAATGGATCCTCGGCCCGACTGCCGAGGAAGTGATCACCACGCTCGCGGCGTCGGAGATCAATTCGTACCGGCAGATGCCGCAGAATTTCTACCAGGTCAGCGTGAAGTTCCGTGATGAAATCCGCCCCCGCTTCGGACTGATGCGGGCCAAGGAATTCATCATGAAAGACGCCTATTCGTTCGACGTCAGCGACGAGGCGTCGATGGTCAGCTACAGGAAGATGTACGACGCGTACACCCGGATATTCGCGCGCTGTGGATTGCAGGCGTTTCCCGTCGAGGCCGACACCGGCGTGATCGGCGGCAATTATTCGCACGAATTCATGGTCCCGGCGGAGACGGGCGAGAACGAGGTGGTGTATTGCGAATCCGGCAAGTACGCCGCGAACATCGAGAAGGCCGCGAGCCAGGGGCCGCTCACGACGACCCCGAACGCCTCGACGGGTGCAGCCCACGAGAAGTTCGCGACCCCGGGTGTCGTGACGATCGAAGCGCTCGCCGCGGCTCCCTACGGGGTCGCGGGTCACGCGCAGGTGAAGACCCTGGTGTACATGGCCGACAGCCAGGTGGTGCTGATCCTTTTGCGCGGCGACGACCAGATGAACGAGGCGAAGCTCGCCGGCAAACTGAACGCCACCGCGTTCCGTGCCGCCTCGGCCGAGGAGATCTTCGAGGCCATGGGCGCGCATCCGGGCAGCCTGGGTGCGGTCACCTCGACCCGGAAAAAGCTCGCGATCCGCGTGTTCGCCGACGAACAGCTCCGGGGCGCGTGCGGCATGACGACGGGCGCCAACGAGGACGGCTTCCACCTGCGCCACGTCGATGTCGAGCGCGACATCCAGGTCGACGTGTGGGCGGACCTCCGCACCGTGAAGGTCGGCGAGGCCTGCAAGGTCACGGGCGAGCCGCTCAAGATCCGCCGCGCGATCGAGGTCGGACACGTCTTCAAGCTCGGGACGAAGTACAGCGAGAAGCTCGATTCGACCTTCCTCGACGTCGATGGTCAGCGGAAACCCACGGTCATGGGCTGCTACGGGATCGGCGTGACGCGCACCCTCCAGGCGGTCATCGAACAGTGCCACGACAAGGACGGCATCGTCTGGCCCATGAGTGTGGCGCCCTATCAGGTCCTCGTGACGCCGCTCGGCGCGGCGGGCAGCGCGACGATGCAGCTTGGTGAGGAAATCTATAAGGAGCTTCTGGCTGCGGGGATCGAGGTCCTGCTCGACGACCGCGATGAACGGCCCGGGTTCAAGTTCAAGGACGCCGATCTCATCGGCATTCCGCTCCGGGTGAGCGTGGGCGAGAAGTCGCTGGCCAAGGGCGAAGTGGAACTCAAGCCGCGCGGTGGCGCGTTCGTGGCGGTGAAGAAGGAAGATGCGGTGGCCGAAGTCATCGCGCGCGTCCGGCAGTCGCTCGCAGCGCTGGCCTGAGGCTTGGTCCCTGGAGGGCCGAGTTCCTCATCCCACTCATCCCGTCCACTCGGCCTCTGCAACAATCTTGTCGTGTACGCGCCCCGGTTCCCGCGGGGTTGCCCGCGTTGCGTCATTTGAGGGCGAAGGTTAGCTTACCCCACGTATGTCATCCTGGGGGCGCGGCGTCTGGTTTTGGATGTTTTGCTTCTTCGTCGCGTCCTTCTCCGGGCGGGCGGTGACGCTGTTCGATCTCGACGCCACCTGGCGTTGGCGCAAGGGCACGAGTGAGGCCTCCCTGCCGGACCCGGCTGCCTGGCGGCAGGTCAGCTTCGATGACACGTCTTGGAGCCAGGGCCCGGCCCCGGTCTTCTACGGTGAACCCCTGGCCGGCACCGAAGTGCCCGACATGCGCGGGAGCTATACCTCGGTCTACCTCCGGAAGACGTTCGTCATCCCGAATCCCGCCGAGATCGCCTCGCTCAAGCTCCGCGCGCTGTCCGACGACGGCTTCGTGGCCTGGATCAACGGCCAGGTGGTGACCCGTTTCAACGTCCCCGACGGCGAGATCGCGTTCTCCGGAACCGCGCTCACGACCTTCAGCGAGCCGCTTCCCGTTGAGACCTACGACATCCCGGGGTTCCGGAATGTCCTCGTCCCCGGCACCAACGTCATCGCCGTCCTCGGCTTGAACGCCTCGCTGGGCAACAGCAGTGACTTCGTGTTCGAAGCGGCCCTCGACGCCACCATCGATGATCAGCCGCCCGCGGTGTTGTCGGTCACGCCCGCCCCCGGGGCGCGCGTCCGTGAGTTGACACTGGTTCAGGTGACCTTCAACGAGCCCGTGGCTGGGGTGGACGCGGCCGATCTGCGGGTCAATGGCGTCGGCGCTACCCGCGTCACGGGGTACGGCGGGGACGTCTATGTGTTCGAGTTTGCCTCGGCTCCTCGCGGCACGGCGACATTGTCCTGGGCTGCGAGCGCCGGGATTCATGACCTCTCGCTGCGTCAGAACTCCTTCGCCGGCGGTTCGTGGAGCGTGGTGGTCGATCCCGACCTCCTTCCACCGGGTGTGGGTCTGAGCGAGTTCATGGCCCAGAATCGCCGCACCCTGAACGACGAGGACGGTGACGCCTCGGATTGGATCGAGGTGCAGAACACCTCGGATGCCGTCGCAAGCCTGGCGGGTTGGGCATTGACCGATGATCCGGCGAACCTCGCGAAATGGCATTTCCCGCCTGTATCGATCCCGGCACGCGGGTTCCTGCTGGTGTTCGCCTCCGGCAAGGACCGGACCAACGCGACGGCCCGGTTGCACACCAATTTCCGGCTGTCGAGCGGGGGCGGCACTCTCGCGCTGGTTCGGCCGGGCGGCGTGGTTGCCTCCGATTTCGGCGCGAGTTATCCGCCGCAAGTCGAGGACGTCTCGTACGGCAGGCTGGCCACGGATCCCAAGGCCACGGGCTATTTCACGAAACCCACGCCCGGCGCGGTGAACGCCGAAGGTGGGCCGGGGTTCGCACCTGAGGTCGAGTTCTCGCGCATCGGCGGAACGTTCACTGATCGCTTCGAGTTGCGCCTCTCCACCGTCAATCCCACAGCCACGATTCGGTATACCTTGGATGGCTCGGTGCCGACCGAAACTTCGGCGGCGTTCAATCCCTCCGCACCGATCGTCATCGCCACTCCTACCAGGGTCCGGGCCCGGGCCTTTGTGGCGGGCCTCCTGCCCGGGCCGATGCGTGGTGAGTACTACGTCCAGTTGAACCCTTCGGCGGTGGCCGTGAAGTCGACTCTCCCGTTGGTGATCCTGCATTCCTTCGGCGGCGGAACCGTCCCGGCCGATGGCGAATACCTGTCGTTCCTCTCGATCTACGAACCGCGCGCCGGCGCTGCGTCGCTGACCAACGCCCCGGACTTGCGCACTCGCGCCAAGATCAACATCCGCGGCTCGAGCACGCTCTACCAGTCGAAGCACAACTACAGCGTGGAGTTTCGCGACGAACGCGAGGCGGCCCGCGACCTCTCGCCGCTCGGCCTGCCGGCGGATTCAGATTGGATCCTGTACGCCCCCGACAACTTCGAGCCGATCCTCATCCACAATCCGTTGGCCTTCCAGCTCAGCCGCGATATCGGCCAGTACGCGCCCCGGACCCGCTTCGTCGAGGTCTACCTCCAACTCACCACCGGCGTGGTCACGTCTTCGAGTTACGTCGGGATCTACGTGCTGATGGAGAAGATCAAGCGGTCCCCGGACCGGGTCGACATCGCCAAGCTCGAACCGGAACACACCACGGAGCCGATGGTTTCCGGGGGCTACCTGCTGAAGGTGGACCGTCTGGACCCGGGCGATGGTGGGCTTTACGCGGGAGGGCAGGCCATGGGGTTTGTCGATCCCAAGGAACAGGATTTCCAGCTCCCGCAACGCGCCCCGCAGCGGAGCTACATCCAGACGTACCTGGACCGATTTTCGACCGCGCTGTACGCCTCGAACTGGACCGACCCTGTCCGTGGCTGGCGGGCCTTCGTGGACGAGCCGTCCTGGATCGATCATCACCTGCTGAATGTCCTGACCTTCAACGTCGATGCGCTTCGGCTCAGCGCCTATTTCCGGAAACCGCGCGGGGGCAAGCTCGAGTTCGGGCCGGTCTGGGACTTTGATCGCGCCCTGGATTCGACCGATGGCCGCGATTCCACGCCCCGCGTCTGGCGGTCCCAAGTCAGCGACATGGGCACCGACTTCTTCAACTATCCGTGGTGGGGCCGGATGTTCCAGGACCCGGATTTCTGGCAGGCCTACATCGACCGCTACCAGGCCCTCCGCCAGACCCAGTTTTCAACGAATCACCTGTTCGGGCTGATCGACCAGCTGACCGACGAGGTGCGCCCGGCCCAACCGCGTGAGGCGGCGCGCTGGAGCGGGTTCACCACGCCGCGGACGAGTTATCAGAACGAGATCAACATCCTGAAATTGTGGCTCACCCGGCGCCTGGATTTCATGGACACGAACTTCGTCGCGCCGCCCGTACTCAGCCGGCCGGGCGGGCCGTTCACCGTCGGGACCCCACTTGAAATCACCTCGCCGGCGCTGACCAGGCCCACCGCGAAGCTCTACGTCACCACCGACGGCTCGGATCCGCGCGCTCCCGGTGGGGGAGTTTCGGCCACCGCGCGGCCCTACACGGGACCGATCCCGCTGACCAGCGCGGTGACGATCCGGGCGCGGTCCTACGATCCGGCGCACCGGAATCTCACCGGGCCCAACAACCCGCCGATCTCCAGTTCCTGGTCGGGGCAGGTCACCGCGCGATTCTCGACACTTCCTGCGCCGGAGCCGGGGACGCTGGCTCTCACCGAGATCCACTACCGGCCGTTGGCGCCGAGCGCCGCCGAGTTGGCGGCGAGCCCGCTTCTCACGCGCAGCGATTTCGAGTTCCTCGAGTTGAAGAATGTCGGCACGAACACCGTGGAACTCGCCGGCCTGGCCTTCACGCGCGGCGTGACCTTCGCCTTCACCAACAGCCTGATTCCGGCGTTGGAGCCCGGAGCGCGACTGCTCCTGGTGAAGAATCGCGCCGCGGTCGTTCTCCGTTACGGGAAACTTCCCAACGTCGGGGGCGAGTACCTCGGCAGCCTCGGCAGCAACGGGGAATCCCTTCGCCTCGAGGATGCCTCGGGCTCCGTTCTGCTCGACGTGACCTACAACGACGCCTGGCATCCGTCGACCGATGGTCTTGGGTTCTCCCTGGTTCCCGCCGATGACCGCGGGGTTCAGGGGGCACCGGCCGATGCGCGTTCCTGGCGTCCCAGCGCCGCGATCGGCGGTTCACCCACCCTCACGGATCCCGCGCAGCCCTTGTGGCCTACGGTTGTAGTCAATGAGGCGCTCACCCATACCGACCTGCCACAGTTGGACGGCGTGGAGTTGGCGAATCTTTCCGCAGGCCCGGCCGACGTCGGCGGGTGGTGGCTCACCGATGACCGCGCGTTGCCTTTCAAGTATCGGCTCCCGGCCGGCACCGTGATTCCGCCGGCGGGGTTCCTCTGGATCGACGAGCGTTCGTTCAACTCGGACACCAACGCGCCCACCAGTTTTCGTTTCGACTCCCTGGGCGATGGCGTGTGGCTGTTCGCGGCAGATGCCTCGGGGCAATTGGTGGGACCGGCGCACGGCTTCCATTTCGAGGCCGCGGCCAACGGAGTGAGCTTCGGACGCGAGATCACCTGTGACGGTCGCGAGGAATTCTTCCCCCAGCTCGCGAACACGCCCGGTGCGGGCAACAGCGGCCCCAGGATTTCCCCGGTTCAGATCTCCGAGATCCATTACCACCCGTCCGACGTCATGCTCGGACCGACCGCGATCGATGACACGGCATTGGAGTTCATCGAACTCGCCAACGTCTCGGATTCGGCGGTGGCGCTCTTCGACGCGGCTCACACGACGAACACGTGGCGACTGCAGGATGCCGTCGGGTTCCAGTTCCCGAGCAACACCGCGATCCCCGCGCGCCGTGTGGTGCTGGTGGTGAACTTCGATCCCGCCCGCAATCCGCAGGCCCTGGCGCGATTTCTGTCCACGTTCAACGTGGCGGCCGATGTTCCCATCTTCGGCCCGTTCTCGGGTTCGCTGCCCAACTCAGGGGCCCGGGTGGAACTCGCGCGTCCGGACGTGCCGCAGGCGGTGACGGATCCGCAACCGGGCTTCGTGCCCCATCTCGTCGTGGATCGCGTGGCCTATGTCGATGTCGCGCCCTGGCCGGTGTTGGCGGACGGCTCGGGGCGTTCACTGCAGCGGGTGAGTTTCGCGGGGCTGGGTTCGGATGCCTGTTCATGGATCGCGGCCGCGCCGACCCCGGGGACCTTGCCCTCGACGACGACCGATACCGACGGCGACGGCATCCCCGACGTTTGGGAAGCCGCGCATGGGCTTGATCCCAGCAACGCCGCCGATGCCGGGGCTGACTTCGATCACGATGGCATGACCAACCGTCAGGAATTCCTCGCCGGCACGGATCCGAACGATCCTGCCGATGTTCTCGGTTGGCGTGATGTTCGGATCACGGCCGCGGGCTTGGAGCTGAGCTTCGTGGCCAAGGCCGGGCACGCCTACACGGTGGAGAGTGTTGACACCTTGACGCGGCCGGTTTGGCAGCCCTTGGACGGGGTGGTCTCAGTCGCGACGGATCGCGTCGCGACCGTGCGTGATTCCGGATTCAGCTCCGCCAGCCCGCCGCGCTATTACCGGATCGTGGTTCCCTGAGGGGGCCGAAACGATTTCAGACAAAAGCCGGGACGAGCCGCGTCTGACAGGCGACATGACACCCAGCGAACTTGCCCGCATCTACGACGCGCACGCGTCGGGGCTGTTCGCGTTCCTGCTGAATCTCACCCGCGATCCCTCCTGCACGGCGGATGTCCTGCAGGAAGTGTTCCTTCGCCTGGCCCAGCGGCCTTCGCTGCTGGAGGGCGTCCGCGACGAACGCGCCTTTCTCCTGCGCCTCGCGCACAACCTGGCGGTCGATGTCCTGCGCCGGTTGGACGTCCGGCGGCGCACTCAATCGGCTCTGGCCGCGGAGTCGCTGGATCTTTTTGTGCCGGGCCCCGGGGCGGACGACGCGGAGGTTCAACGCCAGATCGCCGCGGCGATGGGCGAACTCCCGGCGGACCAGCGGGCGGTCGTCCACCTGAAGATTTGGGAAGGTCTGACCTTCGACGCCATCGCCGAGCTTCTGGAAATCCCGTTGAACACCGCCGCCAGCCGGTATCGGTACGGCCTTACCAAATTGCGCGACCGCCTGCGTCCGCTCCACGAGGAGACCTTGTGAATCTCGACCACATTCCAAACCGGAGGCCTTCTGCATGAATCCAGATCACCACCCCAGCTCCGAACCGCTGGAACCTCGATGGAACGAATTTGAGTCGAGGCTCGCCCTGAACCGCTTCCGGCCCCCGCCCCAGGAGTTGCGCGACCGGGTTCTGGCCGCGGCTTGCTCCGCTCCGAAACCCCGTCGCCCGCACCTGGCGCGATCGGTGGGCCTGCCGGGGGCCGGGTCCGCGTGGGCCAGGTCGCTGGAGCGTTGGGGTTCGGGATGGACGGTGGCCGCCGCGGCATGGGGACTGGTCTGGGTCCTGAACCAGTATTCGATTCCGGGCTCGGTGAACGGGAGCCCCGCGCGTCCGCCGTGGTCGGATCGCGCCTTGGCCGAGATGCGAGCCCAGCAGCTTGAGCTTCGTGACTTTGCCAGCGGCGTTCCTCGGTCCCCTGTCGCGCCGCCAACGCCCGATGCTGAGCCCCCCCGGTCCCGTGATTCGCGGACGCGGGCCGAATCCGACACCAACCCTGACTCATTCCTTGTATGACCCTCCAACGATTCCTCAACGCGGTCGGTGACTCGCGGTGGACCTGGCTCGGTCGTTCGCGCTGCAAGCCGCGGCCGGAGGATCCTTTCACGCTATTGAACGTGCTGGCGCAGGCCGCTGCTACCGGGATTACGGGTGTGGTCGCTGGGGCTGTCCTTTCCCTGCTCCTCCGCGCGAACCCACGCATGGCGGGCGGGACCTGGCCCCTCGTGTGGTGCGGGACCTTCGGCCTGGTGGTCGGGCTGGTCGCCTTCTCGATGATCGCGGTCGCCTGGAACCGCAGGTCGTGGCGGTTGGTGGCCGAAGGACGAACCGAGCCGCCGGAGCTGCCGCCGGCGCGGGTCTGGCAATGGCTGATCGTCGGACCGTTGTATGCGGCGGTGTTCTTCCTGGTGACCCCGGCGTTCCTATGGGTCTCCGTCGACAACGCGATGGGGACGATTGCGTGGCAACGGGCGCGGGCGGCGATGGTTGCGCGGGGCGAACCGTTGACCATGGCGCAGCTTCAGGGCCCGCCGCCGGCCGATGCCGAGAATTTCGCCATGAGCCCGCTCATCCGCTCCGCTTGGGATTACCAAGTGGGGGTGACGAATGGGAGGTCCGAGCCGGTCTGGGCGGATCCGGTTGGCAAGGCGCGTCTCCAGTTGTTGGGAGTTCCGCAGTCTTTCAGGCCGTCGGAGAACGCCAATGCCAAGCCGATGCTTCGCGAGGGGCGAATCCGCCTGGACTGGATTGCACGAAGCATCCGGAGCGAACCCCGCGAACGGCCAGCCGGAATGCCCGACGACCTGGCGAAGCGCTACGGGCTGGTGGACAAGAAACCTGCGTCCATGAGTGAGCAGGAGATCCTGGCTTTGCCGGTCACCGATCCCGCGCAGGAGGTGCTCGATTTTCTGCGTCGGTTTGAGCCGGAGCTCGTCGAGGTCAGTGATGCGGCGCGGCGTCCCCACAGCAGGTTCGGCACTCGCTTCGAGGAGGGCATGAGCCTGTACCTCCCGTACCTCGGGACGATGAAGTCCCTCACCTTGACCTTCCGGCTCCGGGCGGCGGCACGTCTCGCCAAGGGGGATGTCGACGGCGCCTTCGCCGATACCCTCACGACCTTCCGTTTGGCCGAGGCGACCGCGGAGGACCCCGTGCTCCTGACCTTCCTGGTCCGAATCGCGCAGTATGCCATCGCCACCTCCACGGCTTGGCAGGGCCTGGTCGACCATCGATGGACCGAGCCGCAACTCGTCGAACTGCAGGGGATCTTCGAGCGGGCCGACTTCCGCGAGGATTTGAGCCGCGCTTTCCAGGGGGAGCGCATCTTCGGCAACGCCATCTACGATTCGTGGCTTGGCCTGGGCACGGGTGCCGCGCTGGCCGCCGTGGACATTTCGCCCGAGATGGTCAGCACCGAAATGCCGGCCCTGCCACGCTTCGCGCCTCGCGGCATGTTCCGCCGCAACCAGGTGAACCAACATCGCATGTTCGACGCCATCCTCGCACAGCTTCGTGATCCCGCGTGGCCGAAGATCGCCGGGCTCGCAGCTTCGGATCAGGAGTACGACGCCCGGTATCTGGCGCGGCTGGGACTCACGCCGACGACTCCGTACAACATCCTGCCGGCCATGCTCGCTCCCGCCTTCAGCAGAGCCCAGGCGAAGGCGGTCCGAGTCAACGTCGTGGCGCGGATGGGCGAAGCGGTCTGTGCGCTGGAGCGGCACCGGTTGCGGCACGGGAGCTACCCGGGACAACTCGATGAACTCGTGCCCGCGTTCCTGAAGTCCGTGCCGCTCGACCCGATGAGCGCGGAGCCCTTGCGCTATCGCCGAACCGACGATGGTTGGTTCGCGCTGTGGTCGGTGGGATTGAACGGACGGGACGACGGGGGCGTGGTCAAGGACAACGATCGGCAGGGCGACTGGGTCTGGCCATCGCCCGTGCCATCGAAGGACCTGCGCCTGTTTTAAGGCCGGCCGCTCAGTTGGTCCGCGACATCGACCCGCGTTCGTTGATCCACGGGACGTCGCGCGGGGCGATCCGCGTGCCGGCGAGGCCGGGGCGCAGCGTGTCGGCGTCCTTCCATTTCTTGATCTCGGAGTGGCCATCGGCGAACGACAGCCCGCTCGCGCCGTTGTGGTAGATGGCCGGGAGATTGCCCCAGGTATCGGCGCGGTTCACGAACACGAGGAAGTAACCGTCGTCGATGCCCTCCTCGCGTTCGTCGATGAACACGAACTGGGAGGTTGGCCGGAGGATCTCGGTGGTCTTCCGATAGGTCCACCACTGCTTGTCGATCTCGGCGGTGTACCAGGAATTGCCGTTCATGCTGCCGTTCATCGAGATGCTCCGCGTCCGCGGGTATTTGCGTCCGCCGATCTTCGCGGTCGAGAAGTCAGCCGGGCACTTGTAGATGTCGACCGCGGGGCTGTACGGGTAGAGCAGTCCGTACGGCGGCTTGAGCAGATTGACGTTGGTGCAGTCGGTGAGGTCTATCGGCGAGGTGGTGCTGATCCAGCCGCCGACCCATCCGCCGCGCGCGGTGCCGTCGACGTTGGGCGGGAGTTTATCGGCCGCATCGTCGGCGTACATGATCCACGCCGTGGAGAGTTGCTTCCCGTTGGCCAGGCATTTGATGCCTGAGGCCTTGGTCTTGGCCTTCGCCAAGGCTGGCAGGAGCATGCTCGCCAGGATCGCGATGATGGCGATGACAACGAGCAGTTCGATGAGCGTGAACGCGCGGGACCGATGGAGATGGAGAGGATCACGAGAGCTCATAGGGGGGCGCTGGATTGCCTGCGCCTTGGCGACGTCGATGTCAAGCCGCGGGCGTTGGTGCATCCGCGAAGGACGGTGCGCAGGAGAACCTCAGGTTCTCGGTGGTAGGGCGGCCTCTCCGAGGGCGCCGCGCCTGGGTGTGTCCGCAAGGGACGGCGCGCAGCGGAGTGCGCGCCCCACCCTCAACCTGTGGAGGCGCCGTGCAGCCGCTCACTCCCTCCGTGCGGGTTTGTCGTCCGGCCCCACGCGGAGCACGGCTGACTCGGCTCGGCCGCTGTCGTCCGTCTTGAAGTTCACCTCGCCGTCGAAACTGCGGATGTAGAACCGCGTCTTCGACTCGGCGTGCATCAGGAAATCCAGGCTCCGGCCCGGGTAGGAAATCGTCGCCTGCAGGAGATCGCCGGCGCGCATGACCTTGACCTTCGCGCCATCGTTGGTCTGGAACGAGCCGGCGAGCTTGTCGAGGGTGGCGTGGTCGTAGACGAATTCCCTCCGCTTCGCATCCGCGCCGAGTTCGCGGACCCAGACGTTGCGGTAACGGACGGGATTGCCGTGGTCCTGCAGCGACAGCGGGAGCTTGTCCTCGTGGGCCTGGTACGGATCGCGTCGGAGCCAGCCGGTCGGGCCGACGAGTTCGACGTTGTTCTGCACCAAGACACCGTTGTGAAGGACGGTCAGGCGGGCCGGGGACTTGACCTTGCCGTCGTCATTGAAGCGCGGCCGGGTGAAGAGGATGTCGTAGGTCTGCCACTGTCCGGGCGGCCGCGCGGCGTTGACGAGCGGTGGGAACTGACCGTAGGCCGCGGAGGCCTGGCCGTCGGCGTAGGTGACGTTCTCGTACGAATCCAGGACCTGGACTTCATACAGGCCCATGAGGAAGACGCCGCTGTTGCCGCGGCCCTGGCTCGTCCCCTGGGCGGGGATGGGCGCGGCCCATTCGACGTGCAACTGGCAATCGCCAAAGGCCTGCAGGGTCCGGATGTAGCCGCTGTCCCTCACGCACTCGAGCACGCCGTCCTTCACGATCCATTTGGGCGCGGTGCCATCCAGCGCGGCCCATTGGCCCAGCGACGATCCGTCAAAAAGCACCGTGGCATCCGACGGCGGGCGGCCCGGCTTGTCGGCTGTGCCCGCCGTGCCGGGATCAATGATGGCCGGGTGCGGCCGCGTGGAATCGTGCTGCGGCCAGTCGAAGACCGGCGAGGCGGCGGACGCGGTGACGATCGCCGCGAGAAGGAGTGAGGTGCCGGGACACAGGGCGTTGGGCTTCATGTCAGTGCGGGGTTCCGGCGAATATGCACCGGGTCCGATGCCGGAAGCCAGCGGGGGCTTCGTGGTTTGGGCTTTGTGGTCCCGGTGACGGCCATGGTTCCATGGCGTCCATGCGAATGTTGTTGCGCCTCGCGGTTCGCGGGTTCCTGGGACTGCTTGTCTTGCTGGCGGTGATGGCGCCGTTGTGCCTGACGAAGGTCGACACGAGGTCATCGGCGGGCCGCCCGTTTTCCGAGGAGACCAAGGCGCGGCTCGCGGCGTGGTCGGGAACGGCGGCCTCGTCGCGCGTGACAGGCGAACTGCGCGCGGGATTCGGGAAGGCGAAACTCACGCCGACGCTGGGCGCGGCCGTCGATGCGCCGGAGCGTGGGGAATTCACCGCCCTGCCGCTCGCGGGCTACGGCAGTCGACAGGGCCGCCCCGCGACGGGCGTCCACGACGATGTCTGGGTGAAGGCCGTCGCGTTCAGCGTGGGCGGGCAGACCGGCGTCGTCGTCGCCGCGGACGCTCTCATCCTGCCGAGGGAGGTGAGTGAAGCCGCGGTGGAACGGCTTCACGCGCAATTCGGGTTGGATCGCCGGAACGTCTATTTTGGCGCCACCCACACGCATTGCAGCCTCGGCGGGTGGGGCGAGGGATTTGTCGGGGAAGCGTTCGCGGGCGGGTTCCGTCCCGGTGCCCGGGTCTGGATGGCGACGCAGTTGGCGGCGGCGGCGGCGGCGGCGATCACGAATCTTTCTCCAGCATCGGTTGGCCGCGCGTCGTTCGAGGCGCCGGATTTCATTCGTAATCGGTTGGTGGGTGACCGGGGCGTGGTGGATCCGCAGTTCAGCCTTCTCGAGATCGTGCAGGAAGGTGGCAGCCGCGCGGTGATCGGGAGTTTTTCAGCGCACGCCACGGTGTTGTCGGGAGACACGATGGACTTTAGCGGCGATTATCCGGGATTTTGGCAGCGGGCCTTGGAGGCGAAGGGCGTCGGGATGGCGATGTTCCTGGCGGGCGGCGTCGGGAGCCACGCGCCGAAACCGCCGGTGGGCGGGATGGACGGCGCACGGCGCATGGGGGAGGCGCTGGCGGACCGTGCCTCGAAGGCGCTGACGGAGGTGACCCCGACAAATCGCATCGCGTGGTCGATGGCGACGCTCGACGTCGCGCTCCCGGAATTGCAGGCCAGGATCACAGATGGAGTCCGTGTGCGGCCATGGCTGGCGCGCAGGATGTTGCCGGTCCATGCGGAGACCTGGCTGCAGGCGTGGCGGATCGGCGACTCGCTCCTGCTTTCAGCGCCCTGTGATTACAGTGGCGAGCTTGCGCTCGACCTGAAGGCGCTGGGCCACACGAAGGCGTTGCATGCGGTGGTCACCAGCTTCAACGGGGACTACGTCGGCTACGACATCCCGGCGAAGTATTATCACCTCGACGGGTACGAGCCGCGGACGATGTCGTTTTTCGGGCCGCAATTGCCGGTCTTTTTCGACGAACTCCTGCGGGGGTTGGTGCTCGGGTCGGCGAAGTGACGAGGAAGGCCCGTTCGCCGTGGTAGCCGACGTGAGGAGGCTCCATTCATCGGCGAACGGATCGCATTTGAGCCTCCCTACGTCGGCTGCGACGGGGTCTTGCGGGTCGTTGGCGCTGCGCCACGTCGGAGGTGGCGGGCGTCAGGGGTTGGGATCGGGGCTCTGGGGGTTCCTGGGCGGCGGGGCTTTCACGAAGGTCGTCGGGCGAAGGTAGATGGGTTCGAGTTGCTCGGGGCGGACCCAGGTCCTGCAATCGCGGGCCAGCATTGCGACCGACGTTGCGTCAGGGTTTGCAGTGCGGCCTGCGAGGAGCGGTGTGGGGAGGTCGGGGCCTGCGAGTTGGAATCCTGCGTGGGCGAGTTCTTCGACCTCGGCGCGTGTGGCGATGCGCAGGGGCGAAAGGGCGTGGACCCCGTCTTCGTCTAATTTGTGGGTGGCCACGTACCACTCTCCGCGCTGGGCATCGATGACGATGGCGACCAGGCCGCGCACATCGAGGCGGTGGGCGCGATGCGCGCAGGCGGCGCTGGAATCGATTCCGACGAGGCGCGCCCCCGTGGCGAGGGACCAACCCTGGGCCACGGCGATCGAGCCGCGGATCCCGGTGTACGAGCCCGGGCCGAGGCCGACGGCGAGAGCTTCCACCTCCGAACGATCAAGGTGTGCGGCCTGGAGAATGCCTTCGATCATCCCGAGCAACGGCGTGGAACGTCCTGAACGCCGGGTGTCGGATGCGATCACCTCGCCGTCGCGGGCAACGGCGACGGATCGTTCGTCGGAGGAACACTCAATCGCGAGCAGGATCATAATTGTAATCGATCTGTCGCCCCGTCTCGCCGAGCACGCGGATGTGGACGCGGCAGAGACGTTCGGGAGGCGCGCCGGTCCAGCGTTCGAACCATTCGATGACTGAGACGCCGTCGCGGGGGGCGAGGTAGTCTTCGAGCCCGGCGGCGACGATGTGGGCGTTGTTGTCGAGGCGGTAGAGATCGAGGTGGAACAACGTCGCGTGCTCCCCGCGGTGTTCGTTCACCAGTGCGAACGTGGGGGACGCGATGCGGGCCTTGATTCCGAGGCCGAGCGCGAGGCCCTTGACGAACTGGGTCTTGCCCGCGCCGAGGTCGCCGCTCAGGCCAAACACCCATCCCGGGCGCGCGGCGCGTCCAAGTCCCTCGCCGAACCGGATCGTCTCCTCAGGGCTATGCGAAGTGAACGTAGCCATGGGCGGGGGCCTCGCGGATGCCGTTGCGATCACGCAATCGCAGGCCGGGTTGCGTGGCGACGCGGCCGATGCAAGTGAGGCGGACGGCGGGAAACGTGGCGCGCCAGCCATCGAGGACGGGGACCGCCTCCGCGCTGGGAACAGCGAAGAGCAGTTCGAAATCCTCGCCGTCGGTCAGCGCGGCCAGCAACGCTGGTTTCGCGACGTCGCCGCGGCGTCCCCGGGTCTTCGCAGCGCGGCTGATGGGGATCGAATCCGTGAACAGCTCGGCTCCGGTGCCGCTGGCGGTGAGGACATGCCGGAGGTCTCCCGCGAGGCCGTCACTGAGATCGATCATTGCATGGATCGACGCGTGGTCCGCGAGCCATCGGGCCTCCGCGAGGCGAGGCTCGAAGTCGAGGTGATGCCCGTCAATCGAGCCGCCGAGTTCGCCCGTGACGAAGAGTGCGTCGCCGGGCTTCGCGCCGGACCGGCGGATGATCCGATGTTTCGGGACGGTCCCGACCACGGCGATGGAGATCAGCGCGCGTTCGGGGCAGGTGGTGGTTTCGCCCCCGACGATGGCGATGTTCCAGCGTTGCGCGAGTTCGCGGAGGCCGGTGTAGACACCGTCGACCCAGGCGACGTCGTGGTCGGTCGGGAGTGCGAGCGTGATCAGTGCCGCCGTGGGTGTGGCGGCTGCCGCGGCGAAGTCGCTGAGCACGCGGGCAAGAGCCTTGCGTCCGATTTTTTCCGGGGGCGTTTCCTCGGTGAAATGGAAGCCGGCCACGACGGCATCGGTCTTCAGGACCAGCAGTTGATCGGGGAGGCCGAGGTCGATCAGGGCACAGTCATCGCCCGGGCCGGCCACAACGGAGGCGTTGGTGGGAAGGTCGCGGGTGAGCCGCGCGATCAGGTCGAATTCATTCATGGCGTTGACCCGGTGGAAGGGTCGGCGAGGAGGATCCAGGCGAAGTTGGCGGCATTGAAAAGCGCGTGACTCAGGATCGGGGCGCTCAGGTCGCCGGTGCGTTCGTACAGCCAGATCCAGAAAACGCCCAGAAAACACAGGGGAACCAGCGCCGCGATGTTGAAATGGATCAGGGCGAAGAACAGGCCCACGCCGACCGCGCCGCGCGCGCCCCATCCGCGTTCGCGTGCGACAGGCCACAGGATCCCACGGAAGACAATCTCCTCGACGACGGGTGCCGAGAGCGCCGCGAAACCGAAGAGAAGGACGCGCTCCCAACCGCGGCCGGCGTTCCGGACGGCCTCCACGGCCGCCTGGTTGTCGTGAGGGATCGACAGAAGCTCGAGCACACGCCCGCATCCCTCGTGCAGCATCCATGCGGCAGCCATGGCCGGGAGTGTGCAGGCGGCCGCAAAAAGCCAGACCCGCAGCCGCCCGGGGCGGCAGGGTCCGAAGGCGTCCCTCCACGTGAAATGGTGCGCGCGGAGCAGGGGAAGGACGAGGACGACGGCAAGAATGTGGATGAGCCCGGTGCCGGCGGCCAGCAGCCAGACCGGGCGGGACTTGAGAGGGTCGAGTGTGGCGCGGGCGATCACTTCGGTGGCCAGAATGGCCACGCACATCGCGAGCGGCAGCATCGCGAAGAACCGCAGGGTGGGGACAATTTCCCATGGCCGGACCGGGCGCATCGACAGACTCTAGCGAAACGGGAGGGTGTTGCCCAAATCTTTGGCGAGGGCGTGTGGGATTACGGATGTGAGCCGTGGGGTGGGCGGGGTTCGGCGGGCCAGGGCCGGCGGGATGCGGGCGCCTCGTGGCCTGCGTGATCTCTCCCGCAGCCTCAGGGAATGGATGCAGAAATCTGTGCCACGGTAGCGGGCTTGGCGCGGAGGATGTCGTGGACCATGCTGGCGCATGCCTGAGGCGCGGCCAGAGGTGGGGTTTGTCGGGAGCCGGGACGATGAGGTCTCATGGTCTCGTCGGATCGTGTGGTTGCTGGCGGGCGTGTTGATCGTGCGGGTGTTGTATGCCGCGGTGTTCCCGCTCGATCTGGCCCCCGATGAATCGTATTACTGGGACTGGGGCCGTCGGCCGGACATCGGCTACTACAGCAAGCCGCCGATGATTGGCTGGCTCATGGGTGTGGCGGGTTGGCTGGGGCGGGATTCGATGTTTGCGCTGAAGCTGGCGCCCGGGTTGATGGCGACGGCGGGGCTGGTGTTCATCTTCCTTCTGGGACGCGACCTGTATGGAGGGCGGGTGGGGTGGTGGTCGGTATTGTTGCTGTTGGCCACGCCGGCGAATGTGGCGCTCAACACGTTCTTCACCATCGACGCGCCCCTTTTCCTGCTTTGGAGCGCGAGCCTCTGGCTGGCGTGGCGTTGGTGGATGGCGGAGCGACATCGTTGGCGATGGACGCTGGCGCTCGCGGCCTGCCTTGGGCTGGGCTGCCTGACGAAGCAGATCCAGCTGGTTTTTCCACTGATGCTGGCCGCGTTCCTTGTCTGGGGGCGAAGGCGTCCGTTGCCGGCGGGTTCGTGGGCCCATTGGGGTTGGGTGGTCGCGGGCGTGCTGTTGTTCCTCACGCCGCCGTTGGTGTGGAATTGGCAACACGGTTGGATCACGTTCCGGCATACCGCTGAGGAATTGTCGGACACCCCGTTCAGCGCCTTGCGAAGCCTTCGGTTGGTCGGGGAATTTTTCGGAGGCCAGGCGGGGCTGGGCGGTGGGCTGACTTGGATCCTCATGATCAGTTCCATGCTGGCGGCTGCCGTGCGATGGCGTGACAGCGATGAGCGGAGTCGGTTCCTCGTTCTTTTCTGCCTGCCTGGGCTCCTGGCTTTCACGGCCCTTTCGGTGCACCAGCGGGTGGAGCAGAACTGGCCAATGGCGTTCTACTCGAGTGCGGTGGTCCTTGCCGCGGCGAGATGGACCGGAGCGCCGCGCGAAAGGCGGCGAGGCGTGGCGTGGTCGCGCTGGGCCGTTGGGGTGGGTGGCGCACTGGCCGCGGCGCTTTTGGTCGTGCCGTTCGTCGTGCCCCTCTCCTCATGGTCAGGGGCCAGATCCGATCCGACGGCGCGCATACGCGGCTGGAGGACGTTGGCGGATCGGGTGGAGCCGTTTCGGGGAAAAGTGCCGCGTCCGGCCCGGACGTTTCTGCTCGCGCCGGACGATCGGTACGTGGCAAGTGCTCTGGCGTTCTACCTGCCGGACCGGCCGCGGACCTACTGCTGGGAGAATCCAGTCCATCTGGAATCGCAATACGGCATCTGGGGCAGGCCTGCTGAACGGCTGGGGTGGGATGCGTTGGTGATCACCCCGAATCCTGATTCGATCGAGACAGTGGATGCCTCGCGGGCATTCGAGGGGTGGGAAGAGTTGGGGGAGGTGAGGGTTGAGTTGGGGAGATGGCCTGATCGCGATCGTCGGTATCACGTGTTTTTGGGGCGAAATCTGATGACTGTGACCCCGAAAAGCCCGGCGGCTGGGGGTGGAACCGCTCGGGGCGGAGGGGTGAAGTAATCGGTGTGTATCCGCTTGGGAGAGCGAGAGAAAACGAACAATAGCATTGACAGAAAGTCGGTTTTTTTTACATTGCTCAGGCCAGATCACGAATCGAAAATCTTAAGAGCACAGATATGAATTCCTTTCGCTCGGTAGGTGGATTGGTTGCCCGCATGACGGTCAGCGTGGCGCTCTTTGCGCTTGCCTCGGCTGCCCAGGCCGCCGTTGAGAAGGGCTCGGCCAACGTTGTCACTGTCCAAGGCAAGGTCGAGTACTCGACCGATGGATCGACATGGTCAGCTCTGAAGCGCGGCGAGAGCCTGCGTGAAGGGGTGACGGTTCGCACGGCTGACACGGCTGCTGCGGATCTCGACCTCGGTCGCAATGGTTCGCACCTGCGCGTCATGCCAGGTTCCACGGTGGCGCTCTCGGCGCTGACCTTTGAACAGACCGGGCTCGAGACGATCGTCAACACCCAGATTGACATTCGCTCAGGCAAGGTTGTCGGTCAGGTTCAGAAGCTCTCGTCGGCTTCAAAATACGAACTCAAGACCAGCAAGGCGCTCGCGACTGTTCGCGGCACGCGCTACTCAATGGCCGCGGACGGGAAGCTCGTCGTCGCGGAGGGCTCGGTGGTGATCGTTTCGGCCAAGGAAGACGGATCGACGATCACGCGTGTGGTGAATGCCAACGAGATGTTCTCGCCGGCGCTCGGTTCGGTGGTGACGGCTACAGAGGCGGATCTTGGTGATGTGGGTGGCTCGACCTCGTCGGTCCCCGGCATCGTCGCCCTCCCTCCGCTGCAGCAGTCCATCATCGATTCGCGCACAGCGATTGATCGCGTGGTTCTTCCCGCGGGCCTTTCGGTTTCCCGCAGCCAGCCGAAGGATGGCCTTCCGCCCGGCGGAAAGTAAGCGGGTGCGATCGGTACGACCGATTTGAGCCGGTTTGGAATCCCGGGGCTAACGGCTCCGGGATTCTTCTGCTTTTAGGCGTCGCCGTTCGAGATGATCCAAGACCTTTCCACCGCATCAGCCATGCGAATCGCGCTGTGTCCCGGAAGCTTCGACCCGATGACAAACGGCCATCTGGACGTTGTCCAGCGGGCGGCACGGCTTTTCGACAAGGTGATTGTCGCGGTTGCCGCGAGCGAACCCAAGGGCCCCTTCTTCTCACTGGCGGAGCGCCTCGAGCAGGTCCGGCAGTCCGTGGCTCATCTCGCCAATGTGGAGGCCGAGGCTTTTGGCGGCTTGCTCGTGGAATACGTTCGGCAACGTGGGGCACACGCGGTCATCCGGGGGCTTCGCGCAGTTTCCGACTTCGAGTTCGAGTTTCAGCTGGCCCTCATGAATCGCAAGCTGAACGAGCAGGTCGAAACGATCTTCATGATGCCGAGGGAGAGTTACACCTTCCTCAGTTCGCGGCTGATCAAGGAAGTCGCGACCTTGGGTGGAGATGTGACCGAGTTCGTTCCGCCTCCGGTTCTCCTGGCCATGCGGCGCCGCCTGGCCGTCAACCCTCTTTGAACCTATGGCTCTCTTGATCCCTGTAGGCGATCTGAATCACGAAACCGTCCGGTTGGAGGGCGAGCTCACGGCCGAGGAACTCGCGCTCGATCTCAACGACCCCTGCATCGCCTCCCGCCAGCCGATGCGGTACCAGATCGTTGCTGAACTCATGGGACCCGAGGTTCTGGTCCAGGGAGATCTCGAGATGCGGCTCGACTGCACCTGTGTCCGTTGCCTTGAGCCCTTCGAATTTGTGCTCAGGCTCTCCCCTTGGTCGGCGATGATCCCGCTTTCGGGTGAGGATGCCCTCCCGCTGGTGGATGAGGCGGTGGACTTGACGCCTCAAATTCGGGAAGATAGCTTGCTTGCGCTTCCGCAGCACCCGGTGTGCCGGCCGGAGTGTCGCGGGCTATCTTCGCAGGGCCTGGATTCGATGAAACCGCAGGGTTCGTCCGACGATTTGCGACGAGAGCCCTCTGCTTGGAGCGTCCTCGACACGTTAAAACTGGATTGATGATTTATGGGAGTCCCGAAGCGTAAACCCTCGCGCAGCCGGCAACGGATGCGCCGTGCCTACAACAGTGTCCTCAAGCTGCCGCAGCTTTCCACCTGCCCCCACTGCAGTGCCCCGTACGTCCCGCACCGCGTGTGCCCGGCGTGCGGCCACTACAAGGGACGCCAGGTCCTGACGGTTCAGGCGTTTGCCTGATTCCTCCGCTTTCAGGGGCGCGGATGCCTGATGGCATGGCCGCGCCTTTTCATTATGCGCCTCGCGCTCGACGTGATGGGCGGTGATCACGGGCCGGGGGTTGTTGTCGCGGGCGCCTTGGCGGCGCTCGAGTCGACGCCCGCGATCCGTGAGTTGATCCTCGTCGGGAACGAGGCCGAGATACGATCCGCAAGTCCCGAGGTCGCCCGCCGCGACCGCGTGAGGATCGTGCCTGCCTCCGAGGTGGTCTCGATGGAGGACGGTCCAATGGAGGTGCTCCGTCGAAAAAAGGACTCCTCGATGGCGCGTGCCATCGAGTTGGTTTCCTCGGACCAGGCGGATGCGGTGTTGTCCTGCGGCAACACCGGTTGTCTCTTGGCGGCATCGACCATCAAGCTCGGGCGCCTGGAAGGGCTCGACCGCCCGGGGATCGCCACGGTGATACCCACTCCCGAGAACGAGTTCGTCCTCATCGATGCGGGAGCCAATGTGGAAGCCAAGCCCATCCATTTGGTGCATCACGCCATCATGGGAGCGGTCTATTCCGAGGAAGTACTTGGATATTCGAAGCCGCGGGTCGGGCTGCTGTGCAACGGCACGGAGGAATCGAAGGGCAATTCCCTGACCCAGGAAGCCCACCGTCTGTGCCGGCAGTTGGATTTGAATTTCATCGGCAACGTCGAGGGTCACGATCTTTTTGCCGGCAAGGTCGATGTCGTGGTGACCGATGGCTTTGTCGGCAACATCACCCTGAAGACAGCGGAGAGCTTGGCGACCGGAATGTTTCGTCTGATCAAACGCGAATTGATGGCCACCCCCATGCGCCGCATCGGGGCCTGGCTCGCCCGTGGCGCTTTCCGCGCCGTCCGCGCCCGCATGGACCCCGACATGTATGGCAGCGCCCCGTTGCTCGGCGTTCGCGGGGTCGTGTTCAAGGCGCACGGTTCTGCCAGCCAGCGCGCCGTCGCCAACGGCATCCGCCTCGCCACCGAAACCTTCCAGCACCGCGTGAACGAGGTCATCGAACGTAAAGTCGCCGCCGCCCACCAGCGTCTGGGCATGACAGATTCGGGTCCCGGAACGCCCCCATCATGAGCGATCTGCCACCCGCCCATTTCCGCAATCCCCGCGCCCGCCACGGTTTCCGCTCCCGAACGTGTTCGATCACCGGCGTCGGTGCCTACGTCCCCGAACGGATCCTCACCAACGCCGAGCTTGAGCGGATGGTCGACACCACGGACGAATGGATCACGTCGCGGACAGGGATTCGCGAGCGCCGAATAGCGGCTCCGGACGAGGCGACCTCCGACCTTGCCGCCAAGGCCGCCGTCAGGGCCCTCGAATACGCCGGCGTCACGGCCGACCAGGTCGATCTGATCATCGTGGCGACCATCACGCCGGACATGCTCTTTCCCTCCGTCGCATGCCTGGTCCAGCAGAAGATTGGCGCGAAGCGTGCGGCCGCGTTTGACCTGGAGGCGGCTTGCTCGGGGTTCATCTACGCCTTGGAAGTGGGACAGCAGTTCATCATGTCCCACACCTATGACACGGTGCTCGTCATCGGTGCCGAGAAGTTGTCCTCCATCGTGGACTGGACGGATCGCAACACCTGCGTCCTTTTCGGCGACGGCGCCGGCGCGGTGGTCTTGCAGAATCGCCAGCGTTCGCATGGCCTGCTGACGGCCTGCATGGGCGCGGATGGGAGCAAGGCTTCGCTGCTTTGCATGCCCGGCGGCGGAAGCAAGATCCCGGCAACCCACGATTCCGTGTCGTCCCGCCTGCATTACCTGCGAATGGACGGCCGCGAGGTTTTCAAGAATGCCGTCACGGCGATGGGGTTGGCCGCGCAGGAAGTGCTCGCGCGCTGCGATCTGACGATGGATCAAATCCAGTGCGTCATCCCGCATCAGGCCAATCGCAGGATCATCGACGCCGTCGCCCACCGTCTCGGTGCGCCTGTGGAGCGCGTCTACATGAATGTGGACCGTTTCGGTAACACCTCGGCTGCCTCGGTTGCGATTGCGCTGGATGAGGCGGTACGTGGTGGGATCGTGAAACGCGGGGATCTCCTGCTACTTCTGGTGTTTGGTGCCGGACTGACCTGGGGTGCCGCGGTGATTGAGTGGTGACGAATCGTGCCCTGCGTTGACGGTCTGTCTGGCTGTGGTAGCCTGTCCACGCTGCTATGAGTGCCGGACGTGTCACCCGAACCCAACCCTCCCGTGAGGCCGCCCAGGCCGCCACCACCCTCAACCTGCCGGCCGGTGCGGTGACCATCCGCAAGAATGGGATCGAGTTCGCGACCGCGCGGCCTCTCCCGGCCTGGACTGAGGTCACCCTCGACATCGAGTCCCCGCTCGAGAAACGGAAGGTCACCTGCCGTGGTGTGGTCGTCGCCTGCGATGGAAACCGGCACTCAGGCTACCGCGTTGCCCTCCTGTTTGTCGGGCTTACCCCGCAAACCCAGCAGCGCCTCCAGTCCCTGTCCCTGTCGGATCTCGGCTGACGTCCAGCGTTTCCCCCGGGTTCGGCCTGCGGGAGCCGAGTGGCTGATTTTATGGAACTCTTCCACCGCATCCTCAAGACCGCCGTCGAGGGAGGCGCGTCCGACGTCCACATCAAGATCGGCACCCCGGTCGTCTTCCGGATCAACCGCCAACTGGTCCCCATCGAGTGCCCAACCCCCGGCGAGGATTGGGTCAATCGAATCGTTGAGGCCATCGTCCCACGCCACGGAAAGCTGCAGTTGGATGATAATCGCGAGGTCGATTTCTCGTATTTCGTCCCCGGGATCGGCCGCTTCCGCACCAACGTCTTCCAGCAGCGCGGAACGTTTTGCCTCGCGATGCGCTACGTGAAGACCGACATCCCCCCCTTCGAGCAACTCGGCCTTCTCCCCATCGTCCGCAAGATCTCAGAGTCCCCACGCGGGATCGTCCTCGTCGCCGGCTCCACCGGAAGCGGTAAATCGACCACGCTCGCGGCCATGATGCAGCACATCAACCGCACCTCCCGCAAGCACGTGATCACCCTCGAGGATCCCATCGAATACGTCTTCGACGACGATCAGTCCGTGATCGAGCAACGCGAGATCGGCCTCGATACACCCTCCTACGTCCACGGCCTCAAGTACGTCCTGCGCCAGGATCCCGACATCATCATGATCGGGGAGATGCGCGACTCAATCAGTTTCCAGGCCGCGATCGGCGCGGCCGACACCGGGCACCTCGTCCTCTCCACCCTCCACACCACCACCGCTGCCCAGTCCGTCACCCGCATCCTCGATTTCTTCAAGGCCGAGGAACGCGAACAGGTCCGACGCCAGTTGGTCGGCACGCTGCAGGCCGTGGTCTGCCAGCGCATGGTCCAGACGGTCGATGGCTCCGTCACCGTTGCCCTCGAAATCCTCATCAGCAACGGCACCGTGCGGAAACTCATCGAGGAAAACAAACTCGACAAACTCTCCGCCGCCATCGACGTCGGCACGGATGACGGGATGCAGTCGTTCAACCAGGCGCTGTTCGACCTGGTGAAAGCCCGCCGGATCACCGAGAAGGAGGCCCTCAGCAAGGCCTCGAATTCCCAGGCTCTCGAGATGAATTTCCGAGGCATCTTCCTCGACGAAGGCCGACGCATCCTCGGATGACACCGCATGGGGCGAGGACCTTCCAGAGAGCGATGCCAATACGAACCCCGAAAAGTACACGCCCGCGCTCCCAGAAGCAGTCGCACCCTTTCCGTCGTGACCCTCTCACGCTGCCTCTCACGCTGAACCGCCCGAGGAGCTAGGTCTCGTCCAAGTTCCCCATGGCCGCTCCTGTCCCGACCCCCGGCGCCGCAAAGCCCAGCCGCATCCCAACAGATGGGCGCCTCGCCCCCTTCGACCATGGACCGGGCGGGCGTATCGTCTTCGGCAATGGCGCCGTTCAGAAAATCGGCGATTGCGCCGTCGCCTGCGGCGCCTCCCGGATCCTCGTCGTCACCGACCCCGGCATCGTCCGCGCCGGGCATGTCGACAAAGTCCGATCGCACCTTCTCGGCCGCGTCAGCGAGGTCTGCGTCTTCGATCGGACCCGTGAGAACCCTGATACCGACTGCGTCGATGACTGCCTCGCGGTCGCCCGCGAATTTCGTCCCGACCTCATCGTCGGCCTTGGCGGTGGCAGTGCCATGGACACCGGGAAAGGTTGTAATTTTCTCCTCACCAACGGTGGGCGTATGTCGGACTACTGGGGCGTCGGCAAGGCTCGCCTGCCCATGCTCCCGTTCATTGCGATCCCAACCACCTCAGGTACCGGCAGCGAATGTCAGTCGGCAGCCCTGATCGCCGACGCCGATTCACGAATGAAGATGGCCTGCTTGGACCCGAAGGCCCTGCCGCGCGTCGCCATCCTGGATCCCGAGCTCACCCTGTCACAGCCTGCCCGCGTGACCGCCTGCGCCGGCATCGATGCCATCGCGCACGCGGTCGAGACATCGGTTTGTTCAAGGCGAACCGCCCTTTCCATGATGTATTCCCGCGAGGCCTTCCGGTTCCTCGCGGACGGTTTTCCCCGGGTGCTTGCGAATCCTTCCGACATCGAGGCGCGCGGGCGTATGCTGCTCGGGTCTGCGCTGGCGGGTTCCGCGATCGAGGCGAGCATGCTGGGCGCGGCCCACGCCGCGGCAAACCCACTGACCGCGCGCTGCCATGTGGTCCACGGTGTCGCTGTCGGACTGATGCTTCCACACGTCGTCCGATTCAACTCGGTCGATCCCGAGATCAGACGCGCCTACGCCGAACTGGCAATGGCCGGCGGTCTCGCCACGTCGAAGGATTCCATCGAGGACTCCGTGGATGGACTGGTCGCGGGACTCGAGCAATTCCTCGGGCTCGCAGGCCTGCCCACGCGGCTTGGGGAGGCTGGGGTCGATCTCGACCTGATCCCCGCGTTCGCGACGGAGGCCGAGCAGCAATGGACCGCCCGCTTCAATCCTCGCGAGATTGTCGCCACGGATTTCATGCGCCTGTATCACGCCGCGAGTTGAGCCGTCCGTCCGGGTTGGACGCTTCGACAAATCCGTCGCGTGCGCCGCCAAAGGCCGCATCTCAGATTTTCGGAGGGAAGAGATGAGCTGGGAGAGGGGCGCGAAAAGGGATTGGGGAGGAGGTGGGTTTTGGGGGCCTCCGTAGCGATCCCTGGCGCTGGCACTAACCGAACAGGTTGAGTTGCAGGTCGCGGAGGACGAAGAGGGGGATGTCCTCGAGGCCTTTCATCCTGCGGGCGCCGG
>CAIMTB010000191.1 GCA_903844265.1 uncultured Verrucomicrobiota bacterium
ATGGCCGCGCTCGGGCCGAAGGCGCGGTGCGAAGAGGTTCCGGACGCGGGCCACGTGATCTGGCTGGATCAACCCGGGCACTGCGCGGAGACCATGCGGCGGTTTCTCCACTCATGAAAATCTTGAAGCTTGTTCCCGGCACCACGATTGAGCCCATAAATGAATCGGGGTGGGATGAGTTCTTCCGGTATGCCAACGAGCAACGCTCGGAGAATGGGACGCCACCGACCGGTTACTTCCTGCCTGTTTCGCGAGCCGAGTCCTGTCGGCCCTACGACAAAGAGGAACTTTTCCGATCCGGACTGCGCATCCCCGTTGGCTCCCCCAACTGGAGACGCGCATGGGTCGCGCGTGGTTCGACCCGCCAAATCCTGGGTCACGTCGATCTGCGGTCCCATGCCGTACGATTCGCTGAACACCGCTGCCTGCTGGGCATGGGCGTGGACCGGCACCACCGCGGAGTCGGGCTTGGATCTGGGCTGATCTCGCATGCCTGCGCATGGGCAGTGACAAACTCCGGCCTGGAATGGATTGATTTGGAGGTCCTATCCGCCAATGAGCCAGCCCTGCGTCTCTATCTTCGCAATGGTTTTGCGAAGGTTGCTGACGTGCCGGACATGTTCAGGATCGATGGGATGACGTTTTCCGTCACCACGATGACACGGCGACTTGAGGCTACGTCATGACAACGAGCGAACCGCGCCCCGGCGTTGGCCCCGGTCCGACGGTTGATCTCATGGAGCTTCCCGTAGGCGGAAGAATTGGAGCAGGGCGTCGTTGGGGATATAGGTCTGGGTCAATCCCGGTGGGTTGAAGACGCTGACCGGAAGCCACGGACCCTGGATCCCGGGCGCGCCTTCCACGGAGTAGGGACCACCGACGGGTGTCGGCCAGGTGAGTTTTACCGCCCGGGCCACAGAGATGGGAGGCGTGTCGTGGATCCGAAGTTCGAGGTGGTCGACTGTGGCCTCGGCCGCAGGTTGTTTACCGTCGGAATTGTACTGCCAAACATGAAGCCCTACCGAACCCACGGAATAGGATGGCTGTCTTTCGATGTCCTGCCCGGCCGCCAGGTGCATGCCGGAAGCGGCGAGGATCTCGGCCGAGGTGAGGCTCCGATCCACCATGGGTGTATCGACCACGGCACGTTCGTATAGGACCGCGTCGTGGTTGGATTTGTCGAGGATCCTGGCCGTGACGATCAAATTCGGGGACACCCGGGTGAGGGAGAGGGAGATCACCACGTTCGAGTTCGGGGTAGTGAACCTTTCCTGGATGAGATGGGCGTGCTGGAAGCCGGTGATCCAGCTTGGTTTGCATACATGGATGAAGTCGCGGCCCTTGAGGAGTACATAGGCGGAAGCATCGCCAACCAATTCGACGTTGGCCGCCGAGGCGCCTTCGTTCATCCCGACCAGGTCCACGCGATACTCCAGCGTCTGGCCTTCCTTGGCGGTGGCGGCTCGGCTGAGATAGCCCGCCCCGACCGTGGCGAGCAGGTCGCGGGTGACGACGCCCGGCCAATAGTCTCGGACGGTGAGCCGGCCGTTTGCCTCGGTCAGCGTGGCGTCGAAATAGGGCGTCCACGCGCTCGACTTGTTGTCGTTGAAGTTGTCGAGGACCTGAACGCTACTTGCTGGTGGTAGCCTCAACGTCCCGGATGCCTTCCAGGGTATGGCAGGATCCAACGGGTCTCCGGGAGCGCGGGTAAGTTCCTCCTCCAGGCGTTGTCCGTCGATGCTCCCCCCTGTGCTCCGCCCAACAAAGCGCAGGTTCAGGCTCCCGTCGGCCGAGATCGTACCGCGGTAGAGGAGCTCCCAGAGACCGGAGGTGAGTGTGAACTTCGGGTTCGCGGGATCGGTCAGGTCCCAGGTCCCTGATTCCTGGTAGGCTGAGCCGTACAGGATTCCCGAGCCATCGGGGTGGTAGGCACCGTCGAGGAAGATGCGGCGCAGTCCTGCAAGCCGGGGGTTGGTGCTTTGTACACGGAGGGTTTGGACGCCACCGCGGATAAGCACCTGGCCCGGGGTGTTGGTGACCAGGATGGGCGGCACCGTGGCGCCAACGAGCCAGCCGGTGGAGGTATAGGCAGTGCCGGTCTGCGCCGACACGGGAAGCGTGTTGAGAAGGAGCCAGGCTACCGCCATGACCTGGGAGTAGATGGATTTGAGGACTGGGGATGGGGTTAGGTTGGGCTTTCTCATGGTCTCATGGCTGGCGGAGTGTGGAATAGCGACCGTCTGGGGACGGAGTTTGAGTTACTCGATAATCTCAGGGGCGGGCGTTGACCAAGATGTCGGTGGTCCACGTGACAAGCCCCTCGGCCGCACCGGTATCACAGACAACTTGGCCAAATGGATCGACGACACGGGCGTGGCCATAACACTGGGTGTATCCGACTTTGCCCACCTGCTGGCTCACGACATGCCAGCGACTGGCCTTGACGGCATTGTCAACCGTCGCCGGATCCCAAAACCCGCTGATCGAGTTCCACCAGGCCGAGGAGGTCACCAGCAGAACCGCGCCCTGGCGCGCAAGGTCTGGTCCTGGAAACTGAGCCATTTCGGCGCAAATCATGAGTCCGATCTTCCCGATCGGGCTGTCCAGAGGGACAAACCCGGACCCGAGCGTCCAGATCATGGCATCGTTGGCCACAAAGAATGATTTCCGATGCCTTCCTATCACTCCTTCAGGACCCAGAAGGACATTGGCATTGTACAACCGCCCTGCCGCGTCCTTCTCGGTCATCCCAAAGACCACAAGGACCCCCACTTCCTTCGCCTTGGCCACAACCTTCGCGGTGCTCGGTCCGGGTATGGTTTCAGCGGTTTCTCGGGTGTAGGCCATCTCCTGGACCGACGGCTTCAAGGACTCCTCCCGCCATCCAGGACAGCCCTGAAGCGCCACTTCGGGGAAGACTACCAAATCTGCGTGATTGCTGGCGGCTCGATCCAGGTACCGGGAAAACGTCTCGAGATTTGCCTCGGTATTGGTTTGGGAGGTCATGCTGACCGCCGCCACCGTCAGCCATTTCTTCCCCGCCGGAGGCAACTTCAACCGAAAGAAGCCGCGCAATGAGGTGGGAGGCCGCCGGTACGGGCTACCGGCGCCAATCACCGTCTTCCAAGGCCCGGACGGCGTGGAGGACTCTTCCAATCTCGCATAGGGCGCGTCCCAAGTGAGGTTCAGGGATCCCTGATCCATGCGCCCTTGCAGCTCCGCGGCACTGCCGACGCGCTGCAAGAATAGGGGGGATAGGAGCCAGAGGATCCTTGGCAGGAAAGCCAGCCTCCAATGGCGGATCCCAAAAGGTGGAGTGCCAGGTCGTTTAGTTGGGTATGCATTCATCGGGAGTATGGACGTACGGACGGTGACCCAACCGCCGAGGCCGGCGATCAACGTGACGGGGAGTTTGGACCGAGGAGGCCTGGTGGAGTTCATGCCGGATCAGCGGGGTTCTACAACCCTTCCGGCCGAACGTTACGAACATTTCGAAGATTCTACCCGGGCCTGATTTCGGGGGCCGGGCCGGCGAACGGGCTCGATGACCCTGG
>CAIMTB010000192.1 GCA_903844265.1 uncultured Verrucomicrobiota bacterium
GACCGGGGTGAAACTACCGGATGCGCCCCCGCATCGCGCTCATCTCAGGAGACCTGCTCTTGGAATACGTCGACCCCGGGCGTGCCGTCAGGACGACGGTTGAAGCTCAACACGGCCGGGGGACTCGAGGAGGTCCGGAACGCCTTCGCCCTCGCGGCGATGACGCAGTTCTGCACGAGCACCCGCGCCTCCCCGGAATTGCTCACCGCCGAGATGTAATCGACGTCCATGTCACAGCTGTCCACGAGCACATCGGCTTCGATCGCAGTGCCGGTCCGGTCCCAGACCTCGACTCCGCGGCAGCTGTGCAGGCGGGAGCGGAGGATTCGGACCGGGGCTCGCACGGCATCGGGTGCGGTGGCGATCAGGGAGACCGCGGCGTGGCTGCCCGACAGGTCGCATTGGTCGAGCGTGACCTCCCGGACGGGCCCGGTGTCGTTGTAGAAACCGTAGCGGCCGCCCGTGCTCGAGCAGTTCCAGAAGCTGACCCGGCGGTTCGCCGAATAGCCGCACTGGTTGCCCTCCCCGAGTTGGACGATGCAGTCCGAGACCGTTGATTCCTCCCGGACTTCCTCGGTCGACCCCATGAAGATGCCCGTGACGTAGGACGAGGGGGCGACGTCGGCGATGGTCACGGTTCGCACCACGGATCCGCCCGTGTTGCCGCATGATGAAATGCCGAACACCTCGATCTCCTTGGTGAGGGTGCGGTCGTCATGCCACGCGCCCCGGAGTCCAACAATCCGGAGGTCGTCCAGTTCGAAGCGACCGTGGAATCGCGCGCCGCCCACATGGCAGTCGGGTAGCTCGCGGTAGTTCGCATCGAGCGTGACACCCGCGATGCTGGCATTTGCGTCCGCCCACAACACATTCCAGTCGTGGTCGCGACGTGACGCGAGGATCGTGGTGCGGACGTCCGGTGAGAGCCGGATGATGGTGCGGCCGGAACCTATGCCGACCAGTCGAACCCCCGCCGCCATCTGGCACCAGCCCCGCCTCTCGCCGGCGGCAAAGTTCCCCTGGGTCCGGTAAACGCCAGCCCCAAGCTCAATGGTGTCCCCCGCGGTGGCGGCGGCGAAGGCGGCGTCAAGCTCGTGGGTCCTCGGTTGGTGGGTCATGGGTAGATGTCGACAAGGTAGGCGAGCGCCTCGGTCCGGCCGGTGTTCACGATCGCATGCGCCACATCGGCCCGGTAGCTCGCCGAATCCCCCGCATTGAGTTCCTCGGAATCGTCGCCGGACTCGAGACGCAACCGGCCCCGCTGAACCGCCAGATACTCGCGTGTCCCGGCAAAATGAGGAGAACTTCGGAGCGCACCGCCGGGGCCGAGACGCACCTCATAGAACTCGACGTCCTTCTCGAGGTTCAGCGGCGACAGCGTGCGGATCTGGCAGTCCGGGTCGGAGCGGAAGAGATGCGCGTGGTCGTTGCCGCGGATCGTCTGGATCGAGGATTGCGCCCCCGGCGACTCGAGCAACTCGCCGAGCGTCATGCCGAATCCCTGGGCGATGCGAAACGTCACCGCGAGCGTGGGATTGGCCTCGTTGCGTTCAATCTGGCTCAACATCGAACGACTCACCCCCGACGCGGTGGCGAGCTGCTCCAGCGACCAGCCGCGCACCTTGCGCAGGTCGCGCACCCGCCTGCAGAGGTGGCTGCTCACCGCCTCGGGCGAGGAATCAGGCCCGGCCACGTCGGTGGGAGCGTGCGGAACCGCGGGGGGCGGGGTCGATTCAGCGGGGGCGGGCACGCGTCGCGGCTTGGGCATTCAAAATCCTCTATACTGGAAAAACGTCTTGCAAAGTGGAACGTGTGTTCCGATATTGCGAACACGCGTCCGCGATGGCGGATTCATCGAGCCCGGACCCGGTTGCCAGTGCAAGGTCAAATTCACGGGGCGGACGGCGGTGCGGCGGCGGGGACGCGAGACGCAGGAACAACCATCACC
This sequence comes from uncultured Verrucomicrobiota bacterium, assembly GCA_903844265.1. Lineage (GTDB taxonomy): Bacteria > Verrucomicrobiota > Verrucomicrobiia > Limisphaerales > CAIMTB01 > CAIMTB01. The sequence continues at coordinate 1,949 of CAIMTB010000192.1, forward strand.
CGACCCACGATGAAAGCCCTTGTCAAAGCGAAGTCCGAACCCGGTCTGTGGCTGCAGGACATCCCGGAGCCGGAGATCGGCATCAACGACGTCCTGATCAAGGTCCACAAGACCGGGATCTGCGGGACGGACCTGCACATCTGGAAATGGGATGCCTGGGCGCAGAAGACGATCCCGGTCCCGATGGCGGTTGGGCACGAGTTCGTGGGGGAGATCGTCCGGATTGGTGCGAATGTGCACGATTTCTTCCCGGGTCAGATCGTGAGCGGCGAGGGGCACGTGGTGTGTGGCCGATGTCGCAACTGTCTTGCGGGGCGGCGGCATCTGTGTGCGGGCACCCAGGGGGTGGGTGTGAACCGGCCGGGGGCGTTTGCGGAGTACCTGGCGTTGCCCATGACCAATGTCTGGGTGCATTCGCCGGATGTGGACCGCGATGTGGCGTCGATCTTCGACCCGTTTGGCAACGCGGTCCACACGGCGTTGTCGTTTGATCTCCTGGGCGAGGACGTCCTCGTGACGGGGGCGGGTCCGATCGGGATCATGGGGGCGGCGATCGCGAGGCATGCCGGGGCGCGGTATGTGGTGATCACCGACGTGAATCCATGGCGGCTCGAGCTTGCGCGAAAGCTTGGGGTCACGCGCGCGGTCAACGTGAAGGAGCAGAGCCTGCGCGACGTGCAGAAGGAACTCGGCATGAAGGAAGGGTTCGACGTCGGGCTTGAGATGTCGGGCAACCCGGCGGCTTTCCGGGAAATGATCTCGAACATGGCCCATGGCGGGAAGATCGCGCTCCTGGGGATCCCCGCGGAACCCATGGCGATCGACTGGAACGCCGTGATTTTCAACATGCTCACGATCAAGGGCATCTACGGCCGCGAGATGTACGAGACCTGGTACAAGATGACCGTCATGCTCGAGGGCGGGTTGGACATCCGCCCGGTCATCACCCACCGGTTCGGGTACCGTGATTTCCGGGATGGGTTCGAGGCCGCGCTGTCGGGGCAATCGGGCAAGGTGGTCCTTGATTGGACGGCCTGAGCCAGTCGGGACGGCGTCATCGGGGGAGGAACCGAAGCATGAATGCGAAATTCCAGGAACACATGGTCCGGACCCTTGCGGGCATCCGCGATGCCGGGCTTCACAAGTCGGAGCGTGTGATCAGCACGGGGCAGGGCACGAGGGTGCGGGTGGGCCAGGGTGCGGAGGTGCTGAACCTTTGCGCCAACAATTACCTGGGTCTCGCGCAGCACCCGGAGATCGTCCGTGCAGCGCATGAGGGGCTCGATCGATGGGGGTACGGCATGGCGAGCGTGCGGTTCATCTGCGGGACCCAGGAGGTCCACAAGCAGCTCGAGTCCCGGCTCTCGTCGTTCCTCGGAACCGAGGACACGATCCTCTACACGAGTTGTTGGGACGCGAATGGGGGCGTGTTCGAGACATTGCTGGGTCCCGAGGACGCGGTGATCTCGGATGAGCTGAATCATGCGTCGATCATCGACGGCATCCGGTTGTGCAAGGCGCGGCGGTTCCGGTACCGGAACAACGACCTCGCCGACCTCGAGGTGAAGTTGCGTGAGGCGGCGGATGCGCGGTTCCGGCTGATCGTGACCGACGGTGTGTTCAGCATGGACGGCACGCTGGCGGATCTTCCGGGGATCTGTGATCTGGCGGGTCGGCATGACGCGTTGGTGATGGTCGACGATTCGCACGCGGTGGGGTTCATGGGGCGGACGGGCCGGGGCACTCCTGAACATCATGGCGTGATGGGTCGCATCGACATCCTGACGGGGACATTGGGGAAGGCGCTGGGCGGGGCCAGTGGGGGTTACACCAGCGGACGGCGGGAGATCGTCGATCTGCTTCGCCAGCGCTCGCGTCCGTATCTGTTCAGCAACACCGTCGCGCCACCGATCGCCGCGGCGTCGCTGCGGGCGCTCGAGTTGATTTCCGACTCCACGGAATTGCGGGACAGGCTCGAGGCCAACACGCGGTTTTTCCGTGCCGGCCTTGCGGATCTGGGGTTCGAGATCGTTCCCGGGGAGCATCCCATCGTGCCGATCATGTTGGGCGACGCCGTGCTCGCGCAGCGGTTCGCGGCGGCGATGCTGGAGCGCGGGGTTTATGTGGTGGGCTTTTTCTATCCTGTCGTGCCGCAGGGCAGGGCCAGGATCCGCACCCAGATGTCCGCGGCGCACACGCGTGAGGATCTCAAGTTCGCGCTCGAGCAGTTCGCCGTGGTGAAGGGGGAGTTGGAAATCCAGGGCGGAAGTGCCGTCAAAGCGCTGGCCCCGGCCGGTGTGGAGGACTAGCGTCCGGGCCTTCTCATGGCGCTGCTGGAGATTCGAAATCTGAAGAAGTCGTTCCGTGCCCCCGACGGTTCGATCACAACCGTGGTCGAAATTCCGGCCTTTGACCTGGAGGCCCGGCAGCGGGTGGCCCTGAGCGGTGCGAGCGGCTCGGGCAAGACGACCTTCCTGAATCTGATCGCCGGCATCCTGGTGCCTGACCTTGGTTCTGTCGTGCTGGACGGCGTGGACCTGGCGACGGCGAAGGAGGCTGCCCGTGACCGGATTCGTGCGGTCTCCATCGGTTATATTTTCCAGACGTTCAATCTGCTGCAGGGCTATACCTGCCTGGAGAACGTGCTGCTCGGCATGTCGTTCGGGCCGGGGTCGGACCGTGGGCGGGCGGAGGAATTGCTGCGGCGCGTGGGGCTTGGCGACCGGCTTCGCCATTATCCGCGGCAGCTTTCCACAGGCCAGCAGCAGCGGGTGGCGGTGGCGCGCGCGTTGGCGAACCGGCCGAAGCTGGTGTTGGCGGATGAACCGACCGGCAACCTCGATCATCGCGCCGGACTCGAGTCCCTCGCGCTGATCCGCGAGGCCTGCACGGAATCGGGTGCCGCCCTGCTCCTCGTGAGCCACGACCGCGAGGTGCTCGCGCAGTTCGATGATCGTCGGGATCTTCTCGCGCTGAACCGTGCCGCGCATGCGCAGGAGGTGGCGTCGTGACCCTGCCGTTGATGGTCCGGAAGAGTTTGCGGCAGCACCTTTTCTCGACGGTGATCACGGCCTTCTCGATCGCCCTGGCGGGTGGCCTCCTCATGGCGGTCTGGGTGGTCAAGGACCAGTCGCAGGCTGCGTTCACGGGCGTGAATGCAGGCTTCGACGCGGTGCTTGGTGCGCGCGGGTCCAAGCTGCAGCTGGTGTTGAACACCATCTTCCATATCGAGGAATCCCCGGGGAACATCCCGTACGCCGACTTCGAGCAGGTGCGCACGAACGGAGCGGTGCGTGTCGCGATACCGGTTGCGCTCGGTGACAATTACCTCGGGTACCGCATCGTGGGCACCGCCACCAACCTGTTCACCGACGTGGAGCACTCGCCGGGGCGGCGTTTCGATCTCGCGGCGGGGCGGTCGTTCGACCCGGGCTTGCGCGAGGGCGTGGTTGGAAGTTTCGCGGCCGAGCGCCTCGGACTGCGGGTCGGGGACAAGTTCAAGCCGTACCATGGCCTGCTTTTCGACCCGAACAACCGCCACGACGAGGACTATGTCGTCGTGGGAGTGATGCGCCCGAGCAATACGCCGGCGGACCGTGTGATCTGGATCCCGCTCCAGGGGGTGCAGTTGATGACGGGTCACGACCCGAAGAACGCCGGTGACCTGAGTGGTGTGTTGATCAAGTTCAAGGACACCAGCCCGCTGACGGCCCGGCAGCTGGACCTTTTTTACAACAAGCAGGGAAACCGTCTGACGTTTGCCTGGCCGATCGCGCAGGTGGTGGCGCAGTTGTTCAACAAGATCGCCTGGGTGGACCGGGTGCTGGCGCTCGTGGCGTATCTCGTGGCCGTGGTCGCGACCGGCTCGATCCTGGTGAGCATCTACAATTCGATGAAGGAACGGCGACGGGACATCGCCATACTCCGGGCGCTGGGCGCGCGGCGGGCGGTGATATTTTCTGCGATCGTGGCCGAGGCTGCGGTGATTGCCGGGATGGGAATGGTCGCCGCCTTCGCTGTCCACGTGGCGATCCTCACCGGCGTGGCGGCAGTGGTGCGCACGCAGACTGGCGTGGTCCTTGATCCCTTCATGCTGCATCCCGTGATGGCGTGGGCGCCTCTCGGTATGATCGCGATGGCCGCATTGGCGGGGCTCGTGCCGGCGTGGAAGGCGTATCGTACGCCTGTCGCCGAGAATCTCGTGCCGCAGTCCTAGCGTGGAGGGTGAGTCATCGACCAGTTTCTCCTCCTCCTCAACGCCGTCCTTCCCGTCCTGGGCGTGGTCGGGGTCGGCTACGTCATCCGCCGCGTCAACTGGCTCAGCGAACATTCCGACGCCAGCCTGATGCGGGTGGTGGTCAATGTGTTCACGCCCTGCCTGATCGCGGACACGATCCTGGGCAACCCGGTCTTTGCCCGGCTGGACAATGTCCTGCTTCCGCCGTTGATGGGGTTTGCGACGACGGCGGCGGGGTTTGGCATAGGCTGGCTGACCCGCAGGTGGCCGCGGTCCAAGGCCGGCGTGGGCGGGGAGCGGACCTACGCGTTGACGGTGGGATTGTGCAACTATGGGTATATTCCGATCCCGTTGGCACAGGTGTTGTTCTCGGCTGGAACGATGGGTGTCCTGTTCGTGCAGAACATCGGGGTGGAATTGGCGATGTGGCTGCTGGGGCTCGCGCTGGTGAGCGGCCGTTCCTGGCGCGAAGGTTCGAAATACCTGCTCAACCCGCCGGTGCTGGCCATCGTTGGAACACTCCTCTTGAACGCCCTGATCCCCCGCGCGCTGATTCCGGCCGCGATCCTCGGGGGCGCGCACCTGCTGGGGCAGTGCTCGATCCCGCTGGGATTGGTGCTCATTGGAGCGACGATTGCCGACGTGCTGCCGGAATTGCGTGAACACCAGGGCCTTCGTCTGGTTGGCGTGGCGTGCCTCATCCGGCTCGTCGTCATGCCGGTCGTCATTCTGTCGATCGCGTCAGTCCTCCCTCTGTCCATGGAGTTGAAGCAGGTCATGCTCCTCCACGCGGCGATGCCTTCGGCCGTGTTCCCCATCGTCATGGCGAGGCATTTCGGCGGGGATGCCGGGACAGCTCTGCGCATCGTCCTTGGAACCTCGATCGCAAGCCTCGTGACCATGCCGCTCTGGCTCAAGGCGGGCCTGCTATGGCTCGGGATGCAGCACGGGCTCCTCGGGTAGGCGCGCACTCCGCTGCGCGCCGACAATTCGGAAATGCCCTGCACGGTCCGTTGCGCCGTCGGGTGACGACGAATGCGCGGCGGGCAAGGGACTGCCCGCCCTACCTCCTGACTGTGGTGAAACCGCCGGATGCGCGAGTCGGGGGAAGGTAGGGCGTGCACTCCGCTGCGCGCCGCCCTTTGGGGACGCAAGGCAGGGCGCCCTCGGAGAGGTCGCCCTGCCACCGACAATTCGGAGACCCACGTAAGGGGACGAGACCCACGTAAGGGGACAGGTCCTTCATTTGGATCTTCCATCCCTGGAATTCGAAGTCGCGGCCTGGGGGCGTCTTTCGGCACTCGTGAATTTCTCTTGGTGAGGTCGCGTTCACGGCTAGATTCGTC
>CAIMTB010000193.1 GCA_903844265.1 uncultured Verrucomicrobiota bacterium
AGTCCTACAAACGCCTCGTCGCGACCGGACCGCTCTGGGGGGACACGCACCATCCCGTGTTGAGCCAGACGGACGGACGCTACGACGGCCACTGGCTCTGGATCAACGACAAGGCCAATGACCGCGTGGCGAAGGTGGATCTGCGCACATTCGAGGTCGCCGAGATCAAGCTCGTTCCCAACATCCAGGGCGCGCACGGCCTGGCGGCTTATCTGCCGTCCTGCAAATACGTATTCGTCAACGGCGAACTGGAGACAGATCCGGCCGGAAACTCCACCGACGCGACCAAGTACCGATCGCTGGTGGCCTTTCTGGACGCTCAGACGCTGGAGACAAAATTTCAGGTCAGCTTCGTCGGCAACGCGGACATCGCCAGCTCCGGAAAGGATGGGCGCTACGTCTTTGTCACGATGTATAACACGGAGAATGCGACGACGTCGGAGGGGATGATTGAGCGCGACCGCGATGCCGTGGGCGCAATTGACGTACCTTTGGCGGAAAAGGCGCTGACGGATGGCAAATTCACGAAGATCAACGGCGTGCCGGTGATCGAGTCGGAAAAAGTTCCCGGCGTGCTGACGTTGATTCCCATTCCGAAGAACCCGCACGGGTGCAACGTCACCCCCGACGGGAAGTACGTGCTCGCCAGCGGCAAACTGTCGCCGACTGTCACCATCATCGATGCGCATTCGCTCAAGGTGATCGCCGAACCCGAAGTGGGTCTCGGCCCACTGCACACCACGTTTGATGGCCGCGGCAATGCCTACACGTCGCTGTTCGTGGATTCGCAGATCGTGAAGTGGAACATCGAAAAAGCCATCCAGGGGGAGCGGGACTACATCGCGGACCGGGTGGACGTGCATTACAACGTCGGCCACACGAAGGCCGCTGGCTCGGACACGAGTCATCCGAGCGGCGACTGGTTGATTTCCCTGAACAAACTCAGCAAAGGAATGTTCCTGCCGGTCGGCCCGGGGATGCCGGAGTCGCAGGAGCTCATTGATATCTCCGGCGAAAAGATGCGGGTCGTCGCGGCCTTCCCTTCGCTGCCGGAACCGCACGACGCCGCCATGGTTCACCGGAAAGTCCTGGAGAACATAGTGATCCAGACCCACGAACTCCAGCCCACGGCCATCAAGCTCGGCGAGGAAAAGATCGTTCGCAATGGCAACAAGGTGGACGTCTATATGACCTGTATCCGGTCGAAGTTCGCCCCCGATGTGTTCGAGGTGCATCAGGGGGACGAGATTCATCTGCACCTGACGAATGTCGAGACGGTGCGGGACATGACCCACGGCGTCGCGTTTTCCAGGATGGGCATCAATTTGGCGGTCGATCCGGGTCAGACCGCCGAGACCACCTTCGTCGCGGACAAGTTGGGCACCCATTGGTACTACTGCACCTGGTTTTGTTCCGCGCTCCATCTCGAAATGCGGGGGCGGCTGCTCGTGAAGCCCTCGGGGGCTGAACTCAACGAATACATTGGCCCGCTGGCCAAGGCTGACAAAACCCGCAGTGCCCCGAAAAAGGGCGGCGTGTATGAATAAGATCACAAACCTGAGCGGCGCCACTACGCCGTTGAGCTCAGTCGGCGTTGCGGGCCGAATCGGCATCCCCGCTCTCGTGATTCTGGCCGCCGCATTGCTGCTTGCGAGCCTGAAGCTCCCCCTCTGGCAGATGCGCCTGGAGGCGCCGCAATATCGCGCGGAAGAGGCGCTCAAGATCGCGGTGCATCCTGGTTCACTGCGCGGCGACCTTCGGGAGCTCAGCGTGCTCAACCAATACATCGGGGTGCACGTCCCACCTACTTTGCCGCAATTCAAATGGCTTCCAGCGACGCTGGTCGCCGGCGCGGCGCTCGGTGTCCTGGCGGGCCTCTGGCGCAGCCCGTTGGGGCGCTGGGCCTTGACACTGGTCAGCGGCGGGTTGGTGGCGGCGCTGATCCTGGCGACCGTGCAAGCCCTGTCGCAAATGCACGACATCGGCCACAAACGTGATCAAAAGACCATTCTGGCCGGCATCAAGGACTTCACTCCACCTTTCCTCGGCACGAGGAAGATTGCTCAATTCACCGTCAGTTCCCGCTTCGGTGTCGGCGCGTGGCTGATTGGCGGAGCACTGGCTTCTCAACTGGGGGCGGTCTGGCTGCGCCGTGCGCCTGCAGCAACCCGTCTTTCATCAGCACCAGGTTTAAGCCCGGTGACGAGCCAGATGGAAGACATCGGATCCGTGTCAACGGTGTCCAGCTCTGTCAAAGCCGCTGCAACGGCCACTGATTCGGCTCGTGCGAGCCAAACCGGACTGAAGTCCGGTGCCATGGAGAAGTCGGTGCCTTGTTGCGGCCAGGGCCAGCACGCGAATTCCAGTCTGCCATGAAAGCTACTCGCATTCTTTTCGTCTCCGGCATCCTTTTGCTGGTGGCGGTGTTCGTCGTCGGCGTTTACATCGTACCCAAGCTCCAGGCCGGAAGTCCGGCCACGGCGCGACAGAGCGACGCCGCGCGCGTTTCCCTGTCCGACGTGTTTCTGGACGCGACCTACGCGACGCCGGATTTCATCAAGCGAGTCAAGCTGGAGCCGTATCTGCAGCAGTGGCAGAACCGCGCACAGCCATTCCTCATCGGCATCAACACGCATGTCGGCACCATCGCCGACCTGGACCTGCGGGGCAAAGTGCTCGTCGAGGACAGCAACGGCGACCGATACCCCTCGCTCGGTACGCCGGTCGTTCTAAGCGAGCATCACAACATGTATCTGCTCGTATTTCCGCTTGTGGACAACTCCGGCCAGCCGATTTTCACAGCGAAACGCGGCCACTTCCGGCTCCTCGTGACGGGCGTCGGCAAGACGCTCAATCGCGCCTTCGAGTGGAGACTCCCGGTCATCGAACCCACACCCGCCCGCACGCTTGCGAGCACGCTGATGCTCGCGCTGGGGGTGATTGGTGCACTCATGGTCATATTGAGTCCGTGCGCCATCGAACTCACGACTTACTACTCCGGCATCATCGCGGGCGTCGTCAGTTCCGCCGCCATTGCAGAAAAGGGGGCACGGATGCCGCTCCAGGTTCGCGCACGGATCCTGCGCAACCTGACCGCGTTCGTTGTCGGATTTACCGTGCTCTACATGGCCAGTGGCGCGACGGTGGCGCTCATGGGTCAGCAGTTGCTGGGCATGCAATCCAAGCTCGCCGCCGGCGCGAGCGCCGATGACGTTTTTTGCGGCACGTCCCAGCAAGGGGACTTGATCACGGCCGCGCCCGAGAATGGCAGGGCGACCCATGCGAATCACGGCCCGGGCTTTGGGAACTGGACGCACTACGCCAATTACCTGGGCGCGGCGTTCCTGATATATTTTGCGCTGAAATCCGTCGGCGTGATGAAGCCGGGCGGCCAATGCTTCGTCTGGCTCGCGCAACTCGGACGCAAGTTCCGCATGGTCATTGCCGCCGGCGTGGCGGTGGTTTCACCGAGGCACGCAGCGGTGATCCGTGCGCCGGGATTGAGTCTGCGCCAGCCGGGCAACATCACTGCGATGAACTCATTTTGCGCCGGCCTGGGCCTCTCGGTGAGCTGCCTGACGTGCATGGGCGGCGCGATTCTTTATCCGTTGCTGATCTTCGTAGGCACTTCAACGTGGTATTGGGGCGCGCTCATTCTGGGCACCTACTCGCTGGCGCTGGCCATCCCGATGGCCGCCATCGCGGTCGCTGTGGGAAACTGGAGCTGGCAATTCGTGCATCGTCCCCGGCTCATGCGCAGCCTGCAATGGTCCGGCGCGATCGTGATGATCACGGTCGCGTTGCTGATCGCCTTCGACCGCACTCGATTCATTAATTCCGTTGTGTTCGCTGTGCTTTCGGCCCTCGGCGGCAACCCCGAGCCAGCCCTGGCAAATCTGTGAAGCTGGCGCTGGCCATGTTGCTGGCAGTGTCCGCCCTGGCCCAGGCCGCAACCGTGCCTGTCATCCATTCCATCAGCGATGCCATGGCCCAGGCGAAGGACGGCGATACGGTCCTGTTGTCCGGTCCGGGCGTTTTCCGCGAAAGGGTGGTCATCACAAAGTCCATCCGGCTATTGGGCACAAACACGCCCGTCCTGGACGCGGATGGAAGCGGCACGCCGCTGACCATCACGGCGCCAGACGTGGAGGTGCGCGGATTGGTGATCCGCAATTGCGGCCGCGACCTGACGAAGGTTGATTCCGGCATCATGATCACCGGCGACCGGGCGCGGGTGCGGGACTGCCGCATCGCGGGTGACGGTTTTGGCATCTACCTCCGCGCCGCCAGCGAGTGCGCGCTCGAACAGAACGACATTTCCGGCAGCCCGGACCTCGCTTCCGCCCAGCGCGGCAACGGCCTGCACCTGTGGAATAGCCAGCGCAATCGCATTCTCGACAACACCATCCACGACAAGCGCGATGGGATGTACCTTTCCTACGCCGACCACAACCTCATCGCCGGCAACCGGGTGTGGGACACGCGCTTTGGCATTCACTCCATGTATTCACATCAGAACCGGCTGCTGACGAATGAGCTGACGGGCAACGCCATCGGCGCGACGTTGATGTTCAGCCGGCAGTCGCTCGTCGAAGGCAATCTCGTGTTCGCCAACCGCCGCCACGGCATGGTGCTCAAGCAGGTGGACAACTCCATCATCACGCACAACGTGATCGCCGGACACAATCGCGGCCTCTTCGTGCAGCAATCCAACCTGAATCGCTTCACGGGGAACATCATCGCGACCAACGACATCGGCCTCTATCTCAGCAACGCCTCCGAGCAGAATGTCTTTGTCGCGAACGCGTTCATCCGGAACACCGACCAGGTGTGGCAGCCACCGTTTGAGACCGACCAGGGCCGCCAAGGGCCAAACTCGTTCTCCGAGCGCGGCCGGGGCAATTACTGGAGCGATTACATCGGGGCGGATCGCAATCACGATGGCATCGGCGACACTCCGTATCACGAGACGGACGTGTTTGGATATCTCGTGGACCGCCATCCCGAGGCGCGCGTCTTCGCACTCAGTCCCGCGGTCGCGCTCCTGCGCAAAGGGGAGGAACTGATGCCGTTGCTGGACACGATCGGGGTGACCGATCGCGCGCCTTTGGTGAAGCCTCCGGTGACGACACCAGAAACGAGCTCCCACCCCGGCCGCGAACAACCTCCGGGCCGGAGCGCCGGGCGCGGCCAGAGTTCGGGGCGTGCCCCTGCTGAAGCTCCTGGCACACCCATGCAACCCTATTCTGCAGGTGCAACTGTAGGTTCCATCCGTCCCTAGCCGCGCGATGAGCGCCTACCTCCAAGTCTCTGGATTGACGAAACATTACGGCGCAATCACCGCGCTGGATGGCGTCGATCTGTCGGTCGAGCGCGGCGGTGTGCTGGCGTTGCTGGGCCCGAATGGCGCGGGTAAATCCACCCTCTTCGGCTGCGTCCTGGGGCTGACGCGGCCAACGCGTGGGAGCATCCTCCGGCAAGACCATCCGCTCACCGCTTCGGACCGGACATTGTTCGGATACGTCGCCGAGCGGGTCGCGCTCTACCCACAACGCACCGTCCTGGAAAACGCGACATTCTTCGCGCGACTCAAAGGCCAAACCGACCGCGAGGTCGAAACCCAACTCAGGCGCGTGGGCCTTTACGACGGCGGCGAGCGGAAAGTGCGTCATCTTTCCAAGGGTATGTTGCAACGACTGGGTCTGGCCATTGCACTCTGCGGCCAACCGGAACTGCTCGTGCTCGACGAACCATTCAACGGCCTCGATCCCGTGCTCCTCGACACTCTCCAATCCATTCTGCGCGAGGAGCAGGCGCGCGGTGCAACCCTCCTGATTTCGACGCACACCCTCTCCGCCGTCGAACCGCTGGCCACGCACATCGCCATCCTGCTCCGAGGCCGGGTGGCGGCATTCGGCACCCTGGACGCCCTGCGCGCGGACCACGGTCCGGCGGATTCTTTGGAAGCCATTTATCACCGCATCGCCCGCGGCGCGCGCGCGCCGGAGGAGGCCTTCGCGTGAAGGCCGATTCAAGCATCTCCTGCATGCCCCGCCGAAGCCGGCGTAAGGAGGATCGGAGCTCTGTTCCGAAGACGCAAAGCAGACCTCGTTACCTCGGCTGCCACCAGCAAGCCGGCCTCATCGCCATCAAAGAATTCGGCGACCGCTTCCGCAGCGGCTGGGTCATGGCGTGCGTGCTGGTCTGGCTCGGCGCAATCGGTCTCACGAGCTTTCTCGGCCTGGTGCAAATCGGCCGGATTGGCGTGCAGGGTTACGAGCGCACGGTGATCAGCCTCCTGAACCTTGTGCAGTATCTTGTCCCGCTGCTTGGACTGCTCCTCGGCCACGATCTCATCGTGGTCGAACGGGAAGAGGGCACGCTCCGTCTTCTGCTGGCCGGCGGCGTCAGTCGTTGGTCCTGCCTGTTGGGTAAGTTCCTCGGCGGCTGCTTAACGCTGGCGCTGCCACTGGTGCTGGGGTTTGGCATCGCGGGCACGGTCGTCGGTCTGTCGGCCAAGGATAATGACATCGCGCCGTTTCTGCGCCTCGCCGGGTCCGGGCTGGTGCTGGGAATTCTTTTTCTCGGCCTGGGACTGACCGTCTCGACGTTCTGCCGAACGCGCGTGCAATCGCTGGTCGCAGCGCTGCTGCTCTGGTGCGTGGCCGTGTTTGTGTTCGATCTAGTCGCCCTCGGAGTGGTGGTCTCGACCCGGTCGCTTGCCGCCGCGCAGGAAATCGAAGTCATGTGCGACACCACGCACGTCAACGCGGCGGCGGATATTCATTCTGCCTTCGACAACATGCCCGCCGGACGAGCCCCCGCGGCCCCGGCGGTCCGCGCCTCGACGCTCGGGTGGCTGGCGATCAATCCGGTGGACCTGTTCCGCGCCGTCAACCTGTCCAACCAACTGGAGTTGCATGTGCCCGTGCTGACCATCCTGCTCACGGGGGCATTGTGGCTGGGAGGCACCCTGGGCTTGAGCCTCTGGAGATTTCGGCGAACAGATCTATGAAAGCGAAATGGATTATCGCCCTGTTGGGCGCGATGACCTCGGCCGCTATTCTATGCAGCGTTGTGTTGAGGCAGCATGTCGCGTCGTCTCACGCCCAACCCGCCCCCACCCAAACGTTCCAAGTACGGGGGCAGGTGCGCGAGCTGGATGTCCAGAACCGCGTCATTCGCGTCGAACATGAGGCAATTCCCGGTTACATGCCGGCCATGACCATGCCGCTCCCGGTAAAAGACCCGGCACTCTTCAACGGGTTGACCGCCGGCGACAGGGTGCAATTTGAATTGGCAGTCACCAGGGATGATTCCTGGATTTCGCACATTCAGAAGATCCGCCCCGAAGATCCCGCCGCCGTTGCGGATCTGGCGACCAACGCGGACTACATTCGCACCAATGAAACCGAACGGGTTCAAGTTGGCGAATCCGTCCCGGACTTCAGGCTGGTTGATCAGGATGGAAAAGATATCCGCCTGAACGACTTTCGTGGCAAAGCCGTCGTGTTGACATTTATCTACACCCGCTGCCCCCTGCCGAACTTCTGCCCGCTGATGTCCAAGAATTTCGCCGATCTGGAGCGGCGATTGAGCAAGGAGTTTCCCGACCAGTATCAGTTGCTGAGTATCACCATGGATCCGATCTTTGATCGGCCCGCGGTGCTCAAGGAATATGCGGCGCGTTACACCGCGAATTCGGGGCACTGGAGCTTTGCCACGGGCGACCCCCTACAAATCCAATCCATCGCCCGATCGACGGGCTTGTATTACGCCTGGGAAGGAGGCCTGATCTCACACGACCTGCGCACGGTGCTCATCGGACCGGACGGGCGCCTCGTGCATATCTGGAAGAGCAACGTATGGACGCCCTATGAAGTCCAGCGCTTCGTCGCGGATCTGCTCGTGCCCGATGCAAAGAATCGGCGGGCTCAATTCCGCCCGCCGGCGAGCTTCCTGCCCAGGCCCACGAAGATGACCCTCACGAGCCTGAGCGCGGGTTTTCTTCGGCATTTGACACCATCTCCCTGTGGATCCCGCTGATTCCTCCGGCTGGACGCTCTGAATTTCCTCGTCCACTTCGTCGCCTCTCCCCGAGGGCCGAACTCGATGTCGAATTCGTGCGCGGTTTCCCCGCGGACATCCGGTGTGGGGTGGTGCAAGAGCCCGAGCACCGTGTTGTCATCAAGCGGGTCAAAGCCATCCGGGCTGGTGGGGATGCCAGTTTACGGAGAATGATCACCCGGCGATACAACCGCAGATTCGCAGTGGTCCCCGGGGCGTTGATCGCGGCGGTGCGGAGTGACCAAGTGCCACCCACGAGCCGGCGCATCCACAGGTTGACGGTGGGGCGCGCACTCCGCGGGCGCCGTCCTCTGCGGACGCGTCCAGGCACGGCGCGCGCGGAATGGTGCGGGTTCTGGATTGGGATTACGAGAAGACCACCCCGTCGTCGGACGGCGACGGAAAAACCGGCAGGTCGCCGCGAGGGGAAAGGATCGCGGGGCGCCCCCCGGCCTGGAGGGCCGAGCCCCGCCAGGCCGGATCGGAGACACCCCATGGGGCTCATCGACTCACCCGGTAGAACATCGCGGCATTGGCAGGACTGGTGAGATACGGAGACGCCGGATTGCCGTCCACCGGGGTGTAAGGTCCGTTCACAGAGCCCGCGCTCTCGAGCTTGCCGCCTTCCGTCCATGTGATCCGAAGCGTGGTGGCGGTCAGTTTCTCCACCGAGAGCTTCGCGCCCTGGGCTGGTGGTGGGACGAGGGCCAGGCGGAAGCCCTGATTGAGGCTCGCCCCGCCCTTGTTGATGGGATTGCTGGCGATTGCACCCGCGGCGAGACGGGCGATGGCGTTTCCCTGGGAACCGCCTCGGCGACTCGCGACCTTGGTGCCCGGGTCCTGCGGCTCGTTCCACTCCCAGGTACACCCGGCCTGATCGAACGTGCCGTAGTAACTCGACGCGGAGGTGTAAGCCCCGACATCGGTCGTGCCATTGCCTTCGCCAGGATTGACGTTGTCGAAATTCGCCGAGTACGGACCGCCCGGCGGCAGTTCCTTCACCATCTTGGCCGGATCATCGGTCTTCGGCGGGTACTGCCAATAACCGCCGGTCCCGTTCTTGGTGGGATCGAAATACGCCGCCTTGTACCACTCGTCGTCGTTGGGCAGCACATACCGGGCGCTGGAGGTCCGGCGGCTGACGTCATCATAGCCCGTGAAGGTATAGGAGCCGGTCTCGGTATCACTCCCGTCCTTCGCGCCGCTGTTCAACCAGTTGGCCATGCGCATGGCGTCGACCGCGGCGACGAAGAGCACCGGCCGCTTCTCCCGGCCCTCCAGGACGCGATAAGTGTAATGCCCGTCCTCGCCCTCGCGAATGATTTCCCCACCACCCGACACCATGAGGTTATGAGGATCGGATTTGGCCTTGGAATTCAGGAACAGGGCATAGTCCGCGTTGCTCACCTTGAACTTGCTGATCTGGTAGGGATAGTTGACCTGCC
The DNA here is from genome assembly GCA_903844265.1 of uncultured Verrucomicrobiota bacterium. GTDB lineage: Bacteria > Verrucomicrobiota > Verrucomicrobiia > Limisphaerales > CAIMTB01 > CAIMTB01. Next base: position 9,513 of record CAIMTB010000193.1, read on the forward strand.
CTCGCGCCGTGTTCCACTGGGTATCCTTGGGATTTCCGGCGTTCCCGACCGCGACGAGCTGGAGCCGGATTCGATGGGCCCGGGCCAGGCGGAAGCCCTGGTTGACGGTCGCCCCGCCCTTGTTGATCGGGTTGCTGGCGATGGCGCCGGCGGCCAGGCGGGCGATGGCATTCCCCTGCGAGCCACCGCGGCGGCTGGCGACCTTGGTGGAGGGATCCGGGGGCTCGTTCCATTCCCAGGTGCACCCCGCCTGGTCGAAAGTGCCGTAATAACTCGACGCCGAGGCATAGGCGCCGACATCCGTGGTTCCGTTGCCATCGCCCGCGGCGACGTTGTCGAAGTTGGCCGAGAAGGGTCCGCCGGGGGGAAGCTCCTTGACCATCTTGGCCGGGTCATCGGTCTTGGGCGGAAATTGCCAATACCCACCCGTCCCGCCCTTCGTGGGATCATAATAGGCGGCCTTGTACCACTCGTCGTCGCTGGGCAGAAAGTAGTCTGCACCGATGGTGCGACGGCTGACAGTGTCATAGCCATCGAACGTGTAGGATCCGACCTCCGTGTCGCTCTCGGCCGTGCCACCATTGTGCAGCCAGTTGGCCATTCGCATGGCATCCACCGCCGCCACAAAGACCACCGGACGTTTCTCGCGGCCGGACAAGACAGTATAAGTATAACTGCCGTCCTCTCCCTCGCGGATGATTTCGCCCCCGCCCGGGACCATGAGGTTGTGGGGATCCGACCTGGCCTTGGCATTCAGGAAGGCCGCGTACTCCGCATTGCTGACCTTGTATTTCGAGATCTCGTATTCGTACCCCACCTCGCCGCGGGTGGTATTCCACTGGGTGTCGTTGCGATTGCCCGGATTGCCCACGACCACGTACTTGTCGGCGTCGGCCAAAGGCGCGATGAAGTCCGACTTGCTGTCAGCGGCGATCAGGTTGCCCCCGCCTGAGGCCAGGTCGCGCACGCCGCTGACCGTCACGGTGTATTTCGTGCCGGGAGTCTGGGCCGATGTGGTCAGTCGCACCGAGTTAGGCGTCAGCACCACCACCTCCGATACGGACAGTCCACCCGAGAGGGAGTAACTCGCCACCTTCCCAGCCGAAGACTCCGCCACCGCCTCCGTGAAGATGACGGTGACGTCGGTGTAGGAAAAGCCGCCGGCTGCACTCTTGATTGTAGGCGGAACCACATCCTTCCCGACCGTCACGGTGGTTTCGGTGCTCGAGCGAAGACCGCCCGAGATCAGGGCGTTGCAGCGGTAACGGACCCCGGTATCCGACAGGTCGAGCGGCGGGGTCTGGTAGGACGGCAGGTTCGCCCCCACGATGTCGATTCCGTTCCGCTGCCATTGGTACTGTATGATGTCGGACGGGGCCACGACACTGGCCAGAGCCTCGACGGGGCCGAGCAGTGCCCGCTGGTTTTCCGTCACGGACAGGGCTGCGGGAAGATCCTTCGTAAGGGTGATCGTGATGTTTTCATACGGCGCGACGGCCTGCACTTCCGCGAGGGAGAAGAAACCGTCGCTGGTGGTCAGCGGGGACTGGGACTCGAAACGGACATAGCGTCCTGAAATGGCCTGGGGCAGGTTGTAAGAGACCCGCAGGGGCGGCCGACCGGGATAAGTCTTGGACCAGACCTCCTTGCGGCTGGCGTCAAGGATCCGCAGCGTGAAGTCGTCGTTCCGCACGGTGCACGAATTGAAGAGGGCCGAGCATTCGGCGGCGTCCAACTGCCGAAAATCTATCTTCAACCGGCCGATGGAACGGGTCCCAGCCAAGTCCACCTCCCACCAGCCCGGATCCTCCGCCGCCCCGTTCAAGGTGACCGAACCATTCGGAAAGTAGGGATCCGTGTTCCCGTCGATGGCATGGGCCGCGTCGCCTCCAACTCCCGTACTGGACTGCGTCGCCGTTCCAGCCTGCGCCCAATTCACCTCGAAGTAAGGCGTCTTGCCGGCCAGCACCACCGGTTTGAGTTGGTTCCCCGCCAGGTCCTTGACCCCGCTCACGGTCAGGGAATAGGCAGCATTCTGAGCCAGGCCCACGACGCCCAGTACCACCTCCTGATAGGCGTGCTGGTCCGATGAATCGACGAGTACTCCGCTCAAGCTGGCCTTGGCGACTGTGACTCCCGTACCGAAATCGTAGTTGGCAGCGCTTGGCGCCGACGTGGCATCCATGACTTCATTGAACCGCACCACCGCCTCGAGCGTTGCGCGACCATGGAAAGTCACTCCCTCCACCAAGGGCGCCTCGGAGTCCTTGGTCACGGTCAGCTTCACCGGCGTCGAGAGCACCGCCAGCCCCGACGATAGGAACCGGACACCGTAGACCGTCCCGCTATCGCCAAGGGCCTGGACGCTGGGAGTGGTGTAGGTCGATTGGGTCGCGCCGGGGATATCCACTCCGTTTTTTTGCCACTGCAAAGTGAGTCGGTCCTGGGGTGCGCCGACCAGTTGGGCAGCCACCGGCCCGAGCGTCGCGAGGCGTCCTTCCGTCACTGAGACATCCGCGGGCTGTTGGGTGACCGCAACCGTGACACCCTGGTAGGGAGCCAGTACCTCGACCTCGGCCAGGGAGAAGGTGCCATCACTGGTCGTCAGCGGGTTCTGCGGCTCGAACCTCACGATCCGCCCGGTCACCGCGGGGGCGAGGTTGAATGCGAAGTCATTTCCCGGCCGACCCGAATAAGTCCTCCGCCAGACCTCCTGCCGGCTGGCGTCGAGAACGATCATCGTGAAATCGTCGTTTCGGTTCTGGCAGCAATCGGTGCGGAACCAGACGTGCAGCCGGCCCATCGCGCGTAACGCCCCCAAATCGACCTCCCAAAACGGGCCGCCCGAATCCGCATCGGCCGCGGGACCTGCGCTCAGCGTCACCGTGCCGGTGGCCCCATTGTAGACGCCATTGGTATTGCCATCCATGGCCAGCCCGGCGTTGCCGGCATCGGGATTGGCGTTATCCACGACCGTGCTGGATTGGCTCGCGACACCGGTCCGCGCCCAGTTGGTCTCGAGGAACGACGACGTCGCGCGCGCCTGCCCGCAGACCGCCGTCAGGAGAAGCATGACGGCCAGCACTCGGGCGACCGCGGATGGGAGTCGGGCCGAGGCAGAGAGCAGGGACCGGGCAGCAAGGAACGGTGTTAGTTGGATTGGGCTCATGGGACGCTCAGAGGCTGATTTGCCGGGAATGGGGTGATCGTCGCCACCATCAGAGTGACTGTTCAAGTTCAATCATGGCTCTCATACCCGCGCAAGGTGGCCGAGAGTCTCGAGCGGATCGCCGGCCGGACGCGTGAGGTGGATGATTACGTCGGACAGATTGCCAGTGCCTCGGACGAGCAGGCCCGGGGCATCCATCAGGTCACCCTCGCCATGACCGAAATGGACAAGGTCACGCAAGCCAACGCCGGCAGCGCCGAGGAAAGCGCCAGCGCCAGCGGGGAACTGAGCAACGAGGCGCGATCGATGAAGGAGGCCGTGCACACTTTCCAGGCCCTGATCGGCGGCAACTCGGGCACGGCAAGCAGTACGGCTCGGCAGTGGGCCGCCTCGGCGGCCCGGCCCGGAACCACCGCGAGAGCCCGCACCCCAGCGGCCACCGGCGCGACGCGCACCGCCGTCCTCATGCCGGGTCCACGACCCAAGAGCCCGGCTGGGCCGGCGGTTCGTCAGGTGCTCTAGGCTTCGCTTGGAGGGAAAAGCCTGGTCGTCGGCGCCTCGTACTACGGCAACGGTGGGCTGAAGGTCTCTGACCGGAGCTTATGGTTAGACGTCACTTCCGTGGAACAAGTCGGTCTCGAAGCAAATAGCTCCGCGTGCTCCTCCACAATATTCCGGTCGCGATCGCAGCCGTTGCCAAGCCTTCCACAAGACCAACAACTTCTGCCCCTCGTCCTGTGGCCAACATCAGCCACCCAACCCCGGCGATCGGAACAAAGATCAACCATACCCCGACGACCACCAAAAGTCGTCGCGGCCTTCCGGCAGTCTCCCGATACAGATGACCTTGTGCCCGCGTGTATTCAAAAAGTCCACTGCACGCGTAGGATGTCATGGGGGCACCGCATTGAGTGCAGAAATGCGCCTCCGCCGAATTCTTCTCCAGACAGGTCAAGCACAAGGGCAGCGGATCGGAGTCCACCTGAGAGGCAGTGGCTTCTGGCATGTTCGATTTTATGTTGATTCGGCACTTACCGACCCGAGGTTGGGACGTCCGACCCCTGGCGCTCTACTTCGCGACCGCGCGGTAGAACACACTCCCCGACACCGTCCCCGCGGGGATGAGATACTCGCTGGTGCCGGTGCCGCTGGACAGGGTCGCCACCGCAGCCCAGGACTTCAGATCGTTGGAGGCCTGCAGTTCATAGCTCACCCCTGCAGCCCCGAGGCACTCCAGCCGAATTCCAGCCGGCACAACCTCCGAGGTGAGTCGGACCAGGGCGGGTTCGACGATGGTGAGGCTCTGGTCGGCGGCCACCTTGCTTAGTTCCTGCACGATCCCGGAGGGCCACTCCACGCGCACGGTCGTCGCGTTGGTGGAATTACCGAGACCATAATGCGCCAGAAGCGGAACCCCGTGATAGCCGCTGTTCCCGGAAATCTCGCGCATTTGGGTGAATGTCTTCCCGCCAATGGTGGCCCGCACCCGTACCTTGGCGCCGATGCCGTCACGGTTGGAGGAAGTGCCCGTCAACCGGATCTTCAACCAGTGGTTGCCGCTGCCGTTGTTGAGATAGAGGTGGTTCTTCTGGCCCGGGTATCCAAGGAATCCCATTGCGTCGCCGCACGCCAGCATGAGGTCGAGAAAGCCATTGTTGTCGACGTCGACCCAGGTCGCGCTCACCCGCTGATCACCGTCCGTGAGCAGATTGCCGACGTTGACCGACTCAAAGGTTCCGTCACCACGATTCCGGAAAAGGGCCCCGGGTTCGTAGGAACCTGCAACGAACAGGTCAAGGTACCCGTCGTTGTCATAGTCACCCCAGACGCCGAAGCATTCCATGTCGAGCTCGGCTAGGTCTCCTGTTCCTGTAGCCTTTACGAAAGTTTTCCCGCCCTCATTATGGTAAAGCCGACCCATTCCATAGATGAATCGACCTGCGAAAAGGTCAGGGAACCCATCGTTGTCGTAATCGCCCCAGCCAAGGCCCCAGGATGCCGGAGTCAAAGAAAAGTCAGGCACCGGGACGCGCGTAAACCCACCCTCGCCGTTGTTGCGATAGAGCCGGACCTGCCCCGCAGCCACCGTCGCGACATCCGGATGGCCGTCCATGTCAAAGTCCACCCAGGTGCAGAGCCAGGTCGTCCCCTTCTCGGAGATCAGGGCTCCGGCCTCGGACGCGGGCACGGCGGTAAAGGTGCCGTCGCGGTTGGCCCGGTAAAGGACGTTGGTTTGTGTCCTGTTGTAGCCATTGGCGACCAACAAATCGACCAGGCCATCGCCGTTGTAGTCGCCCCAGGCCGCATCCATGCTCTGGCCGGTGGGGAGATTGGACGGCTGATGAGCCGCCAACTGGAAGCCTGCGGCCCCATTGTAAGTGTAGAGCTTGCCAGGCTCGGCATCGCCATGCGGCACGTACACCTCGGGCCTTCCGTCGTTGTCGACGTCGGCGACGGCGCCCGCGAGGGAGCCGACGGTCCGCTGGGTGAGCGTCGAACCGGTGACCTTGGAGAAGGAGCCGCCCTTGAGATTGAGGAACAGGGAATCTTCCGTCCCCTTCTGGTCATGCGGCACATAGGCGTCAAGGAGTCCGTCGCCGTTGAAGTCGATCCAGGTGACCTGATCGGTGGCGTTCACCTCGTTCACGATCTCACCCTCAAGCACCTTGGTGAACTGGGTGTCGACCTTGAGGTAGACATGGTTGGTCGCCGGCCCGGTGTCAGCCTGCAGCACGAAGGAGTATCGGCCGGCCTGGGCAGGTTGGAGATTGGTCAGGGAGAGGGTGCGGTTGGTCCGGCCCGCGAGCACGGCCCCTTCGAAGGACCATTGACCGTTGAACCCTGTGACCGCGTTGGTCAGTGTCACGCTGCCGTTGATCGAGGCGACCGGTCGAGCGGGGCGGATGGCGGTGGGTTCGGACACCGGAAGGATCTGGTCAACCGCCACGTCGGAGAGAACCGTCACGTTGCCTGAGGGCCATTCGATTCGGACCTGCTCGACGACCGTGGCGTCACCCAGGCCGAAATTGGGGCGAAGGTCCGATTGCACCACGTTGCCACCGCCCACCTGCTGCATCTGCCAAAGACTTCCGCCGCGGATGGTGGCCCGAACCCGCACGATGGCACCGATGCCGTCGGAGTTCGAGGTGGTCCCCCTGAGCCGGAGCTTGAGCCAGTGGTTGGTGTTACCGAGGTTCTGGTAGAGGGTTCCCTTCCCGATGGGTGAGCCTTCGAAGAGGTCCATGAAGCCATTGTTGTCGAGGTCCCCCCAGGAATATCCCTGCCGCCGCCGGAGCTCGGTGCTGATGGCGTCCTTGACTGGTTGGAAAGTTCCATCGCCCAGGTTGCGAAGCAGGACGTCGGTCTCCTGGGATGCCTGTCCCCGGCCCAGGTAGAGGTCAAGGTAGCCGTCGTTGTCGAAATCGATCCAGGCCGGCCCGCCCGAAGCGGAGGTCAGGGTGATGGGTGGGCGGGAGAACGCGCCCCCGTCATTCACAAACAGAAGCACCCCGCGATTGGCTTTGACCACGACGCAGTCGAGATCGCCGTCGTTGTCGAAGTCACCCCACGCGGAGTGGACGGTGACGCCGCTGGTCTGCACCAGCGGGGTGTCCGTGACACTGGTGAACCTGCCGTGGCCGTCATTGTGATAGAGGCGGTCGCGATGCTGGGCATTGTCGTCCAGCACGTTGGCCAGGAAGATATCGATGCGCCCGTCCCCATCGTAGTCCGCCCAGGCCCCAGCGTTCGCAAGAATCCGGTCGGTTCCAAATACCCCGTCGGTCACAGCGGAGAAGGTGGCGTCGCCACGGTTCAGAAGCAGTCGGTTCTGGGAACGAGTTGAGGAGTAGCTGTCGACCAGGAGCACCAGGTCCACCCAACCGTCTCCGTTGATGTCGGCAGGAGGCAGACTCCAATAGTAGTCCTTCGTGTTGGTCAGGTCCCCGGCCACCACCGACCGGAAGGACTTGTTTGGCTGGTTCAGGAACAGGCGCGGGAACTGGCGGCTGCCCGACGAATAGCCCGTTGCCACGACATCCAGGAGGCCGTCGTTGTTGATATCGGACCAGACCACCGTCATCCAGGGCACGGCATCGGCGACGATGCCGCCGGCGCTGTTGGTGGTCATGGCCTGGAACGTCATGTCGCGCATGTTGCGGTAGAGATCCAGCGTCTCGGGCTTGCTGTTCCCCCCGTTGGCGACGATGAGTTCGGGGTATCCGTCGTTGTCCATATCCCCCCAGGCGGACAGCCAGCTGATACTCGCTTTGGTGGGCAGATCCGGCATCCGGACGAACTGGTTGGCAGCCGGGGCTGCCGCCCCGAGGAAGGTGCACAGGACGGCGACGGGCACACTCCCGGCGTGACGGGGGACATGAAGGGTCTGAGCAAGTTCTCGTTTCATGGCGGTCTTCCTCTGGTGTGGGTTTCGCGGGGGAGGGTAGTTCACCTCCGATTTCCATGGGCTCGGTGGAAGCGGGCTTACCGGGCTATAAAGCAAATTCACCGAATCGTTACGGACAATTTCAGGCAAAGCCGGTCACACGGCGGAGAGACAGTATCTGCCCCCCTTCCGCCCCGATCCCCGCCACGGTCCGCTGCGACCCGCTCAATGGCCGGCATGGAACCGAAGAACAGGATCGGAGGTTACAACCGGGTACGCGCCCGTCGACGGGGCCAGGATCCGTCTGGACCCACAGCTCTTGCTTACCGGTCTCCCCGTCCCACAGGCGCGCCGTGCCATCCCCGCAACCTCAAGGTGAGCTAACGGGTATTGGCTGGTACCGATTGCGGCATTGCCGTGCCGATCCGAAGCAAGTCGCCCCGGTCCGCGCCCATAAGTCCTACCCGTATGCCGCCCCGCTTCAGGGCGGCACTCGCACGGTGGTTGATGATCAGCAAGGTGAAGGTGCTGATGTAGGGTATGAATGCGCACGCCACATAGATCCAAGGCGCAGATACCTGCAGGGCTCTCGCGAGACGGTACACTGCGACCACCCCGAGAACCCCGATGGCTACCATGCCAACGAGAAGGAGGGCGAGCAACGTGAGCATGAGTGCCTCCGGGCCGGTCATCGTCGGGATGACCATGCTCGCGATAACCAACGGGATGCTGGCCACGACGAGCCAAAGAACCCGCCTTTGTTGTTTGGCAGTCTCCAGGAGCTGTGCAGGCGGCAGTGTGTTTGCTGTAGTGGGGTGCATGGTGGGTGGGTTCCATTCGAACGAGACGGGCCAGGGACGCCATGCCCATGACCACGTCCTCGTCCTCCAGCAGGTCCTCGGCGCGTTGGAATTGGAGTGACGTGACGGCATCTTCAGCGCGCTGGCGTTGGGCGGTCTCCAAGCCGGCATGTCGTTCCGCCCGATTCCATTGACGGTCCGGTTCTTCGGCGACTTCGTTGGCAGAACGGTAGTGGGCCAGAAACGAGCGGAAGCGGCCGAGGCTCGGGCGGACGGAACGAAGTGCGCTCTTCTCGAGCAAACGCGCGAAAAACCCCTGGGTGAGATCCTGCGCCGCGTGAGCGTCATGGCCGCGCCGTCGGAGATGAGCGTAGATGGGATACCAGTAGAGGTGACATAACTGCTCCAGCGCCTGGCCCGCCGCCTCGGACATTTCACCGGCGGCGGCGAGCACGATGCTCCAGTGGGTCGTCCCGAACTCCATTCGGGGTGCGGGCCAGGCAGGGCTAGCGCTTCTCCCGATCACGGTCGCACCCTAGCCAGACGCGGCGGACGGGGGCGACAAGGAAAGTTGATCCCAACCAAGCTCCCGTGGATCCCGAAGTTGTGGGACGCCCTCGCTGGGCCGAACCGGAGGGCGGCATTGATGCCGCTTCAGTGAAACGACGCCCGCCGTGGGGAGAGGTCCGGACGCGGATTTCGACTCCCACGGCGCGGTATCGATCGGCCCATCAGCGCACGTCTCACACGAGGCGTGCGCTGATGATTTGGCGAGAGTTCCGCGCGTCGATCTGACCTTCAGAGCGATTCGTTCTCAATCGCGGGATCCTCACGGAGTTCAGGCTGTCGCGGAAGGTCAGTCTTTGGAATCTCAATGGATGTCGAGAGAGCCCTGGTAACCGGTGCCCCCGTCATGATCGATCGCGATCTGGGTGAATTCCCCTGCCACAGCTCGGCCCTTTAGCCAGCCGTCCGTCACAACGCCGTCGATCACCGCCTTGGAACCCGTTCCGCCGGCTGCCTGCAGGACGTGCACGAGCGCGGTGAAGGAATGAGTTGGGCCATTGATGTGGTAAAAGGCCACGATCTCGGTCACGCCCGTGGCCGCGTCCGTGCTCATCTTGAAAACCTCTCCGGCATAAGTGCCGGTGCCGACGTCCCCGCCGACCACGCCCGCCATGTTGGCGATCAGGCCCGGCTGATTGGGAAAGGCGGTGACCCATTTCGTGAAGGTTGCCCGGCCGAGGGGAGGTGGCGGAGCGAGGCTGTTGATGGCGAGGGTGCCCTGGTAA
>CAIMTB010000194.1 GCA_903844265.1 uncultured Verrucomicrobiota bacterium
AGAAAGCCGAGGCGGCCCGAAAGCTTTCCGAGATAGAGCGGCAGAGGGCCGATTCGCTGGGACAGAGGGCCCTTGAGAGCCAACGGCACTCGCGTCGGCTGCTTTATGCCGCCGACATGAGTCTCGCGCAGCAAGTGCTCAAGCTGAACAATCTCGCTCTGGCGCGCCGGTTGTTGGACCGGCACCGGCCGCAGCCCGATGAGGAAGACCTCCGCGGCTGGGAGTGGCGCTATCTCTGGCAACTGACCCGCAGCAGCGCGATCGTCACGCTCACCAATCGGCCGCAGACTTCCGCCTCCTCCGTCAGCTTTTCTCCGGATGGCAACCTCCTGGCCGCCGGTTGGTCTGACGGACACGCGGACCTGTGGGATGTCCCGGGCGGGCGATTGATTCGGGTCCTCACGCATGGCAAGGGGTCTCCCGGGGGGCTCGTGACCTTCTCCCCGATTCGCAATCTCCTGGCGGCCACCGCCAATCCAGACGCGGTCTGCCTGGCTGACCTGGACTCCGGCCAGGAATCGATCCTATGGCGGGCGCCCGATCCGCACGCATGGAACGTCACTGACCTGGCTTTTTCGCGCGACGGTTCCAGGCTGGTCATCTACGCCGGATCCGTCGATGCACTCGGCGACGAAGTCTGGGTGGTGAATGTGTCGTCCTCCAAGGTCGAAAGCCGCCACCCGACTGCTTACGCCGGCAATTTCTATCATGGAGCCGCGCAGATTTCCCCCGACAACAGGCGTCTGTATCTGGCGAAATTTGGGACTTACCGGTACAGGATCCAGTGCCTGGACCTCGCCACGGGCCAGACACTCTGGCAGACCGAACCGCAGCAGGACGCGGGGTTGACCACGTTGGTCGTTTCGCCGGACGGTCGGCTGCTGGCTTCCGGCTCCGGTTATGAAGATCCAGCGATCCGCATCTGGGATGCCGCCACCGGGCAGCCCGTCGCCCGGCTCGATGGCCATAGCGCATGGGTGTGCAAACTGGCGTTCAGCAAAGACGGACGGCGTCTGATCTCAGCCGCGACCGATCAAACCATCCGCTTGTGGGACACGAACCGTTGGGCTGAAACCCAGGTGTTGCGCGGCCACACCGCTGCGGTCCTCGGCGTCGCCATTTCTGAGCAGACCCAACGCATCGCCAGCGCGGGCAGTGACGGGAACCTCATGTTGTGGCAGGCGAATGGCCAGAATGCCACGGAGGGATACCGGCGGCTACCGCAGCTCCGAGGCTATCATGTCTTCCAGATGGACCACTCGCGCATGTTATCTCTGGCTCCGAGCCAGCCGCCCGAAGTTGTCGATTTCAAGGGCGGGTTCTCCCCGGCGCCACTGCCCAAGGCCGGAGACTTCACCAACTTCCTCAGATGGTTCGGCACCAATCTTCTATGCCGGTGGGACGGAACCAACCAAATCCTCGTCGACGAAATGCGTGGCGGAGAGTTCATCCCACGCGCCGCCGTCATGCTGGATTCCGCCACGCGTCCGGCCAAATTGGCCTATAACGCCGCGCGCCAGTTTTTGGCGTGGAGCGAGGAGCCTTCTTCGAATTCGGTCTACCTGGTGAACCTCGACGCACCCGGTCGTCGCATTGAACTCAGGAGCGATGTCCCTGGGCTCGTTCCCTCGAACTTCAGTGAGGATGGACGTTACCTTGCGGCTGCCAACCGCGGGGCATGGTATTGGGATTCCTTCTGCGTCTGGGATGTGGAGACCGGTCAAAAGGTGGTGTCCATTCACGAGGCCGGCGTGGGTCTTGGCCGAACCTTTGCCGCGGGCGGGCGGGTGCTCGTCGTCGGCATCGATCAGGGGGAGAACCATGAGATCCGATTCTACGATTTGGTCCACCCCGACCATGAACCGCGGCGTTTCCCCGGGAGAGCGGAGCATCATGGGGTGTGGGCTTCGCCCGATGGAGGATTGGTGGCTGTATCTACCGGGGCTGGTGAGGTGCGGCTGTTTGATGCCGCCAAGGGCGAGCTGATCGACTCACTCCACGGCCACCAGAACAAGGCTCTGGCCGTCGCATTCTCCCCGGATGGACGGCGGTTGATCTCCTCGTCGGGCGGGAGGGAGGCGGTCAAGCTGTGGGATGTCGGTACGCGGCAAGAACTGCTGACCTTGGCTGGAATCGGCGCACCTCTCTACCAGGCCGGCTGGAGCGCGGATGGGGACGTGATCTACGCCGCTGACCCGTGGCAGGCCTGGGTCGCGCCGTCCTGGGAGGAAATTGCCGCGGCGGAGGCGAAGGAACAGGCCGGGACCAGTCCACCAGGACCCCGAGCCGGCGAACACCGCTGAGGGCGATTCCGCGGAATTTTGTTCGGCCTGATCCTTTTCGACCGGGGATGGCGTTCTTCCAAGTGAAGGTTGTCGCCTGTTCTCCCCGCCATCCGGCGGTCCAATCCGACGGAGAACGGCCCACAAAACCCGACGACAACAGCCGCGGCTCGGAATCACCACGAAGAACCAAACCCATGAAGATCATCCTGAAACGCAAGTTGGCGGCGCTGGCCGCTCTCGGTTTCGCGCTGGTGGCCTTGTCCGCCCCAGGGCAGGCCCCAGTCATCAGTTCCCTCGGCCAAAACGGGCACCTGGGAGCCTACAACCTGCAACCCGGAAGCACCGCGAGCGTGGAATGGGCCCCGTCGGTGTCGGGCCCCTGGACGAACAACTGGAAGGGATTGGAATCGGTGACGGTGGACGCGAACGGGAATATCCAGGTGAGCGTGCCGATGTTTTATCGGGTGCGCGGAACTCCGCCGCCTCCCCTCGGCCGGATTACCTTCACGAAATGGGTTACCGCGTTCCCGAATCAGCCGGGCCTGATCGCCAACATGGCGGGCGTGGTCGGCGGGGACGTCGGCACAGGCACTTATGCCGGGGAGGTTTTCAAGATGAGCACCGACGCGGCCACGGGCGTGACCGAGATCGTGGCCTTTTACCATATCAACGGCCCGACGCATTCCTTCACCGCGCTCGTGCACGTCCTGCAGGCAGCCGGCGGAACCGGTTCCAAGGCGGTGATCGAGGGCGTTGTGACGGACGGTTGGCTGAAGGGCCACGCGGTCGAGGGTGAATTCACGCAGATCGCGATCGATCATGACGGCGGCACGGGGTACCAGGGCACCCTCGCCATCAACAGCCTCGCTCCGCCACCTCCCCTCGGCCGGGCAACCTTCACGAAATGGGTCACCTCCTTTCCCAATCAGCCCGGCCTGATCGCCAACATGGCGGGCGTGGTCGGCGGGGACGTCGGCACCGGCACTTATGCCGGGGAGGTTTTCAAGATGAGCACCGACGCGGCCACGGGCGTGACCGAGATCGTGGCCTTTTACCATATCAACGGCCCGACGCATTCC
>CAIMTB010000195.1 GCA_903844265.1 uncultured Verrucomicrobiota bacterium
CACGGCGTGGCGAGTTTCGAGCCTCCGGCGACCCGTCACGGTGGATGAACCTCATCCACCGTGACGACTTGGCTGCGGCCATCGTTGCCGCCTTCGAGTGCGCGCGAGGGGGTACGACGTACAACGTGTGCGACGGATCCCATGCGACTGAGGCCGGGTTCCTCGGTTGGATCGCGGGCCGGGTGGGCGCAGCACCGCCGCAATTCGCAGCGCCCATGGCCGCGTCGACGCAGGGTCGAGCCCCGACGAACAAGCGGGTGGTGGGTGAAAGGTTGAGACGTGAACTCGGCTGGGTCCCCGCGTTTCCCGATTTTCGTGCGGGTTATGAGTCGATCCTGGCCGTGGAACATTGCCAACAACTGCCGCTCGACACCTGCGTCAATTCCGTCCACCCATGATGCGTCCGTGGCATGCCGTTGATCCCGCCCCATATCCGTGAACAGATCCGCTCGGCGAGTGACATCGTCGAGGTCGTCAGCTCATATCTGCCGCTGAAGCGGGCCGGGGCAAACTTCGTCGCGCTCTGCCCCTTTCACCGCGAGAAATCCCCGAGCTTCAACGTCAGTCCCTCGCGCCAGGCGTTTCACTGCTTCGGATGCCACAAGGGCGGGGACGTGTTCCGCTTCGTCCAGGACCACGAGAACGTCACCTTCATGGAGGCGGCCAAGCGTCTCGCCGACCGCGCCGGTATCCGCATCGAGGTCGACGAGTCCCCGGGGCAGCGCGAGGAGACCGCAACCCGCGATCGATTGCGCGAGATCCACGAGCAGATCACCCAGCGTTGGCAGCAATCCCTCGCCAACGACGCCGCGGGTGAAATCGCCCGCGATTACCTCGTCCATCGCGGCGTGCCTCCGGAAGCCATCCGTATTTTTCGAATCGGGTACGCCCCTGACGCCTGGGACGACACCGTCAACTTCGCGCGCTCGAAGGGCTGGGACACCCGGCTCATGGAAACCTCCGGACTCGTCATCCCCCGTGAGCCCGGCCAGCCAGGGCGTGGTCATTACGACCGTTTCCGCGGGCGCCTCATGTTCCCGATATCGGATGAGCAGGGCAGGGTGATCGGGTTCAGCGGGCGGGTCATCAAGGGCGACGAAAAGACCGCGAAGTACGTCAACTCACCCGAGACCCCGATCTTCACCAAGAGCCGTGTCCTGTACGGTCTCGACAAGTCGAAGCGGGCCATCCTCGACGCCGGTTCCGTGATCATCTGCGAGGGGCAGTTGGACATGATCGCCTGCTACTCGGCGGGCGTGCAGAATGTCGTGGCGCCGCAGGGCACCGCGTTGACCTCGGAGCACCTGCGGATCCTCCGGCGATATGCCCAGGAGGCCGTGCTGTGTTTTGATGCGGACAACGCCGGGCAGAAGGCTGCTGCGCGGGTGCTTGACGATCTCCTCGCCTGCGGGCTCGCCATTCGTGTCATCACGCTGCCGGCGCCGCATGATCCCGACAGCTACATCAAGGCCCACGGACCCGAGGCCTTCCGGCAACTCGCGACGACGGCACGTGATTTCTTCGAGTTCTATCTCGATTTTCTGGCCCGCCAGCATGACCTGCGAACCGACCGCGGACGCCTCGCGGTTCTCGAATCCATGGCCGTGGCGTTGCAGAAGACCGGCAATGAAGTGCTTCTCGATCGGTACGCGCAGCGCACCAGCATGACACTCGCAGCCGGGGGCGGCGTGGCGCTCTCGCCGGATGCGGTGCGTGTCGAGTTTCGCAAGCGCGTGAAAGTGGCGGCCGCAGCCGCCGCGCTTCGGGAGGCGCGTGCCGGGAACATGGCTTTCCCTTCGGGCTCGAATGGCGGTCGGCCATCGAATCCGGGCGCGAATACGAGCCCCCGTGCGGATCCCAGCCTCGAATCCAGCCCGGCGCACGGCGCGTCCCCCGCTCAACCCCCGGCTCACGCGCATCCGGCCGATGACTCCCCCTGGCCTACGGACGATGAACTCGAGGGATCGGGTTTGGAGTCGGAGTGGGAGCCTCCGCCAACGACCGAGGCGTGGTTGTTGAAGCTCCTTTTTCTGGAGGACCACTTTGCGGGTTGGCTGGCGCTGCACCTGGATCTCGACTGGCTGGTACATCCAAGTGTTGGTGAGCTGGTGCGGCGGCGGTTGGAAGCGCAGGCGGAGGGTACGTGGGTGAGTCCGGCGGCGTTCCTGGGGACCCTTGAGGACGCATTGCTGCGAGGCCTCGCGTCGGAGTCCATGTCGGACGCGCGCAAGATTCCAAACCCTGACGTTCAATTGGCCGACGTCACGATGCGGATACGGAACGCCTGGATGGATCGTGAAATCGCCCGGCTTTCGTTGCAGGCGGCGATTCCCGAGCTGGGGGAG
>CAIMTB010000196.1 GCA_903844265.1 uncultured Verrucomicrobiota bacterium
AAGGCCGCCGACGTGAAGGACACCTCGCTCAAGGTCCCCTCAGGCACCTACGGCATCGTCATGGACGTCAAGGTCTCCTCAAAGAAGGACAGCGAGAAGGGCTCCATGCCCATGCCCACGGCAAAGGCCCCGTCCAACCTGACCGGTGACGCCCGTAAACAGGCCAAGCAGGTCCAGGACGACCACAAGGCACGGCCGGAGGAACTCCGCGAACAACTCACCGAGGCCCTGTCCAACATCCTCCTCGGCGAGAAAATCCCGCTCGACGTCGTCAACAGCGAAACCGGCGAGATCATCATCCCGGCCAATCGCAAGATCACCAAGACCCTCCTCCGCAAGCTGGCGCAGGTCTATGATCGCATCGAGATCGACCCATCCCCGATCCGCAACAAGATCAACGAGATCATCGGACAGTTCAAAAAGAAGTTCGACGACCTCCAGATGCAGCACGACGAGGAAATGGATCGCCTCGAGTCCGGCGACGAAGTCGACACCGGCATCATCAAACAGGTGAAGGTCTACATCGCCTCCAAGCGCAAGCTTTCAGTCGGTGACAAAATGGCCGGCCGCCACGGCAACAAGGGCGTCGTTGCAAAGATCGTTCCCGAGGAGGACATGCCCTTCCTGGCCGACGGTACCCCGGTCGATATCGTCCTCAACCCGCTCGGCGTCCCTTCCCGCATGAACGTCGGTCAGCTCCTCGAGACCCATCTGGGCTGGGCTGCACGCATCCTCGGCATGAAATTCGCCACCCCGGTGTTCGACGGCATCAAGGAGTTCGAGATCCGCGAACACCTCAAGCGGGCCTCCGCCAAGCTCAAGTTGGAAGTCGGTGAGCCCCTCGTGAACGAGGCCGGCAAAGCCACCCTCTTCGACGGTCGCACCGGCGAGACCTTCGACCAGGAGGTCGTCGTCGGCTACATCTACATGATGAAGCTGGGACACCTTGTCGCCGACAAGATCCACGCCCGCGCCGTCGGACCGTACTCGCTCGTCACCCAGCAACCGCTCGGTGGCAAGGCACAGTACGGCGGCCAACGCTTCGGCGAGATGGAAGTGTGGGCCATGGAAGCCTATGGCGCCGCCTACATGCTCCAGGAGCTCCTGACCGTGAAGTCCGACGACGTCCAGGGTCGTACCCGCATCTACGAAAGCATCGTCAAGGGTGACAACGCTCTCGAGGCGGGCGTCCCTGAATCGTTCAACGTGCTCGTCAAGGAAATGCAATCCCTCGGCCTCGACGTCCGCGTCGGGTACACCGGCCCCACCGACCAGACCGTGCAGAATGCACCCCTGGGCCTCGCGGGTTTCGCCTCCTGATCCACCCCCCGACCCCAATTCCAGCTTTATAAGCCATGCTTACCAACGCCAAGGAAACCGCCCGCGAGCTGCTAGGCCTTGACAAGGTCAATCAGGTCGATCACGTGGCCATCACGGTCGCTTCGCCGGAATCCATTCGCGCCTGGTCCAAGGGTGAGGTCAAGAACCCCGAGACCATCAACTACCGAACCTTCAAACCCGAGAAGGGCGGACTCTTCTGCGAGCGCATCTTCGGTCCTGTCAAGGACTGGGAATGCTCCTGCGGAAAGTACAAACGCATCAAGCATCGCGGCGTCGTCTGCGATCG
>CAIMTB010000197.1 GCA_903844265.1 uncultured Verrucomicrobiota bacterium
AAATTTTGGAAAACCCGGCTCTCCATGAACGGAGTGGCACCACGAAGAGCACGAAGGACACGAAGGAACACAGATCCTCTGGCCTTCGTGATCTTCGTGACCTTCGTGGTAAATCTCCGCGTGGTTCAGGGTCCCGACGCCCGATTCGCGAACCGTGGCGGCTCTCCGCTGCGCGCCGTCCTTTGAGGCTGCCCACCGACAGATAGGGGATGCACTGCAGCAGTTCGTGCAGGGCGGACCCATGGGAATTCTTGCCGCCTTCCGAGGGCTGACCGTACAGTGGTTGCGCGGCTTCCGGGTCGGACGTGCCCGCCCCTGGGATCACTCCGCCTGCGCCCGCACCACGACATCGACATGGACACTGACTTGGAATCCAACGTCCGATTCAAGAACTACTGGTCCCCGAAGGAGGCGACGGCCCGGGAACGGTTCTTCGACACCTACCGGCGTTGTCCCCTGCCGGCCAACGAGGTGTTGTCCAATCTTGGGCTCTTCCTCAACCGGCAGACCCTCTCCCGCATCCTTTTCATGCAGGAGCTCTACCAGAAGGCACTTCCTGTCCACGGGATCATCGTGGAATTCGGGGTGCGCTGGGGGCAGAACCTTGCCCTTTTCTCGTCGTTCCGCGGGATGTACGAGCCTTTCAACTACACCCGGAAGATCGTCGGCTTCGACACCTTCTCGGGCTTTCCGTCGGTGACCGCCCAGGACGGGGGCGACGCGGTGGCAAGCGTTGGTTCCTACGCCGTGACCCCGAAATACGAGGAGTATCTGGAGGAGGTTCTCGCCTATCACGAAACCGAGAGTCCCCTGGGTCACATCAAGAAGTACGAGTTGGTCAAGGGTGACGCCATGGTCACCCTCGAGAAGTACCTGCTCGACCACCCCGAGACGATCATCGCGCTCGCGTACTTCGACTTCGATATCTACGAGCCGACCAAGCGCTGCCTCGAGTTGATCCGTGGCCACCTCACCAAGGGCAGCGTCATCGGTTTCGATGAACTCAACTGCCGCCATTTCCCCGGCGAAACCCTCGCGCTCAAGGAGACCCTCGGCCTCGATCGCTACGCCATACGCCGCACGCCGCACAACCCGATCCCGTCGTATCTGGTCATCGAATGACCCCGTGCGGCCCCGTGGCGGCGGCCCGCGTCCCTCCAGGACCGCCGGGCGCCCGATGACTTCGCGGCACGACGCGCTTGGCAAAACCGGCGCGGTCCTTTAAGCCCAGCGCCATGATCAACGTCGGCGTCATCGGCCTCGGTTTCATGGGAGTCACGCATATCAAGGCGTACCGCCGCATCCCCAATGCGCGGGTCGCCGCGATCTGCGATGCGTTCAAGCTTCCCGCGGACGGCGTGATCGCGAGCGTGGCCGGCAACGTGGCGGATCCCGATCCCGTGACGCTCGATCTCACGCAGGTCCAGTCGACGAAGGACTACCGTGAGGTGCTGGCCAACGACGACATCCAGGTGGTCGACATCTGTCTTCCGACGGCGCAGCACGTGGAGGTGGCGATCGCGGCCCTGAAGGCCGGCAAACACGTGGTGTGCGAGAAGCCGCTGGCCCGGACCAGCGCGCAGTGTGCCGAGATCGTGGCGGCGGCGAAGGTGGCCCGCGGTTTCTTCATGCCGGCGATGTGCATGCGGTTCTGGCCGGGTTGGTCCTGGTTGAAGGCGGCGATCGACGACGGGCGCTACGGCAACGTGCTCGCCGCCCGCTTCCGGCGTGTGAGCGGCCCGCCGGGCTGGAGCAAGGGCACCTATTTCAAGGGCAGCGATTCCGGTGGCGCCCTCCTGGATCTCCATATCCACGACACTGATTTCGTGCAGTTCCTGTTTGGTCGGCCGCGACGTGTCTATTCACGCGGGCTCAGCCGCTTCAGCGGCGCCACCGACCACGTGCTGACCCAATACGACGTGGCCTGCGGTGCGACGGTGTCGGCCGAGGGCTCGTGGCTGATGAGCGAAGGCTTCGGCTTCAACATGGCGTACACGGTCAACTTCGAGCGGGCCACCGCCGACTTCGACCTCAGCCGTGGTGCCGAGACGCTTCGGATCTTCGGGGACGGCACCGGTGCGCGCGTCGAGAAGATCGAGGAAGGCGACGGGTACATCGGTGAACTCACGCATTTCCTCGAGAGCGTTGCGGCGGGACGACCGCCGACCGTCGTGACTCCAGACGACGGCGCGGCCGCGGTGGCGATTTGCGAAGCCGAGGAGAAGTCAGTCTTGAGCGGGCAACCCGTCGAGGTCTGACCGGTGTGGCGTTCGGGACCGTTCGACGCTAGACGTGGCCCGTGCGGGATCTGTCCGAACATCTGGAGCCGGGGTGCGACTCGATCGTCGTGATCGGGGCGCGCGAGCATAACCTCAAGAACATCACGGTCGCGATCCCGCGCGGGAAGTTCGTGGTGGTCACGGGCGTCAGCGGTTCGGGCAAGAGCACGCTCGCGTTCGACCTCATCTTCGCCGAGGGCCAGAGGCGGTTCCTGGATTGCATGAGCGCTTATGCCCGGCAGTTCGTGGAACAGATGGCGCGGCCGGAGGTGGACCAGATCACCGGTCTGCCGCCCACGGTGAGCATCGAGCAGCGGAACTCGAGTGGCGGCGGCAAGAGCACCGTCGCCACGGTCACCGAGATCCACCATTTCCTGCGCCTGCTCTATGCGCGGCTCGGCACCCAGCACTGCCCGGATTGCGGTGGCCCGGTCGAGGGGCAGACACGGGACGAGGTGGGGGCGCGGCTCCTCGGCGAAACCAGCCGTCGCGGCGACCTCCTCCTGCTCGCGTCGGTGGTCAAGAACCGGAAGGGGTTCCACCACGAAGTCGTCGAATGGGCTGCCCGCCAGGGTTATGCGGAGATTCGTGCGGACGGCCGGCTGCATGCGACGGACGAACCGCTCCGTCTCGACCGGTTCAAGGAGCATGACATCGAGGTGGTGATCGGTGTGCTCGACAAGCCTCGCGGCAGCGGTGGCGGTCCTTCCGGTGCGGACAAGGACGGCCCGACACACCAGCAGTTGGTGGACGAAGCCCTGCTGGTCGGGAAGGGCACCACGCTGGCATTGGACAACCTCGGCGGGATCACGGTGCACTCGACAGAGCGCGCCTGTCCGAAATGCCAGCGCTCCTTCGAGCCCCTCGATCCGAAGCAGTTCTCCTACAACTCATCGCAGGGTTGGTGCCCGAAGTGCCGCGGCTTCGGCGAACTCTTCTATCTGCCGGACACCGACCGCGGTGCCCGCGCCGATGCGGTGGAGGAATCGTGGTGGAGCTGGCAGGAGGGGAAACGTGAGATCTGCCCGGAATGCAACGGAGCCCGGCTGAACCCCGTGGCCCGTGCGGTGCGGCTCCTCCCGCCCGACCCGGATCGGAAGCCCCGCGGCAGCCGGTCCGCCGAGGCGCCCACGATCGACGCGCTGGGCGCGATGTCGGTGGACACAGCCTGCGATTGGGTCGAAGGCGTGCGCTTTGGCGATCGCTCCTCCCAGATCGCGCGCGACATCCTGCCTGAGATCCGGTCCCGGCTGCTCGTTCTCCGGGAGATCGGACTCGGGTACCTGCAGCTGAACCGCAGTGTCACGACCCTTTCCGGCGGCGAGGCCCAGCGAATCCGGTTGGCCGCACAGCTCGGCTCCAACCTCAGCGGCGTCCTCTATGTCCTCGATGAACCCACGATCGGCCTGCACCCACGCGACAACGTCCAGTTGCTGGGCGCCCTGGACCAGCTGAAGCGCCGGGGTAATTCCCTGCTCGTGGTGGAGCACGACGAGGAAACCATGCGCCGGGCGGACCATGTCATCGACCTCGGTCCCGGCGCAGGAATTCACGGCGGTGAGGTGGTCGCGGTCGGGACTCTGGCCGAGTTGATGGCCAACCCGGCGTCCCTCACGGGCCGGTGCCTTCGCGAAATCAGAAAATATCCAACACGCGGCCAACGACGTCCGGTCGTGGCACCTGGAAAACCGGGTCGTGGACGCCGGGCGTCGGCTGCTGCATCGGCGTCTCCCGCGATCGACGGGGCGCACGGCTGGCTGACCCTTGAGGGCGCGGCCGTCCACAACCTCAAGGAGATCACGATGTCCCTGCCACTCGGCCGTTTCGTCGTGGTCACCGGAGTGAGTGGGTCGGGCAAGAGCACGCTGATCCGTGAATGCCTCGTGCCCGCCCTCGAGGTGGACACGAGGCGGCGTGACAAGGCCCGCGCGCGCAGGGAATCCAAGGACAACGCCGCACCCGTCCTCCCGCCGGGACTGGAACTTGGCGGCGCCGACGGGATCCGTGCGGTGTACGAGGTGGACCAGTCGCCGATCGGCCGGACTCCGAGGTCGATTCCCGCGACGTACGTGGGGTTCTTCGACGACATCCGCGCGCTCTACGCACAGGTGCCGGAGTCCCGCATGCGCGGCTACACGGCGAGCCGGTTCTCGTTCAATTCGGCGGTGGGCCGATGTCCGCAGTGCGATGGGGCGGGCCAGGTGAAGCTTGAGATGAACTTTCTTCCGCCGGCGTTCGTGCGGTGCGACGCCTGTGAGGGCACGCGGTTCAACCGCGAGACTCTCGATGTCGAGTACGCGGGGAAGAACATCGCGCAGGTTCTCGAGTTGTCGGTCGAGGAGGCCATGCAGTTCTTCGAGGCGTTGCCGAAGATCCGGCGGCCGCTCGAGGCGCTGCACGACACCGGGCTGGATTATCTCAAGCTCGGCCAGACCAGTCCGACCCTGAGCGGCGGCGAGGCTCAGCGCGTGAAGCTCGTGAGCCACCTGCTCACGGGCCTCAAGGAACAACCCGACGCGATCCTGACTCCCGCCACCAAACGCAATGTGTTCGTGCTCGAGGAGCCCACCATCGGCCTGCACATGGTCGACGTGCGCCGGCTCGTCGACGTGTTGCAAAGGCTCGTGGACCACGGTCACACGGTCGTCGTCATCGAGCACAACCTCGACTTCATCGCCGAGGCGGATTGGGTCATCGACCTCGGGCCCGAGGCGGGCGACGCCGGCGGGAGCATCGTCGCGACCGGTACGCCGGAACAGGTGGCCGCCTGTGAGGCGTCCCACACCGGTCGTTTTCTCAGGACGCTCCTGCGTTGACGCGTCGGCCCGCTCCTGTTTCGTCCAGCCATCGATCCCAGATCAGCACGAAGGCATTCGCGAAATCGGTCGGGCGGAACGTCACCCAGGCGGTGACGGCGTCGGGGTGGAACCATTCCCCGCGGTCGATCTCGGAAGCCTGCAACTGGAACGGGCCCTCGGAATTGCAGGTGTAGATCCAGCAGAACTCCTGTCCGGTCGCGGGGCATGCGTCCACCTTGAACACCCTGCGGGGGGCCGCTGGGATCTCGAGCCCGATCTCCTCGCGCAACTCCCGGACAGCACAGGCGTCGTAGTCTTCGCCGGTGTCGAGATGTCCCGATGCCGAGGAATCCCAGGTTCCCGGGAAGCAATCCTTCAGCAGGGATCGTTTCTGCAGGAATACCGCGCCCTGGGCGTTGAAGACCAGCACGTGGACGGCGCGATGTCTGAGGCCGAGCCGGTGCACTTCGCTGCGGGGGCGCTGGCCGATCACTTCATCGTGATCGTCGACGATATCAAAGATCTCCTCGGGCATGTTTCTTTGGCTCCGTAGTTTTTCGGTCTCAAGAGTCTGGGATTTCCGCCGAACCACACTCGGTGGGCCGGCCCGTGAATCATGGCGCGGAAAGCCGGCTGAGGCGCTCGGCCAGGAGGGCGAAATGCTCCGGGGTCACAACCTCGGGACGCACTTCCGGACCGAGCGCCAACGTGTTCCATGCGTCCGCGAGTGCGGCCTCGGGCCAATTGAAGCGCAGTACCTTGCGGAGTTGTTTACGACGTTGTGAAAACGCTGATTTCACGATGCGAATGTAGGTCGCCGCGGCCAGCCCTGAAACCAGGGGCTCGGCACGCCGCTCGAGCCGTACACACGCCGATCCCACATCCGGGGCGGGGAAAAAGCAGGTCGCCGGGATGCGGAAACTGGAGCCGATCGTGAATACCCGAGCCAACAGGAGGGTGAGGACCCCGAATTCAGCCGTGCCCGCCTTGGCCCGGATGCGATCCACGACTTCCGATTGCAGGGTGACCGTGACGGTCCTTGGAGGGCGCAGCGAGTGGGCAAGTTCCACCAGGATCGGCGAGCCCACCGAGTACGGCAGGTTGGACACCACGTGCCAGTCGGTCCAGTCGCGGGGTTTTCCTTCCTCGTCGTTCGGGTTCTCGAGCCAGCGCAGGGCGTCTGCTTCGACGATCGTGAGGGCATTCGTGCCGCCGATTCGCCGGCGGAGCAGGGGAACCAGGCGGGCGTCCTTTTCGATGGCCAGGACCTGCGCGCCGGTCGCGAGCAGGTGTTCGGTCAGGGGTCCCAACCCGGGACCGATCTCCAGGACCTTGTCGCCGGATTGGATTCCGGCCAGGGCGACGATCCGGCGCAGTTGGTTCCCGTCGTGCAGGAAGTTCTGCCCGAGCGACCGCGTGAGCCGGATATCTTCGGCCGCAAGCAGGGCCCGCATTTCGGTCAAATTCATCGGATGGATGGCATCGGTGTTGAGGTGGAAGGAACTGGGGCCGGCGTCTTGTCCGAGGACGGCAAGATTATGTCAGCTCAGGCCTTGCCAGTTTCTGGTTTGTGGGGAACCAGTCGCCGCGCCGAACCACCCCCGGCAGCAACCAGAGAGACCACAATGAACTTCGAACGATTTGCATGGATAGGCCCGGGGGAATGTTCACCCGCGAAACGATGGCAGCCCGTGGACCCCGGGGACACTCCAATGCCTTGGGAAACGGAGTCGCCGATGCTGCGACTGCTCGCGCATCGGATCCAGCGGCGCTTGGACCGGAGGCTTTTCAGCCAGGGTCCAACTCCTCTTCCAGGGCCCGTGTCGCCCGGCTCAATTCCGCCGCGCTGATGGTCAGCGGCGGGGTGAAGCTGATCACCTCGCCGTCGGCACCTTCCGGCAGGATCACGAAGCCGCGCTTCAGAAGGCGTGTGATGATCGCCACGGATTCCGCGCCAGCCGCGGAGCCGTCGGGTCGCCGCAGCTCAAGACCGCCCATCAATCCGATGCAGCGCCCCTTCGCCCGCAGGGTTCGCGGGGTTTCGGCAAGTTGCGCCAGGTCACGACCCAGTTGCTTTCCGAGTGCCGCAGCACGTGCCACGAGCCGTTTCGACCGGATCTCGCTGATCTGCGCGAGCGCCATCGCACAACCCACGGGATGCCCGAGGTAGGTGCTGGTGTGGATCGCCTCGCCGTGGCTTGGAGGCCATGCCCGCCTCATCACATCGTCCCGCCCGACACAGGCCGACATCGGGAATCCTCCGGTCAACGCCTTGCCGAGGCAGATGATGTCCGGGACAACCTTCTCGTGTTCGCAGGCGAACCATCGTCCGGTGCGGCCAAACCCGGTGTAGATCTCATCGAGAATCAGCAACGCCCCGTGCTTCGTGCAGAGCCGCCGAAGCCGTGTCAGGAAATCTGTCGGCGGTATCCGGATCCCGCCGCGCGCCTGGATCGGCTCGACCAATACCGCGCCGGTCGGATGTTCCCGGAGCATCCCATCCAGGCGTGATTCCCAGGTCGCCCCGGTGCCCGGCCCTTCGGGTTCGTCGCGGGCGGGAAAGGGTGCGAAACGGCCGAACTCACGGAGTTGGTCGAGGAATGGATTGCGAAAGTGATCCCGGTGGGTGGCGTTCAGGGTTCCGTACCCCAGACCGTGGTAGCCGCCCTCAAACGACACGATGCCCGCCCTGCCTGTGGCCAGTCGTGCGGTCTTGAGCGCGGCTTCGACCGCCTCAAACCCCGAATTGCAGAAGATCACGCGGCCGCGTTCGCCGGACCAGCGCCCGAACGTCAGACGGCTCAGTTCACGGGCCAGCCGGGCCTTGAGCGCATGCGGATGGACGTCGCCCATCGCGTGGAGCAGCCGCCCCATCTGCTGGCGTCCAGCCCGCACCACCGCCGGGTTCGCATGGCCCGCGGCCGCGACCCCGAACGCCGCCGTCAGGTCGAGGTACTTCTTCCCTTCGATGTCCCAGACATGACAGCCCCGCGCACGCTCCCAGACAATCGGCCACGATCCGTCGGGCGCGGTGAACGTCACGTTCGGCGACTCGAAATCACCGAGGAGATCGAGGACTTCGCGGGTCCGCGTCCGCCGCGGCCGGCGGGCCCTGCGCGGGTCGCCTGCCGTCATACGCCGCGCTGGTCCGGGGGCCAGACGATCTTGTGTTGCTGCAGTTGAAAGCGCACCGGCAGCGCATCCGCGATGATGGCCTCGACCAGATCCCGACGCCCGATCGGCGTCGAGCCTGCGGGTACCTGCTTCAGGCTCGGGTCCCGCTGATCCGGTTCGAGCGGGTGAACCCAGGAAAACAAGAGCGGACAAACCTCGGCCAGCCGGTGTTCATGAATCACCGCGCGCGCCCAGTCGTAGTCCTCGCGGGTGCCGATCACGAACTTGAGCTCGTCCGTACCGCGCAGGTGCCGGAGGTTCTCCCATCGGTTCCTCTCCACTTCCCCGCTGGACGGACATTTCAGATCCATGATCCGCCGGACCCGCTCGTCGACGCGCGAGATGTCGAGCGCCCCGCTCGTTTCAAGGAGCACGGTGTAGCCGGCGTCGCAGAGCGCGGTCATCGCGGGAAGGACCGCGGCCTGGAGCAGTGGTTCGCCGCCGGTGAACTCGATCAGCGGAACCCGATGTCCGGCAACGGTCGGGGGTGTCACGCTCCCGTCTGTCCCGGGGTGACCTCGGTAGGCTGCCGCGAGCCGCCCAACCTCGGCCGTCACTTCCGCCACCGACCAACGCTTCCCGCCGCCGAAGGCATACACGGTGTCGCAGTACGAACATCGCAGATTGCAGGCGGTGAGGCGGACGAACACGCACGGGATTCCCGCGAAGGTGCTTTCACCCTGCAGGCTCAGGTAGATCTCATGGACGAGGAGCGTGTCCGCCACGCGCCGAGGTTAGGGATTCCATTCCGATTCTCAGTGAAAAACGCGGGGGAACGAAAGGTCCCAAGGTCGCCAGTCCCGCGGTCGCGACCGGGCGTGACTCTCCGGGATGTCTCCCAGACCATGGCGCCCGCAACGCGCCTGACGTAGGTTGACCCCGTGGATCCTGACGAACATCCGGCCTTCCGGACGGCCCGCGATCCATTCCAGTTCGTGGCCGACTTTCAGGGAATGCCGGCCACCGTCCCAGCCATGAAGATTTCAATTGTAGTCCCAGCGTTCAACGAGGAGAAGCTGCTTCCACGCATGTTGGCCTCGCTCGGCGCGGCGCGGGGTGCGTTCACGGAGCGCGGCTGGGATTCCGAGGTCATCGTGTGTGACAACAACTCTACGGACAGGACCGCTGCGATCGCGCGTGAGCACGGGGCCGCGGTGGTGTTCGAGCCCGTCAACCAGATCGGGCGGGCGAGGAATTCGGGGGCGGCGGCCGCGACGGGCGACTGGATCCTGTTCCTGGATGCCGACTCGGTGCCGACCCGGGACCTTCTGGCCGAGGCCGCCGAGCGGGTGGCGCGTGGCGACGTGGTCTTCGTAGGCGCCTGCGTTGAAATGGATGGCGAGCTTCGCGGCGTCGCCCGGCTCCTGCTGCGTGGATGGAACCTGTTGAGCCGGACGTTTCGCTGGATGGCGGGGTCGTTCGTGATGGTGGAGATGGCGGCGTTTCGCGAGATCGGGGGATTCAGCGGGCAGCTGTACGCCGGGGAGGAACTCGACCTGAGCCAAAGACTCAAGGCACTCGCGCGGCGGCGCGGCCGAACGGTGGACATCCTCCGTCGTCATTCACTGCGGAGCTCGGCCCGGCGGTTGACCTTCTCGCGCCGTCGGGAAATTCTGCGGTTCGTCCTTCGCGCCGTGATTCGGCCTCGTGCGACGCAGTCGAGCCGTGAGGCCTGCGCGATGTGGTATGACGGGCGCCGGTGACGTGAGGCAACGCCGAGTCCTGGATGCCCGTGAATCTGCTGCCTGTTGCCGAACGAGAGTTGCGCGTTGCTGCCCGGGGGCGCGGCACCTACTGGGTACGGTCGGGGTCCGCCTTGTCGGCCATCGCCTTGGCGATCCTGACCCTTCTGGTCCTGTGGAGGCAGACGCCGGTCGAGCAGGCGGAATTCCTCTTCACCGTTCTTTCAAGCCTCGCCTTTGCCTATGCCCTTGTCGTCGGTGTCTTCACCACGTCCGACTGCATCAGCGAGGAAAAGCGCGAGGGCACGCTCGGGCTGCTGTTCCTGACCACGCTTCGCGGGCATGACGTCGTGGCGGGCAAGCTGGTGGCGAGCTCGTTGCGGGCTGTGAGCGGGTGGGTGGCGGTTCTCCCGGTGATGGCCGTCCCGTTGCTGATGGGGGCCGTCTCCGGAGAACGAGTGCGCAACTCGGCGTTGGCCCTCGGCAACACCCTGTTCCTCTCGCTCGCGCTGGGCATGGTCGTGAGCGTCGTGGTCCGTGACCCCCGGCGCGCCGTGGGGGGCTCGATCCTGGCGTTGCTTGCCCTTCTCGGACTCCTGCCGCTGCTCCGGTGGCTGCTCGTCCAATATCTGCTCAGACCGTTTTTCGGGGTCGTCAGCCCATCGTTCGCGGACGAATCCCTGCTCTGGACCCTCTACCCGAACCCGCTCGCGATGTTCTTCTGGAGCGGGGCGATCCCCGGCGCGCTGACCCGGGGCTCGAACTTCTGGACAGCTCTTGCGGTGCAGCACGCCATCGCCTGGGGCTTCCTGGTCATCGCCTCCCTCCTCATCACCCGTACCTGGCGGGAAAAGACCCGGGGAGAGCGGACTTCGGCGGGCGCGAAGTTCGTGCGCAGGTTTGGAATGAACCTTTTCCGGGCCCGTGAAACGTCGGCCGATCCTCGCGGCACAGCGGGCAGTCGGGGACCGGAGGAATTCGGGCCGGACCCGTTCGCGTGGATCGTCGCCCGGGAAAAAGGTGTGCGCCGGAACCTGTGGGTCGGGTTGGGCGTGATCGTTGTTGCCTGGGGCTGGGGCTATTGGGAATTGAGGGGGGACTGGATCCACTGCGTCGTGGCCATCGGGGCGCTTTTCGTGGGCGGCCTGTGGTTGAAGGTGCAGCTCGCGGGGATGGCCTGCAGGCATTTCCAGGAGCATCGACGGACCGGGGCCTGGGAGTTGGTCCTGTGCACGGACCAGACTCCTGAATCGCTCGTGCGCGGCTTCCTGGCCGGGCTTCGTTGGGCCATCTGGCCACCGATGGCATTCGTCGTCGCCACCACCGCCTTGTTGATGATCGCGGCCCTGGGTAGGGATGCGGCGTCGATGGAGGTCATGGACCTCGTGCTGACATTTATCGCCGGAGCGGGAATTCTGGTCTTGGATCTTTGGGCGATGGCCTGGTGCGGGATGTGGACGGCGATCTCATCGAACGGCTTCGTTCGAGCCTGGTCCCTGACGGTGGGGCAGGTGCTTTTCCTGCCCTGGGCGTTGTATCTTGCCGGCCTGATGGCGCTCGGGATCGCCGCCGAGTTTTTCGAATTCAGGCCGTCCCTCGAGCCCGGGTACCGGGAGGCCCTGATCGGATGGATCGCCGTCTGCGTTGGAATCGACGGCCTCCTGATCGGGGTGTCGCGCATCAGGCTCTTGTCTTCCTTCCGCGACCTCGCCATCGGGCATTATCGTGCGCCTTCCGGAAAACCTTCGTAGAATCTGCGCCCGCTCTGGCAGGGTTCCCGAACAAACGGGGCGGACCCCATCGACGCGGTGTGGGCCTCGGATCATCAACGCATGTTTTGGCGAAAACAGGACAAGGAACCCGAGCGCTGGTATCTGCTGCCTGCGATGCAGCACGGCGCACGAAAGAAGTTCATCCAGAGGATGATCGCGGCCGTGCTTGTGGGAAGCCTCACCGCGGCCGCGCTCGGGGCGGTCATCTATTTCACCAACCGCCGTTGATCCTCCGCCCATCTCCGCGACGCGACGGTGGGCGATCAATAATCACAGGTGCAGCCACCTTCACGAAACGCGAACAGCGTCGAGAGAGTCCGGATGTAGAGGGTGTTGTCCGCGATGGCCGGAGTGGCGAGCACTTCCTCGCCGAGTGGATTCCGGGCAAGGACTTCCAGGGGCGCGCCCGCCCGGTAGACCACGGCCGTTCCAGGTTGTGAGATGGCGAGTATCTTGCCTTTGCCCGCGACGGGAGATGCGTAGTAGTCGCCGATCGCTCCAAGCCGCTCTTCCTGGTACTGGAACGTGCCCGTCCTGGCGTCGAGGCAGGACGCGATCCCGCCATTCTTGACGAGATAGAGGCGGCCCTCGAAGTGGAGCGGGCTTGGGACGTAGGGAAGGCCGCGCGTCTGCTTCCACACAACATGCGTCCCGGTGACGTTGCCGCCGCCGTCGGGACGGACCGCCAATGCCACGTTCTGCGAGCGGTCGAAGATGGTCGCGAGACTCTCGTACTCGGTCATGGACACCTTGCCGTCGCGATTTGCATCGATGTAGGGGAAGTGGTGGCGAAGGGGCCCGGGCGGAGCCTCGTCCCGCGAGAGTTGGCCGTCCTTGTCCGTGTCCCCTGCCGCGAGGAGCTGTTCCCAGGTCGGCATTCGTGCGACGCCGGATCCGGATGTCCAGCCGGCCAGGAACACAAGGCCGTCTCCGCCGGTGGGCGATGCGACCATCTCGTTGGGAAGGCCGTCCACGCTCCATCGTTCGGAGCCATCGGCAAGATTGTAGGCCACCAATCGGAGCGTTCCCGCGACGATGATCATCTCGGGATGCCTCGCGGGCCAGGGCAGCGGCGTCGAGAAACCTCTCCGGAATTCCGGGCGCTTCGCTCTCCAGACCTCGCTCCCGTCGCGCTTGTCGAACGCCGCGAGATAGGAGTCCGCGTCCTGGTCGCAGAGTTGGATCACGAGCGTGTCCGTGATCACCGGCGAACTGCTCGCGCCATGCTGGGTGGCGGGTGTGGGGAGTGGGTGGCGCCAGAGTTCGTTTCCTGCGAAATCGTGGGCAATCAATCCGAACGGCGCGAAATAGGATACGAGCCGTTCTTCGTCCGCGGCGGGTGTGGCCGTCGCGGGATGGCTGAAGCGGGAGCCGGATTCGATCGCCCTCGGCTCGATGTTGTGCCGCCAGACGATGCCCGCCGTGGCCCGGTCCACTGCAAGTACGGTCAGGCTCTTGTTCTCATATCCCGTCAGGAACAGACGGTCCCCGACGATCACCGGCGACGAGTGTCCGGTGGGCACGGATACTTTCCAGACAAGGTTGGTATGGGGTCCGAAATGCGTTGGGAAGTCGGCATCC
Source organism: uncultured Verrucomicrobiota bacterium (assembly GCA_903844265.1). Lineage (GTDB taxonomy): Bacteria > Verrucomicrobiota > Verrucomicrobiia > Limisphaerales > CAIMTB01 > CAIMTB01. The sequence continues at coordinate 13,287 of CAIMTB010000197.1, forward strand.
AACGCTGAGCCGTCACGATTTGGACCTCGGAACCCGGGCCAACTGGAAGAGGCGGCGTGAGCTCCGGGAATCGGAAGCGCGGTGACCAGGATCCACGCAAGCCGGAGGAATCCCGAGGGCACCCGTAAAAGACCTGTTCCTTTATGATAATGCACAGGGGGTAATCGTTGATTTCTGGTCGTGGAAACCGGTCCTGCTATCGGGCGTCCGGCAACTTTGGAGTTTGGGCTGTGCGGTTCCGTACACCCACGACAACCGTGATCCCGAGGGCGAGGATGAGAGATCCGGCGGAACAGAGCATGGAGCCGAGCGGGGGCTCGAAACTGAAGGCGACCACGTGTTTCCCGGGCTGAAGATACACGCCACGGACAAGATAATTCGCCCGAAGCAAAGGCTCCTCGCGGCCGTCCACACGGACCTTCCAATTCGGGGAATAGTGGTCGTTGACCAGCAGCACGCACGGCGTCCGGGCGTCCGTCTCAAGGGTGAAATGCTTGGGTGCGTAGTTCTGGTAGCGAACCGTGCCTGCTGGCTGGGAGGTGGTGTCCACCGACGGCGCAGGGATGGCATCGGCGACCAATACCTCCGCGTGCGGGTTGAAATTGGTCGAGCCGAGCATCGTCAGCGCCTGGTCGTCCGGAACGTCCTTTTGCCATCGATCGTAAAGCATGGCGCGCGGCAACGCTCCCGTGAACTCGATCAGTGCGAACGGTCCGGTGGCGTTTGTCTCCACGAGGATCACCCCATCCGCGTCCTGCGACAGGTTGAACGCGGTATGTTGCCGGAAACGCCTTTGCTGCTTGTCGAGGGAATCATTGAGCGGCTCCGCAAGGCCCGCCAATCCCAGCAGGAAACGGGTGTTCGAAAGTTCCCATGCCCGGACCGGATGGGGTCTCACTGCGGTCTGCCATGCGTCGTAATCGGCCGGCGGCCTTGAGAGTTGGACCACCTCGAGCGATTGGATGTCGTAGAACCGGAATTGGTGCTGGTTCCACTCGCCACCGAAGACTCTTCCCAGGGTGCCGAGAGCGTTGCCTGCGGCACCGGAGAGGCCAAAGGGCAGTTGCCCCGTGACGCGCCCCTCATGCGGCGCCTGCCGCAGCATGTCGAAGAGCGGGTTCGTGGCGTACCGTTCCCTCCACTTGTAGTGGATGATCCACGGCGTGTTGGCGCGGGCGAGATCGAGCGCAACCAGGCCGCCTACCGCAACCACGGCGAGGTAGGCCCTCGAACCGGCGAACCAGCGGCCGACGCCCAACGCCAGAAGCAGCGAGGATGCCCATAATACGAGGACGAAAAGCCCGACCTCGCTCCGGCTGACTCTCGCGATTGCCGAGGCTTCCTTGGGGTCGAAACCCGCCTCGGCCAGGTGCCTCAGAAGCGCATGACCCCCGGGGGCTGAACTGTAAAGCAACCATCCCAGCAGAGCCGCCCCGCATGCCGCCAACATGATCCGCGTCCAGTGCCGCTCCGGCTCAGCCTTCGAGTTCCATGCCGCTGCCAGGCTCTCGGCCAGGCCCGGTTCCCGGACCTGCGGCTTCTCGGACCACGTCGACCACCACGCCTGCAGGCCGTACCCGCAGAGCACCACGAGTGAAATGTTCAGCGGATGCAGGAACTTGATCGG
>CAIMTB010000198.1 GCA_903844265.1 uncultured Verrucomicrobiota bacterium
AATGGAATGCAACCGGCGGGGTGCCGGTCCAGTTGACGCCTCCGCCGTTCGCGCCGTGTCGTGCAGTTGTATCCGTGGAAGCTCGGCGGTTGCCGACGAACGTGGAACCCGACGACGCCATCATATTGAGGGAGGGGCTTGAGGCAGGGGTCCGATCCATCGCTTCCGCGCAAATCGAGCGATCAATCGCCGACTCAGTTGGGGCGATGGTCGATTTGGAGCTCGAGCACTCATATGTTGCCGACCCTGTCGGGGACGGCGCGGGATTGACGTGGAGACGGTGGCTTCGGGTGATGTACCTGAAGGACATCCAGTTCACGATATCTGCGGAGGCCGAAGACAACGGCGACTTCGAGTACTGGCGTCCCGCATTCCTGTCCATCATGCGAACAGCCCAGTTTGCTGATTGGGCGGCCCAAGCCACGGGTCGGTCTTGGGAGGCGGAACTTAGCCAGGATCAGGAACTCGGCTAAGGAAGGGCTGCACAAGGCGCGTTTCGCGTCCAGTGCGAGGCAAGTGACCGGGGATCGTTGCCCGTGTGGCTCCTCCAGCCCCGTTTTCGCCCCGGAACCGGCCTCCCGAAGGCCTTCCTGGCCCGGGTGCGTGCTGACCGGTGCGCATTCGGGCATGCGGCGGCCTACCCCGCCAGCAGGGTGCGCCGTGCCATCCAGAGGTTCGAGAGCGCAAACAGCGTCACCAGGTGCGACCCGTTCTTCGCCAGGCCCCGGTATCGCGCCTTCATGTGGCCGAACTGCTGCTTGATGACCCGGAACGGATGCTCGACCTTCGCGCGGACCGAGGCCTTGGCCCGTTCCGCCACCGCCTCGGCCGACCCTGGCGCCAGCAAGCGACGCTTCCCCGGTGGCATCGCCACCATCCACGCCACACCAGGGGTGTCGCACCATCGGGCGATGCCCCGGTACCCCGAGTCCCCGTGGACGACCGCCTCGTCACCGTGCAGCAGCGAACCTGCCACCGCCAGGTCGTGCACGTTGGCCGGCGTCGCCACCACCGTGTGGACGAGGCCGGAGTCCGCATCGACACCGATATGCGCCTTCATGCCGAAGAACCACTGGTTCCCCTTCCGGGTCTGGTGCATCTCCGGATCCCGCGTGCCAGTCCGGTTCTTTGTCGAGCTCGGGGCCGCGACAATCGTCGCATCGACCAGCGTGCCTTGGCGGACCATCAGGCCACGCGCCTCAAGCAGTGCGTTGACCGTGTCGAGCAGTGCAGTGGCCAGGTCATGGCGCTCAAGGAGGTGGCGGAAGCGCAGGATGGTGGTGGCGTCTGGGATGCCGGTGGCGCCGGGGTCGATGCCCGCAAACGCCCGATAGACGGGGATGTCGTGCAACGCCTCCTCGACGGCCTCGTCGGCGAGCGCGAACCACTGCTGCAGGAAGTGGACCCGCAACAGCACCAGGACCGGGTACGGCGGGCGTCCCGTGGTCCCCGCCGGGGCGAACGGGGCAATCCGGGCGACAAGGGCGTCCCACGGGACGACGGCGAGCATCTCCTCGAGGAATACCTGCCGGCGCGTGCGCTTGGTGGATCGTTCGAAACCGTTCGCGAGGCTCAACTGGTTCATGCCACCATGATTCTCGGTCACGCCCTGGCGCCGCTACCTTTTGCAGTCAATCCCTAGGTGGGACGTCATTTAACACCGTGTTGACCTCTGGCGCGCGGCGGTACAAGGCCTTGCCGATCCGGATGATGAGCCGCCTCGAGGTTGTCGTGCCAGCCGCACACGAGGCCACGCACTCGTCATGTACCGAGTGAC
>CAIMTB010000199.1 GCA_903844265.1 uncultured Verrucomicrobiota bacterium
CGTGACGACCAGAGAACCACGCTCGTAACGCTGGCTGATGACCTGGAAGAGGAGATCGGCGCCGTGCTGATCAATGGGAAGGTATCCGATCTCGTCCAGTTATGTTGAGCTCAACATAACTGGACTAATGTTGAGTTCCCAAAAATGTTGAGTTGAGCGCCGTTTCTCCACGCCAGCGGCTTCGACGAGGTCTTTCAACTCAACATTATTGACAGGGAGCCCGGGAGGTACTGTCGCCTCTTGGCGATGGAAACCAAATCTCTCCTCGTTCAACTTCGCCCCCGGGCCTTCAGCTGGTGGCGATCTCTCCCAGTCTTCGGATCCGTCTTGGATGACTTCGTGCAGTGGCAGCGAGACCAAGGCTATGCAGTGGGAACCATCAGCGGCTACCTGAATATAGTTCCAGAAGTGGTTCGATGGCTTCGGCGTCGAAAGATCACTGCCTTGGAGCAATTGACTCAGCAGAGGCTCCAGATTGCCCACGATCACTATCGGCCCAAGCGAAAGGCCGCCAGTTGGGTTGTTCGTGCGCTAAAGCGGTTTCTGACTGAGCGGCGCCTGGTGCCGGAAGGTGATTTGCTACCGCCTTGCCAGGTGGAAATCGAGATCGCCCGATTCGCAACCTATCTTCGGGAGACTCGGGGTGTCGCGGAGGCGACGGTCTCAGGCCACAGCGGCCAACTCCGTGCATTCCTGCGGCACATCCGATTCAACGGGAAGCCCGCGGTGTTGCAACGCCTTAAGATCCGCCAGATTCATACGTTTCTCCGGGTTTCGGCGCGAACGAACAACCGCTTCAGCATGCAGCATATTGTCGCGACGCTGCGGGCTTATCTGCAAGAGCAGCACGCCCAGGAAGCGCTGTCTAAACCGTTCCATCTACAAATCGATACGCCTCGGGTTTATCGCGGAGAACGATTGCCGCGAGCGTTGCCCTGGCCCCAGATTCAATCGTTTCTCCAATCGATCGACCGTTCCCACCCGTTCGGGCGTCGAGACTTCACGCTCCTTTACCTGGCAGCAGCCTACGGTTTGCGCAACGGGGAGTTGGTTCGGTTGACCCTCGACGACATTGACTGGCGAGCCCGTGTGTTGCGCATTCGGCAAACCAAGACTCGCCAGACGCTCCGATTGCCCCTCACCGATGAAGCGGCCCACGTACTCATTGATTACCTCCGCCACGCCCGCCCCACGAGTACACTCCGCCAACTGTTCCTGCGCGTCCGAGCGCCGTTCATTCCCTTGCAACCCGCCTCGGTTCACGATGTGCTGGAACATCGACTTCGATGTAGCGTGCTCAACCTGCCGATCGCTGGAACTCAAGTGCTGCGTCACTCGTTTGCTACTCGACTCATGCAGCAAGGGGTCAGCATCAAGGCCATCGGGGATACCTTGGGGCATCGTGATATCGAGAGCACCTCAGTCTACCTGCGTTTGGATGTGGACGAACTGCGTCAGGTCGCGCTTCCGGTCCCGCCAACACCTTCGGGCCACCCGGTCAAACTCGTTGCGGTGGATTCCCTCCCGCGGATCCGCCCCGCACGTGCCCGTCATCATTTGCCGACACGTTTCCAGAGTCGATTTGCCTCTTCGCTGCAGGCGCATGTGGATCTCAAGCGGGCCTTGGGGCGTCGTTATACGGCGGAGGCTACGGTCTTGCGTCACTGGGACAACTTTGTCCGTCGGCGGTATCCACATGCCCGCCAAGTACGCGCCGAGATGTTCTCCAACTGGACCAAAACCCTCGTCAGTCTTACCTCGACAGGGAGTCGTTCCTTTCACCGGATTGTCCGCAACTTTCTCTTGTTCCATGCCAGGACTCATCCTGGCACCTTCATCCCCGATCGCCTGACGTTTCCCAAGAACGCCCCGGTGGTGACTCCGCGCCTAGTCTCGGCCGTCGAGATGGCCCGCGCACTGGCCGCGGTTCGCCAACTGCCGCCTTCCGCTGGCAACCCGCTCCGAGCCGAAACATTCCACCTCGGCTTGCTCTTGCTGTTTTGTTGCGGCTTGCGACGACGTGAACTCCTTCGCTTGACCCTGGCAGACATCCAAGCCGAGCAGACGGTGCTTCACATCCGATGCTCCAAGTTTCATAAGTCGCGTCTCGTTCCGCTATCCCCCTCGGTGACCGTCGCTCTGCAGCGATGCCTCCAGCAACGTTCGCAAAAGAGACTGCCGATGGGACCAAGCGCCCCTCTGATGTGGAGCCCTCGTCCTTCATCGGAAGTTTATGCGGCCGAAAGCCTCGGTACCGTGTGGCATCAGGTTTGTGTCAGCACCAAGTTGCTCAACGAGCAGGGACATCCGCCACGGCTTCATGATCTGCGACACAGCTGTGCCGTTCTGGTCCTCCAACAGTGGTACGCCCAGGGAGCAGATGTTCAGGCCAAGTTACCGCATCTGGCCGCCTATCTCGGGCATGTCAGCGCTGTCAGCACCCATTACTACTTGAAGCTCACCCCGGAACTTCGCCAAGCGGCCAGCCGTCGGTTCCACCAGCGGTTCGCCCCGTTGTTTACCCACGGAGGTCTCGCGTGAACTCGCCAAAAGTTTCGTCACTCGCCTCGGGGCTGAAGGGCTTCTTCCTGGATTACGTGCCACGGCAGCGCGCCTTGAGCCCCCATACCATCCAGAGCTACCGCGACAGCCTTAAACTGCTCTTGCAGTTCGCTGCTGGAAAGAAGGGAGATCCCTCCCAACTGACCGTCGCGGATCTGAGCGTCGAGAAAATTACCGCGTTCCTTCAGCATCTGGAAGCGACCCGCCGCAACTGTGCCAGCACTCGTAACGTCCGGCTCAGCGCCATTCACAGCTTCTTCCGTTATCTGGGCGGGCAGCATCCGGAGCACCTGGAGCAGGCTCAACGCATTCTCAGCATCCCATTCAAACGCACCGTCAGTCGCGAGATCCAGCACTTGGATTTTGATGAAGTCCAAGCGGTCATCAAGGCCGTGAACGTAGACGTGGCCAGCGGCCATCGCGATGTTGCGCTCCTGAGTTTGATGTTCAACACCGGCGCTCGGGTCAGCGAAATTGTTGGGCTGCAGATCGCCGATCTGCGGTTGATCGCTCCGTGCAGCGTGTTCCTCCGGGGCAAAGGACGCAAAGAAAGAACCTGCCCAATCTGGACAGAGACCGCGACGCTCTTGCGGCGCCTCGTCGAGCAATCCGAAGGGCCGTCGAGTCAATCGGCTCCCGTATTTTGCAATGCCCGCGGAAACCGTCTATCCAGGTTCGGCATTCGTCTCATCCTGAAGAAGTATGTTGCGAAGGCAGTTTCGCAGCAGCCATCTCTGGAGCGAAAGCGGCTCCATCCGCACTCGGTTCGCCACAGCACAGCCGTCCACCTACTCCGATCCGGGGTCGACCTCAGCACGATTGCCCATTGGATGGGACACGCCAGCATCAACACAACCAACAGGTACACAGCCATCGACCTGGAAGCCAAACGCGAGGCCCTGGCAAAAGCGAAGCCTTTGCTCAAAGGACGCCGCCGTTCCACTAAGTGGCACAAAGACAAAAACCTTATCGACTGGCTGACATCCCTCTGACGACCCGGAATACCGCATCAATAATGTTGAGTTGAAAGATCGCGGCGAGGCCGCTGGCGTGGAGAAACGGCGCTCAACTCAACATTTTTGGGAACTCAACATTAGTCCAGGAGCAAGAGTTCAGGGGCGAGATAGGTCCGTAGCTGGCGCTTGAGGAGGCCGCGTTTCTGGGCGGCGGCGAGATCGTTGATGACGCTGATGGCGTCGGCGAACAGCAC
>CAIMTB010000200.1 GCA_903844265.1 uncultured Verrucomicrobiota bacterium
AACTCAACTCCGTCGCCCTGTCCACGGGATCGTCCCTGCTCGCCTATCGCGAGACCCCGTTCAGCGTCGAGTTGGGACCCCTGATCGTTCCAGGCCGGACCGCGTGTTACGTCTGTTACCAACTCAGGCGCAAAGCCGCCGAACCCAAGCCCGGTCCTGACAATGCGCCGACCGCGGAGGCACACCCGGAAACACAGGCGCTCAATTTCTCGTCCGGCGTCCACTTGCTCGCCCTCGAGATCGTCAAGATCGTGACCCGCGCCGCATTTCCCGTCAGCCGAGGCAAACTCTGGCGCCTCGGCCTCTTCGACGGCTCCGTGAGCGTCCATCCCATCCTCAAGCTCCCCCGCTGCCCCGCCTGCGGTATCCATAAACGAACGCCCCCGCGCAGGATCTGGGAGGAGTAACTCGGCCGATGTTTCCATGCCCCGGGATCACCCGATGACCCTTGACGAAAACCCAGCCTCGATGCCCCCGGAAAACCTGGTCTACGATCCCCTCACCGGCATCGTCGCCTTCCTCGGAGAACGGGAATGCGACCCCACGGACCCCGACGTCTTCATCGTCGCCGCACAGAGCGCCGACCTCGCCGTCCTGGGTTTCGCGCCCTCCGAGAATCGGATCGTCGGCAGCGGCGCAGGTCTGACTTATGAGCACGCTTTCTGGGCTGCCTCGGGTGAAACCGTCGAACGCTACTGCGCGGCCATCGTACCCACCGAGGAACTGATTGTGGGTTCGTATGCGGAATTGCTTCGGAAGAACATCCCCGCCACCGGCCCTCAGCGCTGGGCCTTGTTTCATCCCACCCAGTTTCCTGCACTCTCGGTCCCGCAATTCACCGATGACCTCCGCATCGTGTGGACCAGGGGACGACGGATCGCCGGGGGGGATGGTTGTCATGTCCCGGCCTGCCTGACCTACCTGGCATCCGACGCGAGTCACTACAGGGTCGACGACTCAAGTCTCATCGGCCCCGCAACCTCCACCGGCATCGCCTGCGCCCGCTCACCGATCGAGGCGACACTCAAGGGACTGTGCGAAGTCATCGAGCGGGACGCCTTCATCATCCGATGGCGCGGCTCGCTTCCCTGCGCGCGCATCGAGATAGATCCCTCCAGTCCAATCCACGCCATCTACAAGGCCAGGTTCGACCGCCCCGGCCTCGAATACTCGATCTTCGAGACCACCCTCGACCTGCCTTTCCACTCCTTCTTCGGCGTGCTGAAGGATACCCGCCACTCCCCGACACGGATTCTCGTCGGCGGCGCCTGCCATCCCGATCCGGCTCAGGGGGTGCTCAAGACACTCATCGAACTCGCCCAGGGATTCCAGTGGGCCAACCACGTCCGGTCCCGGGAGATATCCGTGGCCAACGATTTCGCGGCGATCACCTCCTTCGAGTCCCGCATGGAGTTGTATGTCTTCGGCGACCAGCCTCACGCCTTTGACTTCCTCTTCGACCACAAGGCAGTCCGGCGCCTGTCGGATCTTGTTTCTCAGGACGGCGGAGATGCGGAGTCGACCCTGCACGAAGCCGTCACCCAACTCGCCACGCTGGGTCTGGACCCGATTGCCGTGGACATGACCTCCATCGACGCCGAGGCCTGCGGCCTTTCCGTGATCAAGGTGATCATTCCGGAATGCGAAGCCCTCGAAGGGGATCATGCCATGCAATTCCTGGGAGGTGCGCGCTGGCAGGACGTCCCGGTCCGCCTGGGCCTGAGATCGGCTCCGATGCCTTTCGAGGATCGAAACCGGCAGCCCCATCCCTATCCCTGATCTCGATTCTGATGAAACCCAAGCCCTTCAGCATCGGGAACCCCACCGAGGAGGAACTGTTCTCCCCGATGGAGGTCTACCATGAGAATTCCAAGCTGGGCCCCGGCAACGAGGAACTGTTCCAGCGGATTGCGACGGTCAATTCATCCCCTCATATCCGCAGCGTCATCTCCCGCCCTTTCCGAAGCTACCCCGGCTGCCCCACGGTCGAGCTTCCTTCCGGGTGGGGTAACGTGACGCGATCCCTCGAGGATATCCTGCAGCGCCGTCGTTCCCACCATCACTTCGCGGGAACTCCCTGCCGGCTTCAGGAACTCGCCGCAGTCCTGTCGCTTGGAGACGGCATCGCGGCCCGTCAGTCAGGTGAGGACGGCGCCGAATTCCGCCTCCGGACAGCGCCCTCGGGCGGCGGGCTCTATCCCATCGAGACATTCTGCCTAGCGTTCGACGTCGATGACCTTCCACCGGGGGCCTATTTCTACAACGCCCTGAGGCATCGCCTCGAATTGGCGGCCCCCGGGGACTGCCGATCCAAGCTCATTGGTGCCAGCAATCTGAAGGTTGAGATAGAAAATGCAGCCTTCTGCATCGCCCTCTCCGTGGTCCTGCCCCGAAGCAGTTTCAAATACGGGCAGCGCGCCTACCGCTTCGCCCTCCTCGAGGCCGGGCACATCGCCCAAAACCTCCTTCTCGCCGCCGAAGGCCTCGGCCTCGGAGCATTGCCGATCGGCGGATTCTTCGACGACGACATGAACCGCCTGCTCAACCTCGATGGTTGCCAGGAGTTCGTGGTCTATCTCGTCCTCGTCGGGAATCGAGCGGGCTGAGGGGCGGGGACAGGGTCCGAATCTCAAGACGGCCCGCCTTCCGGTTCCTTGACGCCCCCCTCGCCGCCCATATTCTCCCCGCGCCCGCCGGCGGTCCGGCGGGTTCTGAACCGCCGCCGTCACCCGGTCCTTCACGGCCGGGCGCGTGCGGCGATCGACACCGATACTGAACATTGAAATCCGGAACCCAGTCATGATCACCATCTCCGAAATCCAGGCCCGCGAAATCCTCGACTCCCGCGGCAACCCCACCGTCGAGGTCGACGTGATCCTCGTCGACGGCACGGTCGGCCGCGCCGCGGTCCCCTCGGGCGCCTCGACCGGCGAGCACGAGGCCATCGAATTGCGGGACGGCGACAAGAAGCGCTTCCTCGGCAAAGGCGTCCAGAAGGCGGTCAAGAACGTCCTCGACAAGATCGCGCCTGTCATCGAAGGGCTCGACGCCCTGGATCAGATCGCAGTCGACCACGCAATGATCGCGCTGGACGGCACGGAGACGAAGTCGAAGCTCGGGGCGAATGCGATTCTCGCGGTCTCGCTGGCCAACGCGAAGGCAGCGGCCAACGCCCTCGGACAGCCGCTGTTCAAGTACCTCGGCGGGCCGAACGCCAAGGTGCTCCCCGTCCCGATGGCGAACGTCATCAATGGCGGAGCGCACTCCGACGCCCCGATTGATTTCCAGGAATTCATGGTGATGCCCCACGGCCTGCCCACCTTCAGCGAAGGCCTTCGCGCCATCACCGAGATCTTCCACGCCCTCAAGTCCGTCCTGAAGAAGAAGGGCCTCAGCACCGCCGTCGGCGACGAGGGTGGCTTTGCACCGAAACTTGAGAGCACAGAAGGCGCGCTCGACGCGATTGCCCAGGCGACCAAGGACGCCGGGTACAAGCTCGGCAAGGAAATCTTCCTCGCCCTCGATGTCGCCAGCAGTGAGTTCTACAACAAGGACGGTACCTACACCTTCAAGAAGAGCAGCGGCAAGACGCTCTCAGGTGCCGAGCTGGTCGAGTTCTACGTCAAGCTCTGCTCGGAGTACCCGATCGTCAGCATCGAGGACGGCTGCGCCGAGGGCGACTGGAAGAACTGGAAGCTTCTCACCGAGAAGCTCGGCTCGAAGGTCCAGCTTGTCGGCGACGATCTGTTCGTCACGAACGTCAAGTTCCTCCAGAAGGGCATCGACACCGGCACAGCCAACTCGATCCTCGTCAAGGTCAACCAGATCGGGTCCCTCACCGAGACCCTCGACGCCGTCCAACTCGCCCAGTTCCACGGCTACAAGGCCGTCCTCAGCCATCGCTCCGGCGAGACAGAAGACTCCACCATCGCGGACATCGCGGTGGCCACGAACTGCGGCCAGATCAAGACCGGATCGCTCAGCCGCTCCGACCGCCTCGCGAAGTACAACCAGCTTCTGCGCATCGAGCAGGCGCTCGGGCACGGCGCGGTGTACGCCGGCCTCAGCGCCCTGCCGAAGGGACGGTAACGCCAGGGCATTGGATCCCGAGTCTCGGGTCCGATCCATGCCCGGCGAAGGGACTGCCCCAAGTCTGCATGACGCCGGAGGCCACAACCGTGGCTTCCGGCGTTGGTTCACTAACCATGATCCGCAAAGGTAGGGCGGGCAGTCCCTTGCCCGCCGCCCTGCCGAGGCTACCTGATGGTAAGCCTTACAGGGCCGGCGCGCAGCGGAGTGCGCGCCCTACCAACTGCCCCGGTTCATGATCCCGCTCCGTACGCCTATCTTGGAGGGGTTTCCCAGGGGAACTGACTTGGCTCCTTACTTGGAAAGCCAGAACTCAGAGTCCTTCTGCCGCAACTCCTTCGGAACATAACTCTGCTCGGGGTCGACCCGGAAGTGATTGCTCTCCAAGCGCTCCACGGCCTCACCCAGCCTGGTGAAGACAGCCATCTCGTCGGGAGTCGCCTGCTTGAACTGCGCCTCTCCATCCGGCCCCCACTGGTCCAGTTCCCCATAACTCTCAGCCGATCGGAACGTGAGGTAGGTCGAACCTGGCATCCCGGCGAGAACCTCGTACACCCTGTAACTGCTCTTCGGGGCAACCCGGAGGAGCGCCGCTGCGTAGGCCTTCCCCATCTGCTCGAACAAACCCTCCTGACCAAGCTTCACCCGGTAAGTCGATATCGCGAAATATCGGGCCTTCCCGACGTCCGGAAAGCTGCCCGCACCCAGGTCCGGCCGGGACCTGAGTCGGATCACTTCCAGAGCATGGATGTTCTCGGCATCCGCAAGATCCAGGCGACTCATCTCCGCGGAAAGGACCGGATCCTTGTCGTCCCGTTTGATCGCCGCGCCGATCGCCGCGAAGGATTCCTGGGGTGTGACATACCACGCCTCGCTGGGACCGGTCATCGAGACCAGCGCGAGATAGTAGTCCGGTGACTTGGCCTTCTCGAGGGCTGCTGGATAGCCCGCCTCAAACTTGCTGTGGAGGCCGGAGCGCCCGACCTTCACGTGCTCCCGGATGATGGTCAGCACTTTGGGTTGCGACGTGGGCAGGCCGGCCGCCACCCCGGAGCCAGGTCCGGTCATCAACGCAATCGCGATCCATCCGACGCGCGGTATCCATTTTCTGAGTTCCAAAAGAGTCACCGGCCACCTCCTTGATGTCACCTTCGTCACCCCGGGATCATTCCGTCGACATCCTCAGAGGACCCCCTCCCAAGGCCACGGAATTCCCATTCTATCCCGGGTTCTGACAACGGCTGATGACCTCTTTCTGCCGCACGCGCCCTGTCCCGTCAAGCGCGCGGGACTGGATGCCAGCCTATGAGCACAGCGACACGCCCTGGACCCGAGACTCACTTCCCGCCCCCCTCCCGAACCCGCTTTGCAAAGGCCTCCAGCTTGTCGAAATCCGCGCGCCAGGTGGTGTACATATACCCCAGCACACCCTTCACACCACGCGCCGAAACCAGCCACTGATCGAGCTCCTCCATCGGGTTGTCGTAGTAACCGGCGATCAACTGCCGATGTCCCCGTTCCGAGAAGAATCTCAGGCTCTCGTCACGCTTCCCGTGGTTCCAGTTCATCACGATCACCGATGGATCCAGTCCCTCCCAGGAGCCGGAGAGGCTCCCATTGACGAGATAGTAGGGACCAGGGACCGCATTGTGGTGTGGATCGAACATATCACTCCACGAATACACACGGGCTCCGGGGGCCAACTCGTGGAGATAGCCCACGCACAACCGGGCGTTGTCGCCAACAAGTTGCCCCGGCGTGCGTCCCGCCCTCCGGAACGCATCGCTCCATCCCAGCACGCGTATCTCGTCGTGCGACATGAAATAGCCCGGAGCCCGGAAGATCTCATGCACGCGCCGCGCCTGGTCCCTCAGCAACAGCCCGGATTTCGGCTCCGCGATGTCCATCATGACCTGGCCGTCGTAGATGCTCGCGACATGCTGATAACTCACCCGCAACTCCGTATTCTCGGGCCATTCGCCGCGCATCCGGATGACGGGAGACTCATGGTGGACGTCGTAGTCACCGGGCCATTGCACATGCCCCATCCGGGGGTCACGAACGGGCTCGAAGTCCATGCCCTCCTTCAACTCACGGCCATCCGGCGAGCGAACCAGCAATGGGGCTCCATCGCGTCGCACCAGGTTCAACAGCCCCACTTCCTCCAACATCGCGTCGTCGAATCGGAGTTCGCCCGAGTCAGCACCCCATGCCCCGAGATACACGCCCACCTGGGTGTACTGAAGGGAATTGAAGACGACATGGTGGGTGCGCCATTCCTGGGTCTGCGCGACCCCGAGATGATCGAAATTCAGGGCGCGTCCGCCATCGGCGGCAAGGACCTTCACCTCGGGCTGGCCGCGGAAATCGCGGGTTCTGACCCGGACGGAGAAATGATACTGGCGCCAGGGCAGCAACTTCACGCGCTGCACGATCCTGGCGTTGGCACCGCGGGGGTCCCGGATGACCACCGCCCCGTCCTCGGACCGGATCGTGTCATCTTTCCAATCCCATGCTTTGAGATCCGAGAAGTCACCGCCACGGAGCCGCGGCGCAGCCTCGGACTCGAGCCGCGCAACACCGCCGCGCACCACGAACCGCGCCCCGCGAACGGGCGGGCCTTCGGCGAGGTCGGGATCATTCCAAAGCAGGTCATTCGAGTAACCCACCGGAAACACGGCGGGCACCAACTCGAGATGATTGCCACGGGCTGAGTCCCGGACACGGGCCACGTTCTTGAAATAGACATCTGGCACCGCACCCAGGCGGGAAAACTTGGAATCCGACAACAGGACATGGGTGTAACCCGCCTGCTTCGCGCGGACGAAGAGCTTCTCCAACCTCTCAACCCGGTCCGACACCTGGAGATTCTCGGAGACATAGAGCCACAGCTCGGCTCCCGGAGCGCCGGCCGCGAAAAAGAGGCAGACAGCCGCACCGACCACACGGGCAATACCGGGCAAGGCCATGCCCGATGTCAGCGAGCCAGATCCTCGCTGGCAACTGCACAGTTTCCGGTGTCGCGGGTCATGGGCGGGGGGCGCGAGACCTGCCGGAATGCCCCAAGTACCGTCGGCACACAATGGAGGGACAGGTCCTTTGTGCTCCGCCTTCCGCTTGCTCTGGCCACGGAACCTAAGATAGTACGCGCCGCTCATGAGCGATCCCACACCCTCTGTCGATCCATCCCGGTTCTCCCATGTCGTCATGTTCTGGACCGACCCGGCCCAACCGAACGCTGCGGACGAGCTTGTTGCCGGCGCGGAGCAGTACCTCCGGAACATCCCCGGCGTCGTCTTCTTCCACGTCGGCAAGATGGTTCCCAGCCATCGTCCGGTCGTCGACCAAAGCTATCAGGTCGGACTCAACGTCGTGTTCACCGACAAGGGGGCGCAGGACATCTACCAGACTCACCCCGAGCACGTGGAGTTCGTCGAGAAGGTGTTCAAGAAGGTCTGCAAGAAGGTCGTGATCTACGACTTTGCGTGACGCGCCCCGGCGCAATGCGGGCGCAGCGGAGAAGATTCCGGCCCGCGCGGACTCAGTTCCGAAGCCTTGGCGGCGGCGTGCCACTGGAACTCCCGAGACCGGACAGGAGCTGATACTGGCAGTCCGGACAGATACCGTGACTCAGCGGGGTGGCCAGTTGATTACGGATGAAGCCCTCGACCTTTTCCCAATAGCCCCGGTCACCGCGGATGCGCCGGCACCAGGCGCAGATCGGGATGAGATCGCTGAGGGTGCTGATCTGCGATGAGAGTTTGGCGCTTTCACAGGCGGTTGCCTGGGCGTCGCTTGAAGCTCCCAACAGGAGCGAGAGGAGGGAGAAGGCGATCTCGTTGGTGGGCGGCAATTCCTGGCGCAGGATGCCACAGAACATCCCCAGGACCTCTCCGGGAACCGCGAGCCGATGAAGCACGCCGCGTGCACAACCGTCACCAGGTCCGTCGTCGAAGAAGGTCAGCGCCGACGCCTCCCGCAGCGCAACCGCAAAACGGCCGGACTGGATCTGGGCCTGCACCGTGGATTCGATCCGATCGCGGTCAGCCTCAGGACTGCACAACGCGAGATCAAAGCCTCTGTCTTCAGGGTTCACCCGATAGAGAGCCAGGGTCTGGAAGAGGTCCAGTCCGCGGAGGTACTGAAGCGTGACGTCGAGGATACCCTCCACGCCCTGACGTGATTGCAGGTCCCGACGAAAGTAGTCGAGGGCTGCGAAGAGGGGGAGCAGTTCGCGGCCAACTCCCAATTTCTCCAGCCGGTCGAGGCCGGTCCGGAGGAGATCGGGATACATGTCGTCGACCGGTTCAGGCATGGGAAATAGGTTCGTCCTCCCGCAGGAAAAAGGCACCTTCCACCGCATCGATCTGGGAGTCGATGCCGACGACAAGGCGTTGAACCGCATCCATCTCGAACTCGAGAGCCTCCCACGCCCCCGGTACCAACCGCGGCACCTTTTTTTCGCCGGAGGTCCCCAGGCGCATGGCATTCACCAGGTGGTCGGCGACATGCACGACCGAGGCATTCTCCTTCGAGCCGAGGCTGCCGAGCGGACGATGATGATCAGCCACGGCATCGACCAGGCGCGGAGGAAAACCCCAATGCTTCATGAGCACCCCTCCAATGTCGGCGTGATCGTACCCCAGCACCTCTTTTTCGGCCGCCAGCAGGGAGCTGCCAGACACTTTTTGGCGGTCGAGAACCAGCCGGGTGATCCTCGGCGCGCACGACAGCAGCGCCAAGCGTCCGACGTCGTGAAGCAGGCCGGCGACGAAGTACTTGTCGGGATCCCTCATCTTCCGCAACTGGGCGATGTCACGCGCCGCGATGCCGCAGGCCAGGCTGTGCCGCCAAAATTCGCGCATGTCCACGAAATCGGCATCCACACCCGCGAACCGTTCCACGATGCTTGTCGAAACGACGAGGCCGTGGACCTGGAGGATGCCGATCAGGCTGAGCGCCTCGGTCACGGTCGCGACACGGTGAGGGAACCCGTAGAATCCGCTGTTTGCCAGGCGCAGCAGGCGGGCCGTGAAATCGGGGTCCTTCTCGATCGCGGCGGCAACGCTCGAGAGGCTGCACTGGGGCGAAAGCAGTGCGACCTCGATCTCATGGATCGTGGGAGCGTAGGACCCGAGCGCCTCGGGGAGCGAACTCACCAGCGCGTTGATTCCTGGGATGATCATGCCGTTTTTCGCCCCACCATCGGCCCGGCTTCCCGCTTCAGCATCACCCGGAAAACCTCCATCGCGACCGGATCCCCCTCGTCGAGGCTGAGAAAGCGCGCCTTCAAATCCCCTGTCAGTCTCGACAATTCCTCGGGCGCAATCTGCACCAGCGGATCCGTCGTGGTCATCCCCTCCGGCGCATCCACGTCCACGTCCAACACACCCCAGGAACCGAGGATCGTGAGGTGGCGATCCGTGAGTTGGGTGCCGGCTGGAAACAGGAACATGCCCTCGGCGTTGCAGACATCCGCCGTGACCATCATGCCCACCTTCAGGGCGTTGCAATTGACGCGCGCCATTATTCCTATTCCGTCAAATCCGTCGGGTTCTCACCGTGAGCCTGACAGCACCTCCAAGGTCACAGGATCGCGCTTCGGCAATTCGACCAGCCGCCCGCCGGCCAGATCCGACAGCTTCGCCGCATGGTCCGGATGCCCTTTCAATATGTCCTCCTTCTTCCCGACCACGAGAACCACGAGGCGCGCCGGGTCCAGCCACCTGATGGCCACCCGCTGCACATCCTCCCGCGTCACGGCGTCGATCCGCTTCCGATAGTCCCGGTAATAGTGCGGGTCCCGGGCATGTCGGCCGTCGAATTCATCCTTCGCGAAGCGGCTTGCGACATCCGCCTTGGTGGCGAAGGCACGCGGGAACGGATCGATGAAGGAACGCTTCGCCGTGTTCAAATCCTCCTCGGTCACCTTCTCCGCAGCCATACGCTTCATCTCCTCGACCACGATCGATGCGGCATACGCGACGGTCCTGGATTTCGATTGAAATCCAGCCGTGAACACCGACCTGTAATACACGCCCCCCGGGAACCTCGAATGCGCGTCATAGGCCAATCCTTCGTCCGATCGCACCCGGCTCATGATCCGCGAGGTGAAACCTCCACCGCCCAGGATGTCATTCATCACGACCACCGGGAAATAGTCAGGATCCTCACGCTTCAGGCCCGGAAGATTCATGCTTACCCGGCCCTGGTTCACATCCTTGTCCGCGAAATACACGCCCGCAGCGGCGAGGGCCGAGTTGGTCGGCATGGCCGGCGGAGTCTCGCCAGGATAGGGCCACCCGCCGAAAAGCTTCTCCAACCGCGCCACCATGTCCTGCCGATTGAAATCACCGCTCGCCGCGACCACGAAGTTCCGCGGATGAACCCAGCGCCTGTGGAACTGGAGCAGATCGTCCCGGGTGATCCCCTCGATCGAGGCGCCAGTGGGCTGGCGCGCCGCCCAGAAGTTCGTCCCGTGGGTCAGGCTGTCGAGTTCACGCGACTCGATGTCGCTCGAGTCATCGTTCCGCTGCTTCAGCGCCTGGACGGTCTGGTCCTTGTAGAGCCGGACCTTGTCCTCCTGGAAACGGGGTGCGGAGAGCACCTCCCTCAGGACGGCCAGACCCTCGTCGAGATCCTTCGACAACAGGTTCAGGCTCACCGTGCCCTCGGTTTCCCGGATGCCCGAACCCAGCTTCGCCGCCAGGAAGTCGAGCCGCTCCTCGAGTTCCTCGGCAGTCTTCGAGGCTGTCCCGCCGCGCACCATCAGGCTTCCCGCAAGACCCGAAAGCCCCACCTTCCCTTCCGGCTCGACGTACTGCCCCGTGCGGATCAGCACCGTGAGACTGACCAGGGGAAGTTCGCGGTCCTCGACCACATAGGCGACCGGGCCCGTCTTCAACTCGACCCGGTAGGCCGCGGGATCAGGCGGCTCATAGACCAGGGGCGGGAAGGATAATTTCTCCGGGCGATCCGGGATGCCGGCGGCGTTCGCGAGCGGGATCACGAGCGCGACCACCGGGAACAAGGCGATTAAGGTTCGCATCATGGGATGGAGAGGGATGGGAAGGGATCGACGGCGCCTGCCGGACCCGGGCCGGCCTTCCGCGTGTAGGTGGCGACGGCCCGATTTTCCTTCGAGAAATACGTCTTCGCGACGCGCCGGACGTCCTCGGCCGTCACCGCCTGCAGGCGCGCCCCCGCTTCGTTGATCTCGCGCCAATCCCCGGAGCCCTCGAACTGGAGCATTCGATGCAGGATCCCGGTGTTGCTCCTGAGCTTGCGGTAGTCATCCGCGGCGAAATTGTTCTTCACCTTCTGCAGCTCGAGCGGAGGCAGGTCCTCCTGCTTGAGCCGTTCGAGTTCGGCGTAGATCGCCTCCTCCAACTCGGCCGGCGTCTTTCCTTCACGGACCTCACCGCCGAGGTTGAAGGCGCCCGCCCACTTCCGGTGGTCCACCCGCGCGTAGGTTTCCGTCGCGACCTGGCGTCCCAGCACGAGCCCCTTGTGGAGCCGCCCCGTGCGGTTCACCAGCAATTGCTGGAGGACCTCGAGCGCATAGGAATCCCGATGCCGAAAGGGCACGGTGTGGAAGAGGATGTCGACCTGCGGGTTCGTCTCTGCCTCGGCGTTCATCCGTTTCTCGGCCACGGATGCAGGCTCCCACGTCACCACCTCAGGCACCGGTTGGTCGCCCGCCGGAATCCGTCCAAAATACCGTTCGAGAAGCGGCATCACGGACTCCGATTTCACAT
>CAIMTB010000201.1 GCA_903844265.1 uncultured Verrucomicrobiota bacterium
CCAGCGTGGC
This sequence comes from uncultured Verrucomicrobiota bacterium, assembly GCA_903844265.1. Taxonomy (GTDB): domain Bacteria; phylum Verrucomicrobiota; class Verrucomicrobiia; order Limisphaerales; family CAIMTB01; genus CAIMTB01. The sequence goes on from CAIMTB010000201.1 coordinate 11, forward strand.
ACTGGCGGCGGTGTCGGCGGTGCGCGGGGCGAAGAGGGCGGTGCCTCCGCTGTCCACAAACTCGTGCAGCGAGCCCGCTTGTTTGTCGGGCAGTCCGCCGGTGGCGATTGCGAGTGCCGCGTGTGAGTCGTCATCGGAGAAGGCATCCGCTGCCTTGCGTGGGGTCACCATGAAGCCGCTGGCGTTGGTTCCCGGGAAGACGCGGCGGAGGAAATACAGGGGTTGTTTGGGATCGTCGCCGGGGTCGTCTCCAAGGAACAGGATCCGCGTGGCGAGGTTTGCGCTTGGGACGAGGAAGACGGTGTTGTCGAAGGTTTCCGTGTCGCCGCGCAGGAGGATGCGATCGGGTGCCGAGTCCCTGGGTACCACGAGGGAGAGGGAATGGTTTGCCCCTGGCGGGAGATGCAGTTCGCTGGCCGGGCTTGCGAATCCCGATCCATCGCCGGTGCCCCAGCCGACCTCGAGGCGATTGGCGGTGGCGTCACGGGTTGTGGTGATGCGGACACGCACGGTTGTGTTGGTGGCGCTGGCGGAAGGCGGCGGTTCGTCGAGGAGTGCCAGGCCCGCATTGCCCTGACGCGAAGCCGTCTCGACGCGCTCGACGTGGAGGCTGACGCCCTTGGGCCAGTCGTAGGATTGCAGGGTGTCGAGCTGGCTCCCCTCCTGCAGGTCCGAGATCAGCACGATGCGTCGGACCAGCGAAGGCGGGTCGTCGGCACGTTCAACCAGGGATTCCGCAGCATTGACGAGGGCTCGTCCCAGATGCGTGGAAGACCATCCGGGGCCGGTTTCCCGGAGGCGCGACGCGACGAGTGCGGGGCGCTGGGCGGAAGGTGTCGCCGTCCATGCGTCGAAGGAGATGAGCGATTGCGATTCGCGGTCGAACGTCGCCAGGGCCAGCCGGTCGTCCGTGGAGAGTTCGAGGGCGGTCTTTTCGGCGCGGGCCATGGCGGCGTCCCAGAGGCCGGCGCGGCGCATGCTGGCGCTGACGTCGACGAGCAGGAGGATGCGCTGGGCGGGAGCCGAAGGGGCGGCTGCAGCGATGGGATTTCGGAGGAAGGGACGGGCGAATCCGATCGCGAGAAGCAGCAACACGATGCAGCGCAGCAACAGCAACAGCAGGTCCTCGAGCCGGCTGCGGCGGCGCATGCGCGGCGGGGAGGCCTGCAGGAACAGGAGCGAACTGAACAGGGTTCGCTGCCGCGTGCTCCGCCGGATCAGGTGGAAAATCACCGGCGCGGCGATGGCCGCGGCGCCCGCGAGAAACAGTGGGGCCAGGAAGTTCACCTGGAGACCCTCCCTGCGCCGGGTCGGGCGTGGCGAATCGCGCGGCCGCGTCGGCCGTGTCCGCGGACGAATTCGAGCAGGACGAGGTCGAGGGGTTGGCTTGTCTGGACCTGGTGACAGGAGATGCCGAGTCGTTCGCAGGTGGAACGGAGCGCCGTGGAATGGGCCTCCAACCGTTTCTGGTAGGCCGCGCGGGCGGCCTGCGGGTCGATGAACAGCGTGCGACCGGATTCCAAGTCCTCAAACCACGCGGGTTCCTGGAAGGGAAACGTGACTTCCGCGGGGTCAAGAATTTGGAACACCGCCAGTTCGTGGCCGGACGCCGCGAGCGCGGAGAGTGCGGGATCGAGGCGGTCCAGCGGTGCGAGGAAGTCCGACATCACGACGATCCAGCCGCGTTTACGGATCAGTCCGGCCAACGTCTCGAGGGGCGTCGCGATGTCGGTTGCGGGGCCGCCGGGGGCTTTTTCAAGCGCCATCATCAGTTGCCGCAGATGGCCGGGGCGATGGCGGGCGGGAAGGTAGTCGCGCAACCGGTCGTCAAAAGCGAAGAGACCCGTGGCATCTCCCTGGAGGTGGAGGAACCAGGCGAGCGTGGCCGCGAGCGTGGCGGCGTATTCGGCCTTGGTGGGTACGGCGTCGGAGGAGGCGAAGGCCATCGAACGGCTCTGGTCCACCACCAATTGGCAACGCAGGTTCGTCTCATCCTCGAACTTCTTGATGTAATGACGGTCGGTCCGGCCAAACGCCCGCCAGTCGAGATAGCGCGGGTCGTCGCCGGGCGAGTACTGGCGGTACTCGGTGAACTCGACCGAGAATCCATGGTGCGGGCTGCGATGAAGTCCGCTCCAGAAGCCTTCCACGACGACGCGGGCGCGCAGTTCCAGGCTGCGGATGCTCATCAGCGCCTTGGGATGGACAAGGGTGCTGCGCGATTGGCGGAGGTTGTCTGGGGCGTCGCTCACGGCGCGGGTCGGATGACGGATGGGGTCAGGCCTGGAGCGGCGGTTTCACGGCTTCGAGCAGCCTTGCGATGATGTCCTCGATGCGCGCTCCCTCGGCCTCGGCGCGGTAGTTGAGGAGGATGCGATGGCGCAGGACGGGGAACGCGAGCTTGCGGATGTCGTCGAGGGTGACGTGGGCGCGGCCCTGGAGCAGGGCGCGGGACTTGGCTCCGAGGATGAGGAACTGGGCGGCGCGGGTGCCGGCGCCCCAGGTGACCCATTCCTGCACGAATTTCGGCGCGTCAACCTGGCGCGGCCGCGATGCGGCGGCGAGTTGGACTGCATAGCGGACCAGTTCCTCGGCGACAGGCACCTGTCTCACGATCTCGTGGAAGCGGAGCACGTCCTCGCCGGTGAACAGCGGTTCGATGGTGGCGCCGGGGCGGCCGGTGGTCCGGATGATGACCTCGACCTCGTCCTTTTCGGGGAGGTAGTCCATGACCACGTTGAACATGAAGCGGTCGAGTTGCGCCTCGGGCAGCGGGTAGGTGCCCTCCATCTCGATCGGGTTCTGGGTGGCCAGGACGAAGAATGGCGGGGCCAGGACGTGCCGGATGCCAGCGGCGGTGACCTGATGTTCCTGCATCGCCTCGAGCAAGGCTGCCTGGGTCTTGGGCGGCGTGCGGTTGATCTCGTCGGCGAGGATCATGTTGGCGAAGACCGGGCCGGGGACGAAGACCATGCGGCGTTCGCCGGCGCTGTCCTGGAGAATTTCGGTGCCGGTGATATCGGCGGGCATCAGGTCGGGCGTGAACTGGATGCGCTGGAACTTCAGGTGGAAGACCTGGGCGATCGACTTGACGAGGAGCGTCTTGGCGAGTCCCGGGGCGCCGGTGATGAGGCAGTGGCCGCCGGCGACGAGGGCGATGAGGATCTGCTCGATGATTTCGCGCTGGCCGACGATGGCCTTGGCGAGTTCGGCCTCGATCCGGCTGCGGGCGGCGATCAGGCGCTCGACGGTGGCCCGATCGGCGTCGGCTCCCGGCGGCGGGTTGGCGGCCGGAAGGGAGTCGGGGCCGGACATGATTGGGGGAATGTTGGCGCTCATCAGTGGGTCATGACGTAGAACACGATGTTGATGCCGAGCGGATACGATATCTTTTCGGAAAAATGCTCGAAGAAATAGTGGTTTTCACCCTCGCGCTCCCAGCCGTCACCGTTGTCGGTGTTGTGCGTGGCCAGGACCATGATGCGCTGGTGATCGTCGAAGATCGCACGGTGATGGACGACCCTGGCATCGTCGCGTTCCCAGGTGACACCCGTCCACTCGCTCCGGGTGCCCAGCCAGAAGTTCGGGACCTGGCCCTTGGACTGGATATCGAAGGGCCGCCGGTACAGTTCGTGCGAGAGTGGCAACTCGACGAACTCGCGGTCCTGGAAAACCTTCCGCAGGCAGCTTGCCGCCGTGTCCCATTCACGTTCGCCCCAGAAATCGTCGAGCATCAGGAAGCCGCCGTTGAGGAGGTAGGCTTTCAGGGCCTGGGCTTCCTCCAGGGAGAAGGACAATGCGCCGGGCTCGACGATGTAGATGAAGGGATAGGAATGCAGTTCGGGATCGGTGAGATGAAGATACCGACCGTTGGGATCGGCCCGGATCGAAGTGAGTTGCTGCAGTCGGTAGGAGAGGTTCAGGTCGCTGTCCGGTGTGTCGGTGGCCCAGTTGCCCCGACCGCCGAAGCCATTGTGGGTATAGCGAATCCTCGCGAAGGTGAAGGTATCCTGCTCGAAACCGGCGGGGCTGCTCCACGTCGGCGTCTCGGTGCTGTGATTCGCCACATCCCGCGCCGTGCGTGCCGACTCGGGTACGAAACTCTCACCGAACCCGCCCCGTACTCCGCGCCGCTGCGCAGACACGTCCCCGGCCGCCAGGACGGTCAGGAGGAGGGGCAGGGTGATGCGTGGGGACATGACCTGGGAACGGAAACGAGTGAGGTGACGTCGGTGGACCGTGTCCGGTAATCCGTGATCCGTGATCAGCGATCGGCGGGTTGGAGTTGGAGGAGCAGGTTCAGGGCGGCACGGTGTCGCGGGGCGTCCTGGAGGGCCTCGAACAAGTGGTGCCTGGCGGAGGTGACGTCGTTGGTCCCGATGAGGCGGGCCAATTCGTAATGTATCTCCGGTGGATTGGGGGGATCGAGTTGGAGCAGGGACTCGTAGCTGCGGATGGCGGCGGGCCGTTGGCCGGCGGCCTCGTTGGCGCGGGCGAGGTACCGATGCGGTGTCGGTACCAGTGGATTGACCGCGAGATAGCGATCGGCGTTGAGCCGGACATCGGGCCAGCGGTTCGCCGCGGCGGAGAGTTCCATCAACCGCGCGTAGGCATCGGGGGCTGCGTCGTCGAGGGATGCCCATCGCTCGAGGGCCGCGCGTTCGTCGTCGGTTTCACCCAGCGAACGGTGGACCTGGGCGAGCAGGGCGTTGGCGGAGTCGGATCCGGATTCACCGGGATAGAGCCTGACGAGCTCGCGCAGGGGAACTTTTGCGGAACCCCAATCCCGGGCTTCCAGCAGGCGGCGGGTTTCGTCCTTGAGACGGTAATAGTTCGGGTGCTTGGACGGGTTGGCGGGAAGGGAGAGTTTCTCTGCCAGGGCTGCGACTCCGGGCGGGAGGTCGTCGTGTCCGGAATTCGGCTTGGCCCAGTCGAGGCCGGGTCCGAGGGATTCGGCCTTGGCTTTGGCGAATGCGGCGAAGTCCTTCTCGAACGAGTCCATGGCGACCGTATGTTTCGCGATGGCATCGTTGATGAAATCGCCATCGCGGAGGCTGGCGAGGATGGCGAGCAGCTTGGGGAACCCGAATTTTTCCACGATGAAATCGACGACCAGGGAGGATTGGTAATAGGCGAACTGGAGGTGGGCGGGGGATTTGGGTGTGAGAAACGCGGCGCTGAGTTTGGAGACGGGGGTAAGTTCGGAGCCGAGGATCATTTCACGATAGCGCGGGATGAGTTGCTCGCCCCAGGAAGGCTCGGCCCGGCGTTCCTCAAAGACCGAGATGCCCTCGCTCAGCCAGCGTGGCATCTTGTTGGCGGTGAGTTGCAGGGTGATGACGTGGCAGAACTCATGCCAAAGCACGGCCTGCCAGTTGACGGGGTGGCTCCGGTTGGCGGCGGGGCTGTTCGCCGTGATGACCTTTCCAAAGCAAACCCCGAGATAACCGGGGTTGTCCGGCATGCCGAAGGTGCGAACCCCGAAATCCTTCGGGTTGGGGAACACCTCGACGATGGTCGGGGCGGTGGGTGAGTACCGATAGCGCTCGGAGAGCTGGGTCTGGGCGCGCTCGAGCAACGCAAGGACGTGATCGCCGTAGACCCTGGCTTCCTGCGGGCTCATCCGGACGAGGAAATGCGCATTCGTGACGGCGACGAAGGACTTCATGGAGTCCTGGAGATTGGCGAGGTTGAACGCGGTGACGTCGTAGGCGTCGGCGTCGTGCACCTGCTGGGCGAGGTCCCATCCCTCGGCCTCCTCGCCGAGGCGCAGGAGATCGCTGGCGAGCTGGGCGCGGGCCGCCACATTTTGGGGATCGAAGCGGAGCGCCTCGCGCTGGAGTCCGGCGCCTTCGGCGAAGCGGTACTTCTGCGAAAGCTTGCGTCCGATGAGGTGGGGGACTCCTGGGTTTGCTGGCCAGAAGCGGGTGGCGTTGGTGCGTGCGGCCTGCTCGGCGGAGCCGTCGTGGCGCAGGTGGGCGATGACCGCGGTGAAGGCCCAGGCTTCCGAGAGGACCGGGTTCACCGCCTCGATATCCTTCAGGGTCTTGGCCGCAGCCTCGTAGTCCTCCGCGTCGATGCGATGCTCGGCGAGGAGGAGGAGGCTGGGGATATGACGCGGGTTGGCGGCGAGGGCGGCTTCGAGGGATTTTCCCATCTCCTTACGATCCCCGTCGAGGAAGGCGCGCGCGCGTCCGGCAAGGAGGTCGGGATCCGTGGGAAATTTGACGAGACCCTCGTCGAACTGCTTCGCGGCGAGAGCGGCGTCGTGTTTGGCGAGGGCCAGTTCACCGGCCGCGAGGTAGGAATCGCGGAGGCCCGGGGCGACCTTCCGGACCGCGAGATAGACGCGATCGAGAACCTCCTTCGGATCCGCACCGAGAAGCACCATGGCGCGACCCACAGCCATCAGGTCGGCGGGATCGCGATAGAATCCGGGACGGCCCGATGCGTTTTCCGCGATGTTCGAGAGCATCTCGGCGGCCTCCGTGGGATGGCCGTTCCGGAGCAGGACCTCGCGGCCGATCCAATGCAGCGGCAGACTCCGGGGCGAACGAAGCAGGGCATTCGTGAGGGCGCGGTACGCCTCGGGATAGCGGCCTGCCGTCAGCAGTCCATCGATCAGGATAAGCTGCCATTCGTCCGAGCGGGGCTTTTCCGCAACGGCCTCGGTGGCAAGTTTGATGGCGGCTCCGTACTCGCCGGCGAGGATCTTCTTCCGGCCCTCCGCGGGATCCGCCGCGGCGCGTGAGTTGGGCGCGGACAGCAACAGCGGAAAAACAAAAATCAGGGCGAGCGAAAAGACGCGAAACCGGTGGCCACGGAGCGGTCGCCTCGGGAATCGGGCTTCTGCGGGAACCATCACGAGCAACTCTTGGCCCCACTTTGTGCCGCCCACAAGCGGGAGGTGCGAATAATTGGCCGGGAATTACCGATCGACCACGGAAGGATGGACCGGGGAGTGGGGGAGGGGGGAATTGGCGGAGAGGGAGGGATTCGAACCCCCGGTGAGGTATAAGCCCACACACGCTTTCCAGGCGTGCGCCTTAAACCACTCAGCCACCTCTCCGCCGAAATCGGGGCGCAGTGTGGGCCTTGGGCGGGGGACGGTGCAAAGAGAATTTCAATGATGCCGGGTCAAACCGTGAACAGCTCAGTCCTGGATGAAGTAGCTGAGATTTTCGAGTTCGATGGCCAGGTTGACGTGGTTGACGATCGCGTCCTCGGGGGCGTGGATGACGATGGGTGCGAAGTTGAGGATGCCGCCGATTCCGGCGGCGAAGAGTTGGTTGGCGACCTCCTGGGCGACCGCCGCGGGCACGCAGAGGATCGCCATGCGGACCCCTCGTTCGTGCACGAACTCCGGCAGTCGTTCCATCGGGAACACCGGAAGCGGGGTGCGGGATTTCTGCCGGGCCGGGTCGTGGTCGAAGGCTGCGATGACCTCGAAGCCTTCCTGTGCGAAGCCACCGTAGGAGAGGAGGGCCGAACCGAGGTTGCCTGCGCCCACCAGGATGACGGGCTGGAGGCTTTGGTTTCCGAGGACGTCCGAGATCATCCGGGCCAGCTGGCTGACATCGTAGCCGAGGCCGCGGGTTCCGAATTGTCCGAAGTGCGCCAGGTCCTTGCGGAGCTGGGTGGGTTTCACGCCCGCGGCCCGCGCCAGGGCCTCGCTTGAAACGGTCACGATGCCGTTGTTCTTGAGGCGATGGAGGCATCGGAAATACACCGACAGCCTGTACACCGTCTTTTTCGGGATGCTGTTGCGATCAGACTTCTTCATGCCGCGTGCATCATTCACGGCTGCGGGCGATGAGCTCGGCTGCGGCGTCGACGGCGTTCCGACCCGAGATGCCGCCCTCGGGCGCCTCGTAGGCATTGAGCATGACGGCCATGACGAGCCGGTGCCCGGCTGCGTTGGTGACGTAGCCCGAGAGGGCGTTGACGTGGCGGAGAGTTCCCGTCTTGGCCCTGAGATTCCCGCGCGCCAGACTTTCTGCGTCGGTGAAACGGGTGCGAAGGTTGCCGTCGATTCCGGCGATGGGAAGCGCGTCGAGGAAGGTCTCGCGGTGCGGGTGGCGATCCATGAAACGCAGGAGCTCCACGATCGCATGGGGCGTCACGAGGCTGCTCCGTGAGAGGCCGGAACCGTCGTCGAGCAGGACCTCCCGCGCGGGGATGCCAGCACGGCCCAGGAACGCTGCGAGCGCGCGCAATCCCCGGGCCTCGGGGGTTTCTCCGGCATCCTGTGCGGGAACGGTCGTGCCCGCCTGGAGCAGGAGCAGTTGGGCGTAGAGATTCTGGGACGGCTTCATCGTCTGCCGGACCATCTCGGACAGGGGGCGGGACTCGACCGAGATGGCCGGTCTCGGCGGTGTCGAGGCGTTGGATCCGGCCTCTCGATCCGCTCCCCGGACTTGGGAAACTCCATGGGTCACAGGGATCCCGTGCGCTTCGAGGGCGTCGCGGAGGCGGCCTGCGAAGGCGATGGCCGGATCGGCGACCGGGATGTTTTCGCGCCAGGCCTCGGTGCCCACGGGCAGGTTTCCTTCGACGACAAATTCCGGACTGCCGGGGATTCCCTGCACCAGAATCGATCGGCGGGAGCGTTCGGGTCCGGTGGTGAGCGTGCCGCTTCGGATCCGGATTCCTTCGGTGCCGGGGCCTGCGACGATCCTTGGCGGGTCGCCCGGCTTGGCGCCCGGATGGATGACGATTGGGGCGACGTTGTCCTCGGCGGTCAGTGCGCTCACGGCGGCGCCGTAGTTGTAACGAAGGTCGTCCCAGGTCCAGCCATTGCCGAAGGATCGGCCGGCGAAGAAGGAATCGTCGGGCACCAGGGAGCCGTCGATGCGGCGGATGCCGGCGCGTGAGAGGGCGTCGGCGAAGGCGTCGAGTGGTCCGCGACCGGAATCGGTGTTGAAACGGGAGGCGAAGGAGAAGTCGCCGCGGCCGAACACGATCAAGTCACCTTGGAGCGTGCCGTCGCGCCGGATTTCTCCTCGTGGGATCAGGTCGGTGCGGATCCTGTGGTTGAGGCCGAAGAGATCGAGGACGAGGGCGGCGGTGAAGAGCTTTGCGGTGGAGGCTGGCTTGAGGAGTGTGCGGGCCTGGCTCGCGAAGATCTCCTGGCCGGCGTCGGCGGTGGCGACCTGGATACCCCAGAGTGCGGACGCGAATTCCGGACGGGTGATGTGCTGCTGGAGTTGTTCGCGGAGAGTCGGTGGGGCGGTTGATGAATCGGCTGCGCGGATCGGTGAGGCGAAGGCCAGACCGCCGAGAATGGCGAGGGCGAACGCGAGACCGCTCCGCGGTTTCACGGCTGGCTCGTGATGCGGCGCCAGTCGAGACCGCACCATTCTGCGTAGGCGGAGAAGGCCCGTTCGTTCTGGATCAGGACGGCGCGGACGACGCTGGAATCGTCGGCACGGCCGCTGATGGGGATGAGGTCGGGGATGATGTCGACCTTCTTGTGGGCGTAGGTGAGGGCGAAGACGGCCTGGGCGGCGGCGTACAGCGGGAGGTCGAGGTAGGCGCGCTCGGCGAAGTCTTCGACGGCGTCGGCAAGGAACTCGAGTTGATCGACGAGATGCGGGAACTGGGGCGCCGCGATCTGGGTGAATTCGAGTTTCCAGGCGGGGAGCTGGCGTGCGACGCGGGCGACCATGGCGGTCGTGACGCGCGAGGCGCCTTGATTCACATAGGCAGCAAACTCAGACATACGTGGACGATACGGAGCAGGCGGCGTTGGCGCCAGACGGATTCTGCGGCGAACGGGAAGAGGCTGGCGACGCAAAGCGCCAGCCAGCCTCGTTTGTGCCATGGGACTGAACTTCTACGGGAGCCTACTTCTTCTTCACGGCTTTTTTAGCGGCCTTCTTCTTGGCTGGCATCTGTGGATTCACCCCCGATCACAAGTGAGGCTGGTGCCTGGGTTACCCTGCGGGACGGCCGAGAGACGAGCATTTGAAGGTGGGCGGCGAAGGAAGCTGGAAATGCTCCCAAGCGACCGCACTCCGCTGTTCTTGCGGCGATCATTGCAGGCTCGTGTTTCTCTTACCGGAATCCTGCCCAGGAATTCACGTGAAATTTTCATTCGCCGGCGTTTTTTCGCCCGCTAACGTCGCGCCCCGTGTCTTCCGACCCCCAGCTCTCGCCCATGATGGCGCAGTACCAACGCATCAAGGGCGGGTTGCCTGCGGACGCGCTGCTGCTTTTCCGGCTCGGGGATTTCTACGAATTGTTCTTCGAGGACGCCCGGCGCGGCTCGGTCATCCTCAATCTTGCGCTCACGAAGCGGCAGGATGTCCCGATGTGCGGCCTGCCGTTCCATGCGGCGCAAGGTTACATCGCCCGCCTGCTGAAGGCGGGTTATAAGGTCGCCGTCTGCGACCAGACCGAGGAAGCCAAGCCAGGAAAACTCGTCAACCGCGAGGTCACGCAGATCCTCAGTCCCGGCACCCATTTCGACGAGCGCATGCTCGCGGCCGAGCGGAACAATTATCTCGCCGCGGTGTGCGCAGCCGACGGGCGGCTCGGGCTCGCCCTCGTGGATCTCACGACAGGCTCGTTCCGGGTCACGGAGTTCCCGGACGAATCGGCGTTGCTGGGCGAGCTCGACCGGGTGCGGCCCGCCGAGGTTGTTTTTCCTGGGGAAAACGCGCGTCTCGTGGAGGTGCTGAAGTCGGCGCCGGGCGTCGTTCATCCACACGAAGACTGGGTGTTCGCGTCCGAGGCCGCGGTTTTCTCGCTGAAGGAACACTTTGGCGTCGCGTCCCTGGACGGTTACGGGCTTGCCGGGCGCGCTGCGGCGACGGGGGCTGCGGGCGGCGTGCTGCATTACCTGACGCAACATCTCCGGCGGGACGTCGCGCAACTGACCGGGCTGAACTTCTACGAGACATCCCAGTTTCTCCATGTCGATGCCGCGTCGCTCCGGAACCTGGAGGTCCTTGAGCCCCAGCACCGCGATGTGCCTGGAGCGAAGTCGCTCTTCAACGCGCTGCAACGAACCTCCACGCCGATGGGCGCGCGTTTGTTGCGCGACTGGCTGAGCCAGCCGCTCTCCGACGTCACGGCCATCGTCTGCCGGCAGGATGCCGTTGAAACATTCCTCGCCTCGCCGGTGTCGCTCGAGGCGTTCCGCGCCCAACTGCGTGAGGTCCGGGATCTTGAGCGCACGCTGGGTCGTCTGGGTGCGGGTTCAGGGACCGGACGTGACCTGGTGGCGTTGCGTCTCGCGCTCGAGCAGGTGCCGTCGATCCGGGCCACCCTCTCGGAAGCGGTCGCCTCGTGCATGGCCGTGGGCGCAGAGGATTCGGAACCCCCGTTGCTGGCCGCTCTGGGCGCGGTGCTCGAGGCCGAGCCTGCCCTCGTGGAACTGGTCGCCCGGGCGGTGGTCGATGAACCGCCTGCAGGGCTGCGCGAAGGCGGCGTGATCCGGGATGGGTTTCATCCCGAACTCGACGACCTTCGACGGGCCCAGCGCGACGGTCAGGACTGGATCGCCCGGTTGCAACAGCAGGAGATCGAGCGGACCGGCATTCCCTCGCTGAAAATCCGGTTCAATTCCGTCTTCGGTTATTTCATCGAGGTGACCAGGTCCAACCTCGACCGTGTCCCGCAGGATTACCATCGTAAGCAGACGGTGGCGAACGGCGAGCGCTTCGTGACGCCCGCGCTGAAGGAGATGGAGTCGAAGATCCTCGGGGCCGAGGAACGCGCGCTGAAGCTCGAGGTCGCGTTGTTCCAGGAGGTCCGGGAGCAGGTCCTTCTGCGCCTGCGATCCATCCAGTCGACGGCTGCGGCGTTGGCCCAGCTGGACGTGCTGGCCGGGTTTGCGGAGATGGCGCGCGTTTCGGGCCATGTTCGGCCGGTGATCTCCGACGATGGCGTCCTGGTGATCGTGGAGGGCCGTCATCCCGTGCTCGAGCAGTCGATGGGAGGCGATCCGTTTGTACCCAACGACACGGACCTCGACGTGGCGGTCGGGCAGATTGCGCTGATCACCGGCCCCAACATGGCGGGGAAGAGCACCTACATCCGCCAGGTGGCGCTCCTGGCGTTGCTCGCCCATACCGGCGCGTTTCTCCCGGCGAAGCAGGCCCGCATCGGGCTCGTCGACCGCATCTTCACGAGGATCGGGGCGAGCGACAATCTCGCGCGCGGCCAGTCGACGTTCATGGTCGAGATGAGCGAGACGGCGAACATCCTCAACAACGCCACCCGCCGGAGCCTCGTGATCCTCGATGAGATCGGCCGCGGCACGAGCACCTTCGACGGTCTCAGTCTCGCGTGGTCGATCGTCGAGTATCTGCACCATGCCGTGGGGGCGCGCACCCTGTTCGCCACGCATTACCACGAGCTCACGGAACTCGCCGGCCGACTGCCGCGCCTGCGGAATTTCAACGTCGCCGTCCGTGAATGGAACGACCAGATCGTGTTCCTCCACAAGATCGTCCCCGGCGGCAGCGACAAGAGCTACGGCATCCAGGTGGCCCGGCTTGCGGGCGTTCCAGGCAGGGTGGTCGAGCGCGCCAAGCACATCCTGCGCGTGCTGGAGGAGGCGGAACTCGACCTGCAGCGCGTTGCGGGATCGGACCCGTCGGTGGAGTCCCAACCCCAACCTCCGGGTGACCCGATCGGGCCGCTCGCAACTCCGGCCCAACGCCGCAATCCCCGCCAGCGAGCCGAGCGCGAGAAACTCCGGCGTCTCGAGACCTCGGGGCAGCTGGATCTGTTCGGTTGAGCTCCCTCCTCAGCCGGGTGCGGGTTGAAGTTCATTTGAGCCCGGCGAGAAATTCAACCAGGTCCCGCAGGTCACGGCGCGGCACGATTTCACCGAGGCCTTCCGGCATGGCTGACAACCCTCGGCGGCGATCGGTGATCATCGATTTCTCGAGACGAACCTCACCCGCGTCGACGGTGGCGAGGACCAGTCTGTCGTCGTCTTCGCTGCGCACCGTGCCTGCGAATTCCCGGCCGTCCTTCAGCGCCAGCAGAACGTTGTCGAAGCCCTGGGCGATCTGGGCGTTGGGGAGGAGGATGGACTCAAGGAGGTAACGGCGGTCGCGGCGTGTGGCGATCCCGTCAAGTGCCGGGCCCACGATGCCGCCTTCGCCTCGGATCTTGTGGCAGCGGGAACACTGCGTCTCCGGTTTCTCGAAAAACACGGATCGACCGCGGGCGGAGTCACCGCCCACGAGGAGTTCACGGGAAGCGGCCATAACATCCCCATGCGGAAGAGCCGCGTCACGGCGTTCAAGAAAAGTGCGAATGGCGGGATCATCGTTGTGCCGTCGTGCCGCCTCGGTGAGTTCGAACTCGAGTTCAGGGGCCAACCTTCCCCGCCCACTTCGGTCCATCGCATCGCGCAGGGGGGGCAAGGCGTCAGCGGAGGTCATCCGGCCAAGCGCCCCGAGAGCAGCCTGGCCAAGGCGGACTGCGGTCGGTGCCGGCGTGGGTTGCTCAAGGATCTGACCAAGCTTTTCCGCGAGCAACAACGCTCCCTGCGATCCCTCGAGTCGATCGAGGTAAGGGAACGCGGCGGCTTGAAGTTCGCCGTCGGCGTCGGCCAGCGCCGTGACGAGCGCCGATGTGAGCAGCGGCGACTGGAGCGAGGCGAGGGCGGACGGCACTCGTCGGCGAAGCGGGGCGTGGGCCCTGGGATCGTTGAGGCGCGCGAGGACGAGAGGCGCGGCGCTGGTGATGCGAAGCTTCACAGCCGCGTCGAGCGCGGCGAGGGCGACCTCGGAATCCGCGTCGACCAGGATCGCGTCGAGATACGGCCGCAGTATCCGGCGGGCGAGGTCGGCCGAACGCGGTGGCAGGGGACGCCACAGTCCGACGACGCGATCGAACCAGCCTGGCCAATCCTCCGGGTTGATGCTCGGCACCGCTCCGTGATTCGGGTCCGCCTTCGGAAAGAACGGAACGTTCCCCGGCGAGGCGGCGGGCACTTCCCACGAACCCAGCAGGAACAGGGCCTCCGCGCGCAAGCCGGGGGAGATGTCCAACGCCCCGCGCCTGGAGCTTGAGGCGAATTCAGCAAGCGCCACGGCGTTGGTGTCCTGGCCAATCCGGAAATGCGCGTTCAGCGAACGAAGCAGGACCTGGTCCCGGGCGGGTCTCGCGACGGGGCCGTTGGTTGGTAGCATCGGTGGACTACCCATGTAATTCCGGGGCTGCAGGGCCAGCGCGTGGCGATCGCCCCAGGCGTGGACGGCAGGCTCATTCAACAGGGAGGCCAAGGCTGGATAAGCCTCGGGAATGGGGACGTCGTTGATCGCCCGCGCCGCCTCAAGCATCAGGCGCGGGTCCGGGTCGGAGAGGAAGTTCGAGATCTCGGACGCCCCGGCTCGACGGAGGGCGGACAATCCAGCGCGTCGGGAAAGGACGAACAACTCCGGTTGGTGGCGTCGAGTCGCGACGTGTTGGGCGATCTCGCGCGGTGAGAGCGGAGTCATGGCGAAGGCCAGCGAGAATCGCTCGAAAGGGTCGTCGTCGACCGCGACCTGATGCGCCGCACCGATGGCGGACATGAAGGCGTCGTAGTCGTCGAGGACGACATCGAGGAGGCCAAGCCGCTGCGCCTCGGCGGTCGTGTGGGTGGCACCGGCGATCCGCCAGAGCAGGCGCTGGCGCGCCGGGACGAGGATCGCCTCCCGATGGGCCGGCGCAGCCATCCTGGCCGCGGCGATGCGGGCCTCGAAACGCACGCGGTCGCCTGGAACGGTGCGCTCAAGGTTGATGCCCACGGCCTTCCGGTGATTCACCGCACTGAAATCGCCGAGAACGCGCAACGCCTGGATGCGGGTGTCGGCGTCAACATCGGTCGCCGCGTCATCCACGGCCGCGAGTTCGTCGCCGTAAAGCAACGACCCGTTCGGGGGATGGCGTCGCAGGATCTGGCCCATCGCCCAAAGCGCATGTCGGCGGGCCGCAACTTCCGACGCGTCCCGGATCACCCCGGACAGTGCTCGGAGCGAGGCCGGCCCGCGGTCCGCGAGTTCGTGCTGCGCGGCGATTCGAACACGATAATCCTGGTGTCCGAGCAGGGCCAGGAGGTGGGCGTCACCCTTTTTCGCGAGGCCGTCGCGAAGAATCTCGTAGACAGCGCCGGTCAGGTCGACGGAGGTCTTCGGTGCAGCAGGGCCGATCCATCCAGTGGTGAATACGAAATCGGGGGTGATCCGGTAGATGCGTCCGCGTTTTGGCATTTCCCAGCCGGCAACCCAGTCGAGCACGTAAAGCGCCCCATCGGGTCCGAACTCGACGTCGGTGGGCCAGCAGTTCCAGAGCAGCTTCTGCTTCTCATCCACGCGGAAGGTGGCACCCCTCGACCGCAGGCTGAAGGACCAGATTCCCCCCGGGAAATCGCAGTGAATGAATCGTCCGTTGAAGCGGCCTCCAAAACCGGTGCCCGGGTAGAACGTGAGGCCCGCAGGTCCCTGGGAAACCGAGCCTGCGAGCGGCAGCGTGCCATCGAGATCCCCGCGCCAGAGGCCCTCGTTCACCCACGGCCCAAAACCCTTCATGTGCTGATAACTCACGCGCCATCCGTAGTCACCCCCCTCGACAAGATGAAGCACACGGCAGTCGTCCGCGCCTGCGGTGTCATTGTCCACCGTGAACAGGTTTCCCGCGTCGTCGAAGGTGAGTTCCTGCGGGTTGCGAAGGCCGACGCAGAAGATCTGCAGGTCACGTCCGTCGGGTTCGCAACGAAGAACGCCACCGGTGTCGGGGACATCGAGGAGAAGGCCCTCGCGATTGGTGACGCAGATGCCTCGGTCGCCGAAGCTCATGTAGACGCGACCCTCGGGACCGAGGGTGAGGCCGTGGAGATCGTGGCCTGTCACGCCTATGTGGACGCCGAAGCCGGTGGCCAAGGCTCCACGCGTGGCCCCGGCGGTGGTGACGGACGCCGGGTCGCCGGGCGTGAGTCGCCAAAGATTCGGGATATTCGCGAACCAGACGTTGGTTCCCCTTGCGAGAACTCCCGCGGCGGTGCCATCGGCAACGGATTGGAAACCGGTCGCGAACACGTCGCTGGAGTCGGCGCGATGGGAGCCGGTGGTATCCGCAACGCGCCTGACGATCTCGGAGTCGCGAGTGAGCAGGGTGACGTTGGTGGAGAACCGGTTCGTCAGGAACCGCACGCGGTCTCCGACGGTGCGGAAGCTGAGGTCATTGAGGAGCCAGGGTGTGTTCTGGGTGATGTCGAGGATGCTGATGCCGAAGCGATGGGTCTCGGCGATGTAGGCGGTGACGGGTTGGTCCGTTGCCGCGGATGCCGCGAGGGCAGGGCCCGGCACCAGACTGAAGGCAACGGGGTTTTCGAGCTGCGGCTCGGCCGCCCAGACCTCGAGCTTCAGGCCTGGCGCGAGTTGAAACTTGCGGGCGTCAGACTCGGCTTGAACGAAGCTGTTGCTTGAGGCGGAGTGCTGGGCGGCGACGGCCGTTGTCAGGCAAGCAACTAGAGCGAGGAGAAGGCTCACGATCCGGATCACCCCGGATTGTTGGCCCGAGGATTCCCGGGGCGCGAGCCCCTTGGAGGGTGTCGGTCCCTCGACCGTGCATCCACAAGTGGTGGGGCAGGGCGATCTCTCCGAGGGCGCCGCGCCTTGGTGCGCCGGCAAAGGACGGCGCGCAGCGGAGTGCGCGCCCCCTCCGGCGTTGTGCCCACGGCCGCGGGGAGGTAAGTCTGTCGGCCATGCAACGCCCCTTCCAACGTCTTCATCGCATCCTCATCGCGAGTCTCGCGTGGGCGGCTGCGGCGACGTGTCTCCCGAGCACGCAGGCCGCGACCGCCCCGACACCGTACGGACCCGTTCCCACGGCACGCCAACTCCAGTGGCATGACATGGAGTTCTACGGATTCCTTCATTTCACCGTGAACACCTTCACCGACAAGGAATGGGGCTACGGCGACGAGAAGGAGTCCGTCTTCAACCCGACCGATTTCGACGCCGACCAGATCGTGCGTGCGGGCAAGGCGGCGGGGATGAAGGGGTTGATCCTGACCGCCAAGCATCACGATGGTTTTTGTCTCTGGCCCTCGAAGTACACCGAGCACTCGGTGAAGAACTCCCCGTGGAAGGGCGGGCAAGGGGACGTGGTGCGCGAGATCTCAGCGGCGTGCAAGAAGCACGGGCTCCGGTTCGGGGTCTACCTTTCGCCGTGGGACCGCAACCACAAGGACTACGGTCGTCCGGCCTACATCGAGTACTATCGCAACCAGCTGCGTGAGCTGCTGACCAGTTACGGCGACATCTTCACCGTCTGGTTCGACGGGGCGAACGGCGGCGATGGTTTCTACGGGGGGGCGAAGGAGAAGCGGCAGATTGACAACCGGACCTTCTACGACTGGCCGAACACCTGGTCCATCGTGCGTCAGCTGCAGCCGATGGCCTCGATGTTCAGCGATGCGGGCCCGGATTTCCGGTGGGTTGGCAACGAGAACGGGACTGCGGGCGACCCGTGTTGGGCGACGCTGAACATGGCCCGTCCCGACCGCCATCCCGGCGGCACCAGCGAAGGACTGACTTCCGGCGAGCGGCCTGGCACCGCGTGGATGCCGGCCGAGTGCGACGTCTCGATCCGGCCCGGTTGGTTCTACCATGCGGCGGACGACGCCCGCGTGAAGAAGCCCGCGGAGCTTCTGGACATCTACTACCGCTCGGTGGGGCGCGGGGCGTGCCTGAACCTGAACCTGCCGCCGGATCGCCGGGGTCGGATCCATGACAACGACCTCGCGTCGCTGGGGGAATTCCGCCGCATCCTGGATGCGACCTTCGCGAAGGACTTTGCGAAGGGCGCGAAGATCACCGCGAGCGAGGTTCGCGGTGGGGCCAGCGCCTATGCGGCGAAGCATCTCACCGATGGGAAACGCGGCACGTACTGGACGACCGAGGACGGCACGGTCGCGTCGGAAGTCACGGTGGCGTTGAAGAAGGCCGAGACGTTCAACGTGGTTTCGCTGCGTGAATTCCTGCCGCTGGGCCAGCGCGTGGACGTCTTCGCGCTCGATCAATGGAGCAACGGGGCGTGGACCGAATTCGCCAAGGGCACGAGCATCGGGAACCGCCGTCTCATCCGGCTTCCCAAGAAGATCACGACGGAGCAGGTCAGGCTCCGGATCGTGAAGGCCTCGGCGTCACCGGCGATCACCGAACTGGGCCTCTATGCCGAGCCCTGAGGCGCTCCGGGAGCATTCCCTGACGGGCCGATCCGCGTGAATCCCGCGGAGCCATTCACGGCGAGCCCGTACTTCGCGCTCCAGCATTTCGGCGTGGCCATCAGCGCCGTGGCCGGGGTGCTGGCGGCGCGGGGGCGCAGGGTGGATCTCTTCGGCGTGATGGTCCTGGCGCTGGTGACGGCGCTCGGGGGCGGAACAATCCGCGACATGTGCCTCGGTGCGACGCCGGTCTTCTGGATTGATGACTGGCGTTATGGGGCGAATTGCGTGGTGGTGGGAGTGGGGACGTTCTGGTTGATCCGGCAGATGGAGCCGTTGTTGAAGTATCTTGAGCTCGCCGACGCCTTCGCCCTGGCGTTGTTCACCATCGTGGGGACGAGCAAGAGCCTGGCTCTCGGGGCCAGCGGTCTCAGCGCGGTGGTGCTGGGGACGGTGACGGGCGTGGCGGGTGGGGTGCTCCGCGATGTGCTGCTGAACGAACTCCCCCTGGTGTTCCGGCCGGAGATCCGACTCTACGCGACGGCTGCGATCGCCGGGTCGACCGCCTTCACGCTGCTGCAGAAGTTCGTGCCGGGAACCGGTTGGCCAATGATCGCCGGGGTGTTGGTAACCCTCGGAATGCGACTCGCCGCCATCCGATGGTCGCTGTCGTTGCCGGTGTTCGAGGAGACGGATGGCGGGACCGGGAAGCAGTGACGAACCCCGCAGTCCTTGGCAACTACGGCACCCGGATTCGCGCCGCCGCCGCCGTATCGAGGAAGACGTGGGTGTCGGGATGTCGCTGAAGGAAGGACGCCGGGCAGTCCGGCGAAGGCGTTCCTTCGATCATCGACCGCACGGCGTCGGCCTTGTGCGGACCGAAGGCCAGCAGCAGGACGCGCCGTGCCGCGAGGAGGGTCCTCAAACCGATGGTGACTCCCTGGTTCGGCGCATAATCCCCGTCGAACCATTTCCGGTTCGCCTCCGTCGAGACGGCCTCGAGGTCGAGAACCCGCGCGCCTGAGTCGGGCGTGCTGCCAGGCTCGTTGAACCCAAGATGGCCGTTCTGGCCGAGTCCGAGGATGACCACGTCGAGGCCGCCGCTGGAACGGAGGCGTTCCTCATGGGCGACGACGCTGGCCCGGGCTTGGGCGGGGTCGGGATCGAGGGTGAAAAAATTCGCGGACGGGATGTGCCAGGCCTCGGCCACGGTGCGGCGGAGCAGGCTGGCGCAGTTGCGCGGATCCGATGCCGGGACGCCCATGTACTCATCGAGCATGAACACGCGCAGACGATGGAGTGCGAGGCCGCGCCCGGCGATCAGCCCGTAGAGCGGGATCGGGGTGTTGCCCGCGGCGACCATGACGTTGCGGGTCGCGGGATCCACCAACCACGCGGCCAGCCTGTCAGCGGCGGCCGCGGTGGCGGTGGCGGGATCGTGATGGACGGACAGCTGCATCAGGGCGCGGGGAGGCGTGGATGGCGAGCGATCAGGGGTGGATCAGCGCGTATTCCATGGAATCCACAAGGGCCTGGAGCGAGGCGGTGATGATGTTCTCGCTGACGCCGACCGTGCCCCATTCGCGTTTGCCGTCCGTCGAGGTGATGAGCACGCGCGTGCGGGCGGCGGTGCCGGCGATGCCGTCGAGGATCCGGACTTTGTAATCCGTGAGGGTCACCTTCTTGATCTTGGGAAACGAGCGGGCAAGTCCGGCGCGCAACGCTCCGTCGAGCGCGTTCACCGGGCCGTCGCCTTCGGAGACCGTGTGATGCACCTTGTCGCCGACGCGGATCTTGATCGTCGCCTCGCACACCGAACTCGTGCCATTGCCGCGGGTCGAGACGTGGTAGGAATCGACCGTGAAGAGCAGTTCCGGTTTGTGATCGAGCGATCCGCGGATGAGGAGTGCGAGCGAACCTTCGGCCGCCTCGTATTCGTAGCCGCGGCTTTCGAGGTCCTTGACCTTGGCCGTGATGTCGCGGGTCTCGGGGGCGTCGGGCGACAACTTGAACCCGAGCTCCGCCGCCTTCATGAGGATGTTGGTCCGGCCGGACATGTCGCTCACCAGCACGCGGCGGACATTGCCGACGCACTCGGGCTGGACGTGTTCGTAGCTGCGGGCCACGCGGTCGATGGCGTGGACGTGCATGCCGCCCTTGTGCGCGAAGGCGGTCTGGCCGACCCACGGTTGGCGCGGGTCATGTCGGACGTTGGCGACCTCGTCGATGAACTGGGAGAGTTCCTTCAGTTTCGGCATTGATTTCGCGGGGACACCGCGGCGGCCGAGCTTGAACTCGAGTGTGGGCAGGACGCTGATCAGGTTGCAGTTCCCGGTGCGTTCACCATAGCCGTTGATGGTTCCCTGGACCTGGGTCGCCCCGGCTTCGATGGCCGCGATGGCGTTGGCGACGCCGAAGCCGGCGTCGTTGTGGGTATGGATGCCGATGGCGCAGCGCAGGTTCCTGCAGGCGACCTCCGTGATCGCCGTGATCTCGGTGGGGAGCCGTCCTCCGTTGGTATCGCACAGCACGATGGCGTCGGCGCCCGCGAGCTCCGCCGCCTTCCAGGTGGCAAGGCCGTATTCGGGTTCGTCGGAATAACCGTCGAAGCTGTGCTCGGCGTCGTAGAACACCGTCTTTCCGTGGTCCTTCAGGAACCGGATGGTGTCGGCGATCATCGCGATGTTTTCATCGGGTTTGGCGCGGAGCACCTCGGTGACGTGGAGGAGCCAGGTCTTGCCGACGATCGTGACCACGGGAGTCTCGGCCTCGAGAAGCTGGCGCATGAGCGGGTCGTCCTCGACCGCGACGCCTTTGCGCCGGGTCATGGAGAACGCCGCGATGCGTGCCGTCTTCCAGCGTTTGCGCGCCGCACGCTGGAAGAACTCCAGGTCCTTGGGATTCGAACCGGGCCAGCCGCCCTCGATGTAATGAATGCCGAACTGATCGAGCCGCTCCGCGATCCGGAGCTTGTCCATCAAGGAAAAGTTGATGCCTTCAGCCTGCGCGCCGTCGCGGAGGGTGGTGTCGTAGATCTCGACCTGCGTTTTCATCGGGGGCATGGAGGTTGCATCGATCTTGTCTTGAAAATGCGAAAACCCCGTTCCGGTTCGCGGAACGGGGTTTTCGCCAGTGAAAACTCGTTCAGCGCCCGGACGACCCTGCAATAATCCTGATCCCGATCGACGGGAGGGTCAGGTGGGCCAGAGCGCTGGGCGGATTCATCGGCGGGGGATTCTTGACAGAAGCCGATCGGCCTCGACAAGTCCGGAATGAATCAGGTCTCGACGCGGGGTGACCCTTCATCGAGCGGCCTCAACAACGATGTTGTTGTTGGGGTGAGGACCCGCTACGGATGCCTGGCCCGCATGGGATCCCTCCTCCTACGACGACTCGCGGTCATGCCTCCGTTGCTGCTGCTGATCGCTGCGCTCGTTTTTGCGCTCGTTCGCTGGGCGCCGGGCGGGCCGTTCGACCGCGACCGCGCTGCTGCCTCGCCGGAGATCGAGCGCGCTCTGGCGGCTCGGTATCACCTCGACGAGCC
The DNA here is from genome assembly GCA_903844265.1 of uncultured Verrucomicrobiota bacterium. Classification (GTDB taxonomy): domain Bacteria; phylum Verrucomicrobiota; class Verrucomicrobiia; order Limisphaerales; family CAIMTB01; genus CAIMTB01. The sequence continues at coordinate 21,730 of CAIMTB010000201.1, forward strand.
GTCATGGCGACAATTTGCACGGTTCATCGGGGGTGCCCTGGTGGGCGACCTCGGGCCCTCGTTGAAGTATCGCAGCCACACGGTGACTGAGATCATCGCCCAGGGCCTCCCGGTGTCCGCGGTCCTCGGAGGGTTAGCCTTCTGCTTCGCGCTGGGTGTTGGGATTCCCCTTGGGTTCGTCGGGGCATCGAGGCGCGGCGGGGTGGGGGATTCGGTGGCGACAGGGGTCGCGCTGCTCGCGGTGTGTGTGCCCAGTTTCGTGGCGGGACCGATCCTCATCCTGGTTCTGGCGGTGAAGTGCGGCTGGTTGCCGGTCGCGCTTTGGGGGGGCGTGTCCCATCTCGTCCTGCCGGTGGTGACCCTGGGCTCCTACCACGGCGGGCGAGTGGCCCGGTTGATGCGCGAGGGTCTCGTCGACGTGTGGCGCGATGATCATGTGCGTGCCGCGCGGGCCCGCGGATTGGGCGAGGCCGCGGTGATCCTCCGCCATGTGTTCCCATTGGCGGTCCTGCCGGTGCTCACCTACTCCGGACCGCTGCTCGCCGATCTTCTCACGGGATCGTTCGTCGTGGAGAATCTCTTCCAGCTTCCCGGCGTGGGGACACTCACGGTGAACAGCGCGTTGAACCGCGATTACCCGCTCATGGTGGGGTTGGTCCTGATCTACGCAGCGTTGCTTCTTGTCCTGAACCTTGTCGTCGACCTGATCCACGCCTGGATCGATCCCAGGATCCGCCATGCCTGACCATGCCAGGGTTCGAGGGGCGCCCAGCGCGCCTTTGCAGGGGGCGTGGAACCGGTTTCGCGCCAATCGTCCGGCATGGATCGCCGCGATGGCACTCGTGGGGATGACGCTCTTCGTCGTGACCTCAGGCGGATTTCTGGCCTGGGGCCCGAATGTCCTGTCAGAATCGCTCTACCAACCGCCCTCGGCACGGCACTGGCTCGGGACGGATGCGGGAGGTCGCGATGTGTTGGCGCGGGTTTGCGCGGGGGCGCGGGTCAGCCTGGTGATCGGTTTCGCGGGTGCGTTGGTGAGCCTGGTGATTGGGGTCACGTGGGGTTCCATCGCAGGCTTTGTGGGGGGGCGCATCGACGGCCTGCTGATGCGCACGGTGGACGTCCTCTATTCCATGCCTTCGATCGTGGTCGTCATCGTCCTCGTGTCCGCGTTTCGCGATCCGGTGCGGGCCTTGCTTGCAACCGTGGTCGGTCCTTCGGCGGAGGGCGGGGCGGGGTTGGTGTTCCTGGTGATCGGGTTGGGTGCGGTCTCGTGGCTGACCATGGCGAGGATGGTCCGGGCGCAGGTGATGTCCGTGAAGGGGCGGCCGTTCGTCGAGGCTGCGAGGGCTCTCGGGGCAGGGCCAGGGCATATTCTTGTGCGGCACATCCTGCCGAACACGGCCGGGGTGGTGTGGGTCTACCTGATGTTGACCGTGCCCGCGGTGGTGCTGGGGGAATCGTTCCTGAGTTATCTTGGGCTGGGGATTCAACCGCCCCAGGCCAGCCTGGGGTCGTTGATCGCGGACGGCGCAGACCAGATCAACCCGATCCATTCGCAGGTCTGGCTGTTGTTGGGGCCCGGTGGAATGCTCGTGGGCTTCCTGATCGCGCTGAGCTTCGTCGGGGATGGATTGCGCGATGCGTTGGATCCCCGGCGTGGCGGGTGATGCGGTGGATCAACCGACGAGACTCCAGCCGGGTCGGTATTGGCGATGGATGATTTGCGCCGCTTCCGGCACGCCGCGGGCCTCGAGTTTTACGGAGTCCCAGTCGATCACGCGGCCGGTCCGGTACGCGACATTGCCGAGGTGATTGGCTTCGGTGAGGGCCGCGGCATATTCGAAGTTGCACGTGGTCGGCGCGCCTGTCTTGCAGGCGTGGATCCATTCCTTGTGATGGCCGAGGCTCTCGGGAATGGACGGCTCGGGGCGTTTGAAGTCCTTGAACTTGTCCTCGGGCAGGAGGATGAGCTTGCCGTAATCTCCGAGCAGCATGCCTTGGTCGCCGATGAAGAGGCATCCATCGCCCCATTGCGGGATGCCGCGATCCTTCCAGATGCGGGGCTTCGATTCACCCTGGTGCCAGGTCAGCTCGAGAGCCGGTCGGTTTCCACGGGCCGCGTAGCGGTAGGTGGCGGACATGCTGGCCGGGGCGAGTTCGGGATGCGGCGGCGGGCCCGAAGCCGTGATGGTCTGGGGTGTGTCGAGGTTCAGGGCCCAGAAGGGCAGGTCGTTCCAATGGCTGCCGAGGTCGCTCATCGTGCCGCTGCCAAAGTCCCACCAGCGGTACCATTTCGGCCCCGGGAAATAGACTTCGTTGAACGGACGTTCTGGCGCGGGGCCGAGCCAGAGATCCCAGTTCACACCGGCAGGCACGGGCGACGAGCCCGTGGGCCGCTCCCGAACCGAGACGATGTCGTTATGCTTCTTGGCATCCTCGGCGGCCTGCCATCCCCACGCGCGCGAGACCCACACGTGCACCTCGTGGACCTTGCCGATGGCGCCGGACTGCACCAACTCGACGATCCGTCGGTAGTTCGCGGTGGCGTGGATCTGGGTGCCCATCTGCGTGGCCACCTTGGCCTGGCGCGTGGCGTCACGGATGACGCGGGCCTCCCAGATCGAATGGGTCAGCGGCTTCTCGCAGTAGACGTGCTTGCCGAGCTTCAGCGCGGGCAGCGTCGCGAACGCGTGGGTGTGTTCCGCCGTGCTCACCGCCACCGCATCGAAGGACTTCGCGTCGTCGAAGAGCCTGCGGAAATCCGTGAACTTGCGCGCCGCGGGATGGCGGGCTGCCGCGGCATCGAGGTTCCGCTCGTTGACGTCGCAGAGCGCGACGATGTTTTCGGACGCGGCGATTTCACCGAGGTTCCCGGCACCCCGGCCGCCACAGCCGATGATGGCGACATTGAGCTTCTCGTTGGGCGACGCTGCGCGAAGCACTGCCGGAGCCGCGGCGGTGGCGAGCATGGTCGCGAGGAAATGCCTGCGTGAAAAGGCGGTTGGGGTCATGGGTGTCACTGTAGCGGGGACAGCGAGGTGGGCCAGCTTCAAACGGGACATCATGAAGGGACAGGTCTTTCATGCTGTGGTCCGCGACTTTCCATCGGCGGGATCACGTCGGTCATGGGGCCCGGGACGAACCGCGGTTGGAATCGCGACGTAGCCGGTGCATCATGCGCGCGGAGATGCGCGCATGAGTGAGGATTTGTTTCTTTCAGGCCGGGTCATCCGGCGGTCCCTGCCCGAGTTCACGGGGTCTCCCCCCACGGACGCGCCGAGACTTCGGCGGTTGCACCTTGATCGCGGGGATCTCGCCCAGATCCATGACAGCGACGAAGGGATGCGCTACATCGCGTGGCTGGAACTCAGAAGTGGCCGCATCCGAGGCAACCACTATCACACTCGCAAACACGAGATCCTCTACCTCGCGACGGGAGGGTTGGAGCTTGTTGTCGGCGACATCGTGACCGGTGAACGGGCGGTCGTTCGTCTCCGGGTTGGGGACTGGGTTTCCATCGAACCGGGGGTGGCCCACGCGGTTCGAGTGCTGGAGCCTGGCCAGGCGATCGAGTTTTCACCTCAACCGTTCGATCCGTCAGATATCGTACGCTTCCTTGTCGCGGAGCAGGACGAAGGGAGGGGGGAGTGACCGGATATCCTTCCGATTCAGGCTGAAGGTCGTCGTTGTCGTTCCAGGAGAAGCCACGCGATCCCGAGGAGCAGCGGTGCGGTGATCGACAGGATCCAGCCGGTGGTCCAGGTCAGCTGTGTCCAGCTGATGTGCTTGAGTGAAAACAGGCGGCCGAGATAGAGCATCACCGAGGCGGCATAGCCTGAGGCATCCGCCACATAGATGAGGAAGCTCGCGGTGCCGACGCGGCGGGTGGCGGCGAGGAGTCGGTCGAAGAAGATGCTGTTGAACGGCACGTAGGCGAGATAGATCCCGAGGCCGGTAAGCGAGAGCCACCAGAAGGTGGGAATATGGCCGGCGCGGAACAGCCAGTTGGAAATGCCCACCAGCGAGGTTCCGAGGACGACCACGACGTGATAGGTGGCGAGGGCACGCCAGTGGTTGCGGATGAACCACAGGCCTGACAGGGCGGCGAGAACGCCGAGGCCGGCGAAGGTTTCGACCTGCGCGAAAATGCCGGACGGCACGGCCTGATCCAGTTCCTTCAGGACATCCGCCATGAAGGTATCCCGGAGGTCGCGGTAGACCGAGAGGAGGACGTAGAGCGCGACGAGAAAGGCAAGGGGGCCGCCCAGTTCCCTGAGGAGACGCAGTCGCGCCGCGCCGTCCATCGGCTCGCGCTTTGTCCGCTCTGCAATGTCGCGCTCGTCCGGTGGCGGCAGGCGGCTCATGACATGGAGGCACAGTGCGAGCGGCGGGACGAAAAGGGCGGCGGTGGCCGCGGGCATCCAGAGTTCGGAGACACCCCATGCCCCCATCATCCAACTGCCCACGGATTTCACCCAGCCGGAGGCGAAGATGAAGCTGACGCTGAGGCCGAGGCCGAGGAATTCGGTGACGCGGCGGCCTTCGAGAAAGCTGAAGACGAGTCCCCAGATCATGCCGAGGGGCAGGCCGTTGAGAAACATCCCGACCAGCGCGGCCTCGGGCGGGAGGACGGCCAGCATGAGAAGCCCGAGCCAGGCGACCACGTGCAACCCGATGATCATCGCGATGCGTTGCCCGGGGCGTGCCTCGGACACGATCTTGATGCCGGTGAACTTGGAGAGTGCGTAGCCGATCATCTGCGCCACGACGAGCAGGACCTTCAGCTTGAATCCCCAGAGTTCGCGTCCGCCGAAGGTGCCCACCGTGAAGGGGCGCCTGAAGGCATACATGCAGGTGTACGCACCGAAGGCAGACGCCGACGCAAGAAGTGTGAAGGCCACGGGGTTGCGGCTCATCCACCGGGTGAAGGCGTGGGTCTTGGTGCTGTGCATGACTGTCGCAACCGCCGGTTCAGGCATCAACCTCGACTCTGCCCCAGGGCCGGTGTGCGCGTGTGTCGGTCCCGCAAAATCCGCGCAACGGTTTCGTGATCCGCGCCCGTGGCGCAAGCTCCGCCTCGAAACGCGGAGCGATTTCGGGATTCCAGGAGTGGCCCCTCGCGGGTCGCTTGTGCAAACCACACGACCGACGCTAGGTTCCGGTTGATGCAAGGCCCGAGCCCATGGTACCGCCGTGTTGCAGGGCTGTCGGGTTGCGTCTCGTTCGCGCTGGCGCTGTTGGCAGTCTCGCCGGGGTTGGCGGCCGATGGGCCCCGTGCCCCGGCTTCGCATCGGGATCGCGATCGTGAACCGGATCGTTCGGCTGCGGAATCGATGCGGGTTCTGCGGGCCCAATGTTTCGCGTGCCACAATGACGAGAAGCACAGGGGCGGCCTGAACCTGACGAGCCGCGAGTCCCTGCTCAAAGGCGGCGATGGGGGCAAGGCCGTCGTTCCACACAAGACCGAGCAGAGCCTCCTGCTGTCGATGCTCGGGCCCGATTCCGAGCCGCACATGCCGCCCAAGCGGCAGCTGGCCACGAACGAGATCGAGTCCCTGCGTCGATGGATCGCCGGGGGAGCACGCTGGGATGCGGTGACTCTCGCGAGGCTGGCCGCCCCGCGGGAGGTTTCCCTGGAGCCGATCCCCGCGACCTACATCCCGGTGCTGGCTCTTGCCGCAAATCCCGACGCTCGACGGGTCGCGTTCGGCCGCGGTGGGGAACTGATCGTCCAGGACGTCGCGGCGACCAACCCCCCCGTCCTCGGCCATGTCCACACCCAGGGTGATGCGGTCCGGGCTCTCTCGTGGAGCGCTGACGGCCGCTGGATCGCCAGCGGTGGTTTCCGTGAACTCACGGTCTGGGAGGCCTCCTCCCTGCAACCGCTGTGGTCCGTGCGGTCGAACCTGACGGGACGGGTGACCTCGTTGAAGTTCAGTCCCCACGGCGGCGCCCTGTTCGTGGCCGAGGGCAATCCCGGTGACAAGGGGTGGGTCCGGGTCTTTGCTGCCGAATCCGGGCAGGTCCTGGGCGCATGGGTGGGGCACGCGGACAGCATTTTCGACATGGCCATCAGCGGTGACGGCGGGGTCCTGGCCACGGCGGGCGGGGATAAGCTGGTGAAGACCTGGGAGCTCGTATCCCGCAAGGAGATCGCGCGATACGAGGGTCACGTGGGTGCGGTGATGGGCGTCGCCTTCAACCCGACGTCGAGCGAGATGGTCTCGGTGGGCGCCGACAAGCAGCTGAAGCTTTGGGACACCAAGACGCACGAGGCGGTGGTGACGATGTCCGGCCATCGGCACGGATACTCTTCGGTGGCTTGGTCCGCCGACGGTTCACGCGTGGTGGCTGGTGACGAGGGCGGGTTCCTTTGGTCGTTCTCAGGATTCAAGCGGCACTCGGGCGAGCAAAGTTCCGCCACCGCGGACGAGCGCCAGTTGGGTTCATGGAGCGAGCCCGTCCACGCGGTGGCGGCGAGTTCCGACGGCAAGACCTTGTTTGCCGGGACGGACGACGGGTTGCTGCGATCCGTGAATGCGGAGGGCAAACTTCTCGCCTTGGTGGAACCGGCAGCGCGTACCAACTCCCTGCCGGTGCCTGACGCGGTGAGCTTTGTGCACGACATCCTGCCGGCGCTCGCCAAAGCGGGCTGCAGTGCGGGTTCCTGCCACGCCAAGGCTGACGGGCAGAATGGGTTCAAGCTGTCGGTGTTCAGTTATGACCCACGCGCCGATTACGCCGAGATCGTCAAGGAGGCGCGTGGGCGCCGGGTCTTTCCGGCGGCTCCGGACGAGAGCCTGCTCCTGCTGAAGCCCACCGCGACCGTCGAGCACGGAGGCGGGCGTCGCCTCGATCCCGAGGGGGAGGTCCACGGGTTGCTCCGCCGGTGGATTCGTGCGGGCATGCCTTACCAGGGCACCAACGAACCGGCGCTGCTCGGGATCGACGTGGAACCCCGCGAGGCGATCTATCGGAAATCCGCGTCCTCCAACCTGGTAATCCAGGCCCGGTATTCGGATGGCTCGGTGCGCGATGTGACCGGGCTCGCCGAGTATCTCTCGAACGAGAAGGAGATCGTGCAAGTGGACGAACGTGGCACGCTGAAGATCGGCAAGCTCAGCGGCGAGAGCGTCGTGGTCGCGCGGTTCTCAGGGTTCGTGGCGGCTTCACGGGTCACGGTCCCCTCGGATCACATGCTGTCCACGGAACGCTATGATGCGCTGCCGGCGAACAACTTCATCGATCGCCTGGCCTACGCCCAGTTCCGCAAGCTCGGCCTCTATCCCTCGGACCTCTGCACCGATGCGGAGTTCCTGCGGCGCGCGTCGCTGGACACCCTCGGCGTGCTGCCTGATGCGGCCGAGGTCCGCGCCTTCCTCGGTCTTGATGCCTCGGGTGTCGCGGCTGCGGGCGCCGGAAATCCCGGGGACTCCACGAAGCGCCGCGCTGAGTGCGTGGATCGGTTGCTCGCCCGCCCGGAATGGGCGGATTATTGGGCCAACAAATGGGCGGATCTCCTGCGTCCCAACCCTGATCGCGTCGGGGTGAAGAGCGTCTACGTGCTCGACCAATGGCTGCGCGAGGCGTTCCGGTCGGGCAAGAGCTACGATCAGTTTGTCCGCGAGATCGTCACGGCCGAGGGCAGCAATCATCGCGACGGCCCGATCGTGGTCTACCGGGACCGACGCGAGCCGCCCGAACTCACCACGATGTTCAGCCAGCTGTTCCTCGGTGTCCGGATGGAATGCGCCAAGTGCCATCACCATCCCAACGAGAAGTGGAGCCAGGACGATTTCTACAGTTTCGCCGCCGTCTTCGGGGCGCTGAAGCAGAAGGGTGCGGGCCTCTCCCCGCCGATCTCGGCGGGCACGGAATCGTTCTTCTACACGCCGGGTGGAGCGGTGCATCATCCCATCAGCGGGGTCGAGATGAAGCCTCGTCCGCCGGATGGACCGGAGCTCAAGGCTGCCGCCGGGGCGGATCCGCGCCGGGAATTCGCCGACTGGCTGACCGCTCCGGGCAATCCGTTCTTCGCCAGGGCGGCGGTGAACCGCGTGTGGTCCGTGTTCTTCGGCCGCGGGATCGTCGAGCCGGTGGATGACTTCAGGGTCTCCAACCCGGCGAGCGACGAACCCCTCCTTGCGGCCGTTGCCGGGGATTTCACGAAACACGGCTTCGACCTGAAGCAGCTGATGCGGACGATCCTCAACTCGCGCCTGTACCAGCTCAGCTCCACGCCCAATGAGTTCAACCTCGCCGACACGCGGAACTTCTCCCGCGCCTACCGCCGGCGGCTGCCGGCCGAGGCGCTGCTGGACGCGGTGAACGACATCACGGGCGTGGCTGACGATTTCAACGGGTGTCCGCCGGGCACCCGGGCGATGCAGACCTGGAGCTACAAGATCGGCTCGCAGTTCCTCGACGCCTTCGGCCGGCCCAATTCCAGCAGCGACTGTCCGTGTGAACGCGATCTGCGCACCAGTGTCGTCCAGGCGCTGCACCTGATGAACTCGCGGCGCCTTCATGAGAAGCTGGCCGACGGCTCGGGGCGGGTGCGGAAGCTCGCCGACAGCGATCGTTCTCCCCCGCAGATCGTGGCCGAACTCTACCTGGTGACCCTGGGGCGGCTGCCGACTGCGGAGGAGACGGCAGCGGCGGTCGCCCCCTTCGGGACCGGCGCGGGCGCCGAGGTGAGGCGGGGCGCGACCGAGGACGTGCTCTGGGCGCTGTTGAATTCGGCGGAATTCGTCTTCAATCATTGAAGGCCATGCCAGAACTCAACACCAACTGCGCCGGCATGCGCCGCCGCGATTTTCTGCAGGTCGGCCTCGGCGGCGCGCTGGGATTGGGCCTTGGCGATCTGTTCCGGATGCGGGCCGCCGCCGCGGAATCGGGCGTGGCCACGGGCTCGGGCAAGGCCTCGAAGGACGCGGTGAATTGCATCCTCGTGTGGATGGACGGCGGGCCGTCGCATTACGAGACCTTCGATCCCAAGCCGGACGCGCCCTCGGAAATCCGGGGTGAATTCAAGTCGATCGCCACGCGGGCGGACGGGGTGCGATTTTCCGAATGCGTGCCGAGGCTGGCCGCGGTGGCGGACAAGCTGACGATCGTACGTTCGATCCAGCACAAGGATCCCAACCACGGCGGTGGGAATCATTACATGATGACCGGGACGCCGACGCCGGTGCCGGTGGCGTGCGGCGCTTTCGTCACGTTCCATCCCTCGTTTGGCTCGATGGTCTCGTATGAGCGCGGGCTGCGGAACGGGTTGCCCGCCTATGTTTCGGTGCCGGACGTCACGCGTTCGGGCGGACCGAATTTCCTCGGGGGCCAGCATGCGCCGTTCGTGATCGATGGTTCACCGAACGCCAAGGGGTTCCGGGTTCGCGATGTGGTGCTGCCTCCCTCGGTGGCCGAAGGCCGGGCGGTCAGTCGCGAGGCGCTCCGGAAATCACTCGATTCCATGAAGCGCTACGCGGACCGCCTGATGGAGGACCCGCTGGTGACCTTCGACCAGTTCCACGCCCAGGGACTCGACCTCGTGGCGTCAAAGTCCGCCCAGGAGGCGTTCGATCTCGAGCGCGAATCCGACAAGGTCCGCGATGCCTACGGGCGAAATGACTTCTCGCAACGCCTCCTGCTCGCGCGGCGGTTGGTCGAGGTCGGGGTCAGTTTCGTCACCATCAACTACGGGGGCTGGGACCATCACACCAAGATCTTCGACGCCTACAAGGGCGATCACCTCAAGCGCTTCGACCAAGGCGTGGCGGGCCTGGTCTCCGACCTCTCGGAGCGCGGCCTGCTTGACCGCACGCTGGTCATCGCGCTGGGTGAATTCGGTCGAACCCCGAAGGTGAACAAGGACGCCGGGCGCGATCATTGGCCGGGCGCGATGTCGGTTCTGATGGCCGGCGCGGGGATACCAGGCGGGCAGGTGGTCGGGGCGACGGATGCCAAGGGCTATTACGCGGCGGAGAATGTGTATCGGCCCGAGGACTTTGCCGCCTCGCTTTACACCAAGATGGGGATCGACCCCAGGCGGGTGCTTCACACCAACACCGGACGACCGGTGCCGCTGGTGAACGAAGGGCGGCTGATCAAGGAGTTGTTCGCTTGAGAGGGCCGGCCGCCTGCCGAAGCCTTGCGGTGTCAGGGCTCGCCCTCCTGTTCGGGCCGGTCACGCACGCCGCCGCGCCCACGCTGGAGCACCTGTACCCCGCGGGAGCAGGACCCGGCTCCACGAACGTGGTCGCGCTCCACGGGAAGTTCGATCCCTGGCCGGTTCAGGTGGATGTCGAGGGTGCGGGAGTGCGGTTTCAGTGCCAGACCCACTCGGGGAAGCTCGAAGTGATCGTGACGGCTGACGCGTCACCGGGCCCGCGCCTGGTGCGTCTCTTCAATGCGGAGGGCGCGGGTGAGCCCCGGATTTTTGTGGTGGGGACGGCTCCGGAACTTGCGGAGACCGAGCCGAATAATTCTCCGGGCGCGGCGCAGGAGGTGCCCCGACTTCCGGCGACGATCAACGGTCGGCTCGATCGCACGGGCGACGTTGATTCGTTCGCGGTGAAGCTGACGGCTGGACAGTGGCTCGAGGCGCGGTTGGATGCGTTCACCTTGATGAGTGGCGTCGATGCCGTGCTCCGCGTGGTGTCGAGCCGTGGCCTCGAGTTGGCCTGGAACCACGATTTCATCACCTTCGACCCCCGCATCGCGTGGCGTTCGCCGACGGACCAGACCGTGGTGGTTCAAGTGTTCGGATTCCGTTATCCCGCGGACGCCTCGGTGGTGCTCGCGGGCGGGGAAGAGGCGGTCTATCGGCTCCATCTCGCCGCGGCTTCCGAGGCCCCCGACCCGCGGCCGCCAGCCTCGGAGGAGGTCGAGCCCAACGACACCGTGGCGACGGCGGAGGCGTTGCCTGCGGACGGGATGATCCGGGGAACCCTCGGGAAGGTCGGGGACGAGGATCGCTTTCGATTCACGACCGAGGAGGGGAAGGTCTACTCGATAACGGTCGAGGCGGCGGTCTGGGGTTCGCCCCTGGATGACTGGGTGCGGGTCGAGGATGGGGACGGCAAGGAACTCGCGTTCAACGACGACTCCGAGAACTCACGGGATCCGCATCTTGACTGGAAGGCGGCGCGCACCGGGGAATTTGTCGTCGCCGTGGGATCGCGTACGCACCGCGGGGACCGGGACCAGTTCTATCGGCTGGCCGTTCGCAAGGGGGTGCCGGCCCTGCGCGGGCGGGCTCTGGCATCATCGCTGGTGATCGATCCGGGTTCGACCAACGAACTGAAGTTCGCGGTCAACCGGCTGTATGGGTTTACGGGGGCGGTTGAAGTGGCGTTCCGGGACCTTCCGGCAGGCTTGAGTTCGGGGCCGGTGGTGGCGCCCACTTCGGATGGCGAGGTCAGTCTCAGACTGGTGGCCGCGACGAACGCGGCGGCTTTCAGCGGTCCGATCCGGGTTGTGCTCGTGGAGGGGGGGTCGGGACGGGAGACGCCCCTCGATTACGAGTTGATCAGCCGTGGTGAAAACAATGGCGTCCCGCAGGGTTGGTGGCGGCTGCTGCTGGAGCGCACCCAGCGGTTATGGCTGACCGTCAAGCCCAAGCCCGCGGAGAAGAAGTGACCGGGCTGTCAGTCTGCCCTTAACTCGTCCCGTGCGCATCATTGGCGGAATTGCGGGCGGACGACTCCTGGCGACTCCGAAAGGGCTGACCGTACGCCCGACGCCGGATCTGGTCCGTCAGGCGGTCTTCAACAGCCTCGGGCCTGCCGTCGAGGAAACCGATGTCCTCGACCTGTTCTCCGGAACCGGCGCGCTCGGCTTGGAGTTCCTGAGCCGCGGCGCGAGATCGGTCCTGAGCGTCGAGCTTTCCTCGAAGCACGCGCGGTTCATTCGCGACAATGTGCGCTCCCTGGGACTGCCGGTCGCCGCTCACGAACTGCGGGTCCAGGAAGCCCTGGGCGCGGTGCGACAACTTGCGAGGACCGACCGGCGATTCGATTTCATCGTGGCCGATCCTCCGTTCGGACCCAAGACGGCAAAGGAGCGCTCGACGTCGCTGTCGCAGCAGTTGCTCGATCTGCCCGAGGTTCGGAGCCTGTTGCGGGTCGGAGGTCGATTGGTGCTGGGTCATGCCCGCCGCGACCAGGTGAGCGTGGGATCCGAGTGGAAGAGCCTGCGGGTACTGGAGCACGGGGATTCCACGTTCCGGATTTTGGAAGCCGACGCGCCCGTCTCTCCCGGCCCTGTCCCCCTTGGAGACAGTGGGGCGCAGGCTCTGTGAAGCCTGCGCCCCGGGGCACGGTGGGCGGTGTGTCGATGCTGTTAGAACCCGTCAGCGCTTGGCCGTCCGCCGATTCGAAGTCGGATACCTCCCGGAAACCCGATGGCTTTTCGCCATCTTCCGCCTGCAACAAGCTGGAAAACTCGTGCTCATCGGAGTCTCAACGGGAGAGACTTGGGCGAGTGGGCGCCCGTCCTCTGGGAAAGTCAATTCCGATTTCCCGGCGGGCAAGCGCCGGGTGCACGACAGAATTCTTCCCGTAAAGGGACAGGTCCTTCATTGGATCCGGGTGCTCCCCGGAATCTGTCCTGCACCTGGAGGGTTGCCGTCAGGCGACGAGTTCCTTCACGACCCGTGACGGTTCGACGCCGGTAAGGCGGGCATCCAGTCCCTGGTAGCGATAGGTGAATCGCTGGTGATCGATCCCCATCAGGTGCAACACCGTGGCGTGGAGGTCGCGGACGTGCACCGGATCCTTGACGATGTTGTACGAGAAATCGTCGGTTTCGCCGTAGATGGCGCCACCCTTTGCCCCTCCTCCGGCCATCCACATGGTGAAGCAACGGGGATGATGGTCGCGCCCGTAGTTGTCCTTGGACAGGCCGCCCTGGCTGTAGATTGTGCGGCCGAATTCCCCGCCCCAGATGATGAGCGTCTCGTCGAGCAACCCCCGCGACTTGAGGTCCTGCATCAGCGCGTAGATGGGTTGGTCGACGTCCTTGCACTGCGACGGCATGCGGCCGCCGAGGTTGGCGTGGTGATCCCAGTTGTTGTGGTACACCTGCACGAAGCGGACGCCACGTTCGACGAGTCGGCGGGCCAGCAGCGCGGTGTAGGCGAAGGTCCCCGGTTTTTTCGCCTCGTCTCCGTAGAGCTTGTAGGTCGAATCAGGCTCGGCCTGCACCTGCATCAGGTCGGGCACGCTCGCCTGCATCCGGAACGCCATCTCGAACTGCTGGATCCGGGTGTGCGTTTCCGGGTCGCCGATCGTCTGCTCGGTTATTTCGTTCAGATGCCGCAGGTGGTCCAACTGGCGGCGCCGCAGTGCCGCCGGGACGCCCGGGGGATTGTTGATGAACAGGATCGGGTCGCCCTGGCTCCGGAACGAGACCCCGGCGTGTTCGCCCGACAGATATCCGCTGGACCAGAGCCTGGCGGAGATGGCCTGGATCTGTTCCTTGTTCGAGGGTTCGGCCACGAGGACCACAAACGTAGGCAAATTGCTGTTGAGTGAACCGAGTCCGTAGCTGACCCACGAGCCGATGCACGGGCGGCCGCCGATCTGGTTGCCGGTCTGCATGTGGGTGATGGCGGGCTCGTGGTTGATGGCCTCGGTGTACATCGACCGGATGAAGCACATCTCGTCGACGCATTTTGATGTCCAGGGGAGGACATCCGAGACCCACATGCCGGACTGGCCATGCTGGGCGAACTTGTACTTCGACGGGGCGATGGGGAACCGGGCCTGACCGGAGGTCATGGTGGTGAGGCGTTGTCCCATGCGCACGGTGTCCGGGAGGTCCTTGTCGTACCAGTTTCCCATGACCGGTTTGTAATCGAAGAGGTCCATCTGCGAGGGACCGCCGACCATGTGGAGGTAGATGACGTGCTTGGCCTTGGCGGCGAAATGCGGCAGGCCCGGGATGCCGCCTCCCGCCACGGCGGCGGGGACGGATTCGGCCGCGGATGACGGGCGGCCGAGCAGCGTCGAGAGCGCTGCGTAACCCAGCACGTTCTTTCCCTTGGCGAGGAACTGACGCCGCGACAGGGCGTTTTGGAGGGAGGCATTAATGTTCATGGCGGCCTACTTGTTGAGGACCTCGTCGAGGTTCAGGAGCTGGTTCGCGACCATTGTGAAACTGGCGAGGGGTACGGCCTGTCCGGCGAGGTTTTCGGGAGGCTTGGCCTCGCCGACAGCCAGCAGCTTTTCCGCTTCCTCGGGCGCCGAGAGGTAGAACTCGCTCATGTCCTTGAAGGAGGCTGTGACCTCCGCGAATTCGTCGGGGCGCAGGGGGCGGGCCAGGATCCGGCGCGCGAGCCGGTCGATCGTCGCTGCCGTGTCGCCCTTGGTTTCGGCGAAGGCGCGGCTGGCAAGAATTCGCGCGGCCTCGACGAACTGGGTGTCGTTGAGGGTGGCGAGGGCTTGAAGGGGGGTGTCGGTGCGTTCGCGGCGGACGGTGCATGTTTCGCGGCTCGGCGCGTTGAACAGGTCGAGCACCGCGGGCGGTGCCGATCGTTTCCAGAACGTGTAGAGCGACCGTCGATAGAGGGCGGATCCCGACTCACGCTGGTAGCGCCTGGTGTTGCTCTCGGGCATGGCCACGGCCTCCCAGACGCCCTCGGGCTGGTAGGGTTTCACGCTCGGGCCGCCCACGCGTGGGTCGAGCAATCCCGCCGCAGCCAGTGCGTAGTCACGGACCATCTCCGCATCCATGCGAAACCGGGGGCCGCGGGACAACAACCGGTTCTGAGGATCTTTCTCGATCTTCTCCGGCGTGGTGGTGGCGCTTTGTCGATAGGTCGCCGACGAGACGATCAGGCGGAACATATGTTTCACGTTCCAGCCGCTTGCCGTGAATTCGCAGGCGAGCCAGTCGAGAAGCTCAGGATGGACCGGTGCCTCGCCCATGATGCCGAAGTCCTCGGCAGACCGGACGATCCCGGTCCCGAACACTTCCTGCCAGAACCGGTTCACGGTCACGCGCGGCGTGAGCGGGTTTTCAGGCGATACCAGCCACTGGGCGAGGCCCAGGCGGTTCGTCGGGGCGCCCTGCGGAAAAGGATGAAGCACCGCCGGCGTCCTGCCCGACACGGCGTCGCGCGGCTTGTCGTACTGGCCGCGGAACAGCACCGACGCCGTCGGCATGGAGTCCTTTTTTTCCTGCTGGATGTGGGTGACCGGACTCCTCAGTCGGATGCCTTCGCGTTCGGTCTCGAGTGACGCAAGCTGCTTCCGGGCGTCCTGGAATGGCGCGTTGCGGAGGAGGAAATAATCGAGGACATCCTTTCGCCATTCCGGCTTCCAGTCGGCGACCGGCATGGCCAGCAGATTGCGGACGTCGCCCATCCGGGCGATGGCGCGGACTTCAGGTCCGGCGAGCTCCCGGCTGTACAATCTGAAGTCCTGGACTGCACCGCCGGTGAACGAGGGTCCGGAACTGCGTCGCCCAAGGCGCAGGGCGGTCCTGGCGCGGATGCTGTCGCGGACCTTGCCTGGACCCTCGACCTCGGTTTCGGCGGAGTCGCCGTCCACGTAGATATGCACGCCTTCGGGGCGTCCGCTGCCATCGGCGGTGACCAGCACATGTTGCCATGCGCCTTTCTTGGCCAGGCGTTTCTTGGTCTTGAGCTTGAGCGCGTTGTCGGGCCATTTCTCGACGAAATGCGCGGCGAACTGGCCTTGTTGGATCCAGAGGTCCCAGCCGCGGTGGTCCTTGGCCTCATCCATCCGCGCGACGATGGCGGCGGTGTCATTGAAGGCCTCGGGCACGAACACCCAGGCTCCGTAGGAGAAGGCCTGGCCCAGCTCGAAATCCCCGGCGTCACCCAGATCGACCGAGCCCTCCTTCTCGAATCGCAGGGCAGGGCCGTCGTGGCCCTGGGCGTCCCAGATCGTCGGGCCATCCGTCACGCGCCTGGCGGATTGGCCGGCGACGGTTGCCACGACTTCGGTTCCGTGGCCTTCATTCAACGGAGCGCGAAGCGCGAGGCCGACGGCGAGGTCCTTTTCGACGGCGTCCATGGTGAGTCCGGTGACCCAGGGCTCAAAGGCCTGTTCCGCCCCCTTGCGTTTCTCGTCGACGGAGGTCTTCGCGGCGGTGATCTCGGAAGGCAGCGTGCCCCAGCGGACACGGTCCTGGGTGTCCTCGACCACGGTCATGCTGGCGTTGGCGCCGTCCTTCACGTTGCCGTCGAATCCGCCCTGCGTGGTGTTCCGGAAGAACGCGGCCATCGAATAGAAATCGCGCGTGGTGATCGGGTCGAACTTGTGGTCGTGACAGGCTGCGCAATTCGCCGTGAGACCGAGCCACACCCAGCTGGTCGTGGTGACGCGATCGTTTGCGTAGTTGACCTTGTTCTCCTCCTCGATGGTGCCGCCCTCGTTGGTCGTCGGGTTGCAGCGGTGGAAACCCGTGGCCACCAGCTGGTCGTCGGTCGGGCTCAACAGGAGATCGCCAGCAAATTGTTCCAAGGTGAACCGGTCGAACGGCTGGTTCGCGTTGAACGCGCGGATCACCCAGTCGCGGTACGGCCACATCTCGCGGTAATTGTCGAAGTGCAGGCCGTGCGTGTCGGCATAGCGCGCGGCGTCGAGCCAGTATCGGGCCCGGTGCTCACCCCAGCGCGGCGAATCCAGGAGTCGTGACACCCATCGGTCATAGGCGTCGGGCTCCGAGTCCGCAACGAACGCCTCCACTTCCGCGGGCGACGGCGGCAGGCCGGTGAGGTCCAATGAAAGGCGACGCAGCAAGGTTCGGCGATCCGCCTCGGGAGCCGGGGTCAGGCCCTTCGAATCAAGCCGCGCGAAGAGGAAGGCATCGATCGGATTCCGGATTCGTGCAGCAACGCCCGGGCTGGAGGGCCTGGGGACTTCCGGTCGTTCGGGCCTGATGAAGGACCAGTGCGGCTGCCACACGGCCCCCTCGGCAATCCAGCGCTTCAACAATTCCTTCTGCTCCGGCTTCAGTACTTTGTGCGACTTCGGCGGGGGCATCACGTCGTCGTCGCTCGTCGCGATGAGGCGCTTCCAAAACTCGCTCTCGTCGGGCTTGCCCGAAATGACCGCCGGACCGCGCTTGGGGGTCGACTCGAACAGGCCGTCGCGCGTGTCGAGCCTCAGGCCGGCCTTGCGTGATGCGGGGTCCGGTCCGTGGCAGGCATAGCAGTTGTCCGTGAGGATCGGCTTGATGTCGCGGTTGTACACCAGGGTTCCAGCCCCGGACGCGCCCTGCATGAAGAGCGCGGAGATAAACGCTGTGGCGGCGATCCGACCTGAGATGCGAGAGGCGGCGTCGCGAACCCCGAGGACACGACGTGACCAGAACTCCAGACGATGGGCGAACGAGGACATGGGGAATAAGCTGCGCCAATCATCGAAATTGCGGGGCCGGCTGCAAGCCTTTGGCTGTGCCATTCGTCAAGTTGCCAGTTTCCCCATAATCCCGCTCGCCTCCGTCAGTCCTCGCGGGTATCAGGATTCCATGAAGCGGCTCACGATGCTGTTGGTCATGGCGGGTGGAATTCTTGGCGGACAGGTCTTCGCACAGGAGACCGCGTTCAGCTACAGCGGTCGTCTGAGCGACGGCGGTGGAGCCGCCTCGGGAGGGTTTGATCTTCGGGCGATCCTGTACAATGCCGAGGCGGGTGGGGCTCAGGTGGGGGTGGTTGTCACGAACCTGAATGTCACGGTTTCGGGGGGGTCGTTTCGGACTGATTTCGACTTTGGCGGCGGAGTGTTCGACGGGCAACGCCGGTGGCTTGAGATCGGAATCCGGCCCGCGGGAAACTCTGTGTTCACCACCCTGAATCCGCGCCAGCCCATCTCGGCAGCGCCCTACGCGCTCTATGCCTTGACTCCCGCAGGCCCGGCCGGTGCCAAGGGTGACAAGGGGGACGCAGGTTCACCCGGTGCCAAGGGCGACAAGGGGGACGCAGGCCCGCCCGGTGCCAAGGGCGATGCAGGGCCGGTTGGATCTGTGGGAGCGCAGGGAATTCCTGGAATTCCGGGAACTCCGGGAACTCCGGGAGCGAAAGGGGATCCTGGTTCGCAGGGGAACGTCGGTCTCCAGGGTCAGCCCGGTCCTGCGGGTCCTGCGGGTCCTGCGGGTGTTCCCGGGTCGGTGGATGCCTGGAGTCGCCAGGGCAACGCTGGGACCAGTTCCATCACGAATTTCGTCGGTACCACGGACGCTGCGCCCTTCGTCCTGCGGGCTGGGAACCAGCAGGCGATCCGGCTCGAGGGGGAGGTCAGCGGCGTGCGGATCATTGCGGGCCGAGGCAACTCCATTTCTGTGCTCTCCACCAACAGTTCCATCCTTGGCGGCCGGGAGAACGCGATCGGGGAGGCCGCACACGAGAGCGGCATCGCGGGCGGGCTCCAGAACAACATCCGTAAAGACCAGCGCTCGGCCTTCATCGGTGGCGGCGCCCGCAACACCATCAACGCCGACAACCAGCACGGCTTCATCGGCGGGGGTCGCGATAATGCGATCGGCACGAATTCGGTCATCAGCCTCGTGGTGGGCGGTGGAGAAAATCGCATCGGGAACAACGTCGACGGCGGCCTGATGGTCGGCGGCTTCCGGAACGATGTGCTCGGTTCGTCGAATCCCAACCGCCGCGAGATCGCCCCCGTGCTCATTGGCGGCTCGGACAATACCATCGGCCTGGAGAGCAGCTGGGCGGTGATCCTCGGCGGCGACAACAATGGCATCGGGACCAATTGCGCCAGTGCGGTGGTAGCGGGCGGGACCAACAACATCGTGGCCAACAATTGCGGCTTCTCGTTTGTCGCCGGCCGCCGCGGGCGCGTGAATCATCCGGGATCGTTTGTGTGGGCCGACAGCCAGAACGTCAGTTACGGATCCAGCGCCGAGGACAGCTTCAACGTGCGCGCTTCCGGGGGGATGTACCTGAACACGGATACTTCCATGTTCTTCGGCAGCGCCACCCGCCAGATGATCAACCTCTGGAGCGACCGCTACGGGATTGGCGTCCAGGATTCCACCTTCTACTCAAGGACGGACAGCAACGGCGCTTTCTCGTGGTTCCGTGGCGGAACTCACGTCAACACCGCCAACAATCCCGGTGCCGGCGGCGTTGAGATGATGCGTCTCAACTCCGGTGGCCTCCGTGTGAACGGCACGTTCGTCAGCGCTTCCGACCGCAACGCGAAGCAGGATTTCCGGGCCGTGGATTCCGAGTCGGTTCTCGCGAAGGTGGCCGCGATGCCGATCTCCGAGTGGAGTTACAAGGAGGATCCCGCGGTCCGTCACGTCGGCCCGATGGCGCAGGATTTCCGCGCCGCGTTTCCGCTCGGCGAGGACGACCGCCACATCGCCATGGTCGACGCCGACGGCGTGGCGTTTGCCGCGATCCAGGGCCTGAACCGGAAGGTCGAGGCACAATCGGCGGAGTTGAAGACCCGGGACGCGCGCATCGAGAAGCTCGAATCGGAGCTCGCCGAACTCCGGAGCCTGGTCCTCAAGGCCGTGGCCCATCAAACCGAGGCGCATCCATGAGTGACCGCTTCCCAATCGTCGATCGTGCCCGCACCGGGTTCAGGATCATCGCCGTTCTCGTGGGGTTGTGCCCGGTTGGCGCCGGTCCCGTCGCCCGCGGCGACCTGGAGGGCGGCGGTTTCAAACTGACCGGAGCCATCTCAGGGGGCGGCGGCGGCAGTTCGGCGGGCGGCCCCTTCCAAATCTCCGGCTGGGTCAGCACTGGACCGGACTCCGTGATGAGCGGCGGGTCATTCGTGCTGCAGGGCGGCCTTGCTCCTCCCGAGATCGTGCCGGAAGACAGGCCCAGCATCCGGGCGGTGTTCACCCTGGACAAGGCCGTGGCCATGACCTGGTCCGCGGCGAGTGCCGGTTACGTCCTTGAGTTCAGCGCGTCACTCGGACCCGATGCCGCCTGGACTCCGGTGAATCCCCAACCCACGGGGGCGACCTTCACCTCGCCGTGCCAGCAACCGGCCCGCTATTTCCGGCTGCGGAAGCCGTGACTCCAGGATTACGGATGTAATGCCACAGTCTTCCCCGTCCTGGCGCTCTTCACCGCGGCGTCGACGATTTCCTGGCCGATCCGGCTGATGGGAAGGCTGACCGGGCCTTCGGGGGCTTTGCCTTTCTCGAGGCAATGCAGGAAGTACTCGATGGGATTGCGATTGGGCGCGGAAGGTTCCGGCGCGGCGAGGATGTGGGGCTTCGGTTTGCGGCGGGTCTGGACCGTCACGAAGCGGTCGTAATCGTAGCTGCTGATCGTGCCTTCCGTTCCGGCGATGACGAAGCCGCAGCGGGGCTGGGGCTGGATTGTCCAGGGATCCGTGAAGGTTCCCCAGCGGGTCTCGAACTTGGAGAGCCCATGCGCATATCGGGCGACGACGATGCTGTGTTCGTCGACTTCCAATCCGGTGGGGTGATCCACGACCGCGGTGACATCGATGGGCCGGCGTCCGCCCTGGTACCAGGTCCCGAGCGTCGTGCCATAGCCGAGATAGTCGAGGAGGGACCCGCCGCCATGCGCCTGCTTGTAAAACCATGAGCCTGGCTTCGCGCTCTCGACTTGCGCGGCGGTTTTTTCGTCCTTGTCGGCCCCATGCCAGAGCGGTCCGCGATTCCCGCCGAAATGCCAGACGTTGAGCACGTCGCCGATGTGGCCAGCCGCGACGAGTCCGTGGGCCTTGCGATGACAGGCGGACCATTGGAGCGGCCAGTTGATCATCAACTCACTCCCGCGCGGCATGGCTTTCACCATGGCGTCGGCTTCCTTCAGCGAGGCGGCGAATGGTTTTTCAACGAGGATATGGGCCCCGGACGGCGCGATTTTCTTGACCCAGTCGCCGTGCTTTGAGGCTGCGGGGCAGAGGATCACGACATCGGGACGCGCCTTCTCGAGGCACTCGCGGTAATCCGCAAACACGCGGTCGCGATCGATGCCCAGTTTTCGGGCGGCTTCCTCCATGCGGGCGGGTTGTTCGTCGGAGATCCCGACGAGTTCGACCCGCGGTTGCGAGGCGGCGTACCGGAGCAGGTCGCCCATGTGGAAGTGATCGAAGTTGATGCCGGCGATGCGCCACACTTTTCGCTTCATGCAGGGGCGGGAGGATGGAAGGACCGCCGGCGGGAGGCCACCGGAAATCTCATGCGGACGGAGAGGTCTTGGGTCTTGGGTCGCGCCGGCGGTGCCGTCCATCGAGGAACGGAGTGGCGGGGGCGCCACCTACGGCTAAGGTCTGGGATCCCTCCGGGATCCCCCCCTGCGGGATCCCCCTCTGCGGGATCCCGGCTGAGGCCGGAGTTCCGAACCTCGGGGCCGGAGTCCAGGGCTCCGGGCTCGAAGCAAAAAACCCCGACCTCGCCGTTCCGAGCCTCGAAGCCGCGGTCGCGAGCCTCGGTGCCGAGGTTCCAAACTCCGGCGCCGGAGTTCTGAACCTCGCCCTCGGAGCTCCGGACCTCGAGGTCGGAGTTCCGAACTCCGAAGCCGGAGTTCCGGAGTGGGGGGGGGGGGGGGGGGGGGGGGGGGGGGGGGGGGGGGGGGGGGGGGGGGGGGGGGGGGGGGGGGGGGGGG
>CAIMTB010000202.1 GCA_903844265.1 uncultured Verrucomicrobiota bacterium
ATGACAAAGAGAATGAGGTCCATGGAAGCTCCCGTGTTTCCAGGCGACGACGATAGCCGACCGTTGCCGTCTGGTCAAGCGCGATGCCTTGTCAAACCTGGGTTTGTCGTCTACTATCCCGCCACACCCCAACCGCCCAGGAGGCATCTCATGAAAGTTCTTTCCCCCAGGGAACGCATCATCGTCGCCGTCGACACCAACGATCTCGGCAAGGCCATCCAATTGGTCGACGACCTGAGGGATCACGTCGGCGCGTTCAAGTTCGGACTTGAGTTCGGGACGAACCTGCTCGTGTCACTGCTGCGCGATGACGACCGCGACCTGGCGCATGACCAGCTCGACCGCGCCCGCGTTCTGTTCGCCCTGCTCCAGGGCCGAGTCATGTGGGACTGGAAGTTCAAGGACATCCCGAACACGATGCGCGGCGCCGCGGCGGGCCTTTCCGCGCTCGGTCCCGAGCTGTTCACGGTGCACGCGTCGGCCGGCGTTCGCGGGATGCGCGCCGCGGTCGACAAGCGCGGCGTCTCGAACGTCCTCGCGGTCACGGCGCTGACGTCGCTCGACGAGGACGAGTGCATCGAGAGCTACGGGACCGGGTCGTGGGAAACCGTCTTTCGATTCGTGCACATGGCACGCCGGGCGGGCGCCCAGGGGATCGTATGCGCTCCGAAGGACGCCGAGTTCTTTCTGACGCCAGAACGGACACCCGGCTTTGAGAACCTCGAGTTCGTCTGCCCGGGTATCCGCCCCTCCTGGTCCGCCACCGGCGACCAGAACGCCGAGCGAGCAATGACTCCCGGCGAGGCCGTGAAGGCCGGCATCTCCCGCATGGTCATCGGCCGCCCCATCACTCAGCCTCCCGAGAAGTTCCTCTGCCCGCACGAGGCCGCCGACCTCATCGCCGAGGAGATCGCGACCGCGCTCGGCCAGACCTCGCTCTGACCTCTCGACCCTTCGACTCCGCCCAGGGTCGATTTTTTCTTGCAGAATCGCGATCGGGTCTGTATGATCCGCCCAGGAGGCATCCATGGACTTCATCAGGCGGGCATTGGCCCGGTTCGTTCTTCTCACCGGCGTACTCCTTGCCGGCGTGCTGCTGGCCTACGCGGCGCTCCTTCGCGTCGCTGGCATGCACGCGTCCGGCGACGTGAACGCTTTCTTCTTCCTGTTCGGCGTGCCCGTCATCGCATACGGCCCGCTCTTCGTCGTCAGCTCCATCCTCGAGGACCGCGACCGTCGGAACGGCCGCCCCGCGTTCGCCGAGGAACTTGCCGCGATCATTTCCCGATGCGGCCGCGGCGCGAAGGCCGCATGATCTCTCGACCCGCCGGGTCGATTTTTTTGTCGGTCAAGAAAATAAAAAACTCGCCCGGTCAGGACGAGGAGGGAGGGCGGTCGAAGCGGGCGTCGAAGCAGGCGGGCGGGTTGTCGAAGGCCCTGCGTGCGGCAGCGAGCGCATCGGCCTCGGGGGTGCCGGGCCAGAGGACCGAGATCGTGCAGCCGGCGGCTCCGTGCGGGTGCACGAGGGGCGCGCAGGCGGCGTCGAGGGCGGCGTTGGTACGTGTCGGGTATTTTTGAACGGTTGGTCCGTGGGGCATGGGCTGACTCCTTGTCAGTCAACCTTAGCCGATCCCGACGGTTCGCGCAACGGCTCTATTCTCGACAACCGCGCGTCGATCCGCTAAGCTCTTCCTACTATGCGTATCATTCTCGTCCACGGATTCAACGCCTCTCCCGAAATGAACTTCCATCCCTGGCTGGCCCGCGAATTGCGCGCGAAGGGGTACGAGGTCGTCGTGCCTACCCTTCCGCTGAAGAGCGGGGAGGAGTTGGATTTGCAGGTGGTGATCGAGGAGATGAAGCGGCAGGTGGGGTTCCTCGGGCCGGACGATATCCTGGTCGGCCACTCGCTCGGGGCGCTTATCGCGCTGCAGTACATGGAGGCGGTGGAGATGACCGAGACGCCGCGCGCGGTGGTCATGGTGGCGGCGCCGTTCAAGGTGGCCAAGCCCGAGCTGCGCCGGCTGTTCCTCGTGGACCTCGACGCGGACGTGGCCATCTGGAAGGCCAAGGAATTCTTCGTGGTCCATTCGAAGGACGATGCGCTCGTTCCGTTCGAGCACGGCCAGAAACTGGCGGCTTTCCTGAAGGCGACGCTCGTCGCGACCGAGACGGACGG
>CAIMTB010000203.1 GCA_903844265.1 uncultured Verrucomicrobiota bacterium
AGGGCGCCGTGCCTGGGTGCGTCCGCGAAGGACGGCGCGCAGCGGAGTGCGCGCCCTACCGTCAATCTGTGGATGCACGACGAGCGGGCCCTACAGGGATTCGGGCCGCGCGTCGCGGCTTGCGGTGACGGATCAAACTGACAGTGTCCGGCGCGTGTTCCCCAGCCCTCGACTTCTCCGACGCCTTGTGGGCGACCGGATTTGTGGTGTTCGCGGGTGCGGGACGTCTTCCACGAATCACGGATTGTCGATGAACATTGGAAAACGGATACGGTTGAATCGCATTTTCTCCCACTCGAGCGGGCGTCTGTGCTCGGTGGCGGTGGATCACTTCATCGGCTACGGACGTCTCCACGGGGGGGGTGGTCTCGCGAATCTTGCCGAGGCCCTTGAACGTATCGTCGCCGGTGTCCCGGGCGCAGTCACGATGCAGAAAGGTACCGCCCTGTCCGCGTGGGCTCCGCACGCCGGAAAAATCCCGATGATCGTGCAGGCCGGGTGCTTCACCGCCGATGACCGTGTCATCGAGTGCGTGACCGACCCCGAGGAATGTGTGCGCCTCGGCGCCGACGCGATCGCCGTGGCGATCGGGATCTTCGGTCCCAACGAGGGACGATTCCTGAAGATCCTTTCCGATTCCGTGACCGCCGCCGCGAAATACGACCTGCCAGTCATCGCCCACATCTACCCGCGCGATTTCAGCGGCGCCACACCGCGGATCATCTGGGATCCGGAATCGATCCTGTGGGCCGCGCGCATCGGCGTGGAACTTGGCGTCGACGTGATCAAGGTCGGCTACACCGGCGACGCGGAGTCGTTCCGTGAGGTCGTGGCGTCGTCCCCGGTCCCGGTCGTGGCCGCGGGCGGGCCGAAGTCGCCGAATCTTCGAACCGCGCTGACCGCGATGGCCGGCGTGGTGGCTGCGGGTGCGAGCGGATCGACAATCGGTCGCAACGCCTGGGGCGTGGCCCGCACGGCGGACGCGATCCGGGCCTTCAAGGCGGTGATCCTCGAGGACCTTGATGTCGATGCGGCGCTCGCTGCCAACGGCCTCACCGGTGAGGAATGAGGCGCCCTGATGAGCGACGCGGCGCCGAAGAAAATCGACGTGCTCGGGCTCGGCTGTGCCGCGGTTGACGAGCTTGTCTACGTGGCGTCGTTCCCGCTGGCGGATCGCAAGGAGCCGGTGCTGCGTCGGGCGCGGAGTTGCGGCGGTCTCACCGGCACCGCCTTGGTGACCGCGTCCCGGCTCGGCGCGGTGTGCGCGTTTGCGGGGCGTCTGGGCCCGGATGAGGCATGCCGTCATGTGGAGGAGAATTTCCGCCGAGAGAACGTCGATGTCGCCCACGCTCCACGCGAACCCGACGCGAACGTCGTGCATTCCACGATCGTGGTAGGCGAGGACACGGGCAGCCGGAACGTTTTCTTCCAGACGCCGGCGAACGTGGGGGCGCATCCGACCCTGCCGTCGGAGGATGTCATCCGTTCCGCCCGCGTGCTGTTCATCGATCACCTGGGCATGGAGGGAAACCTGCGTGCGGCCTGCGTGGCCCGGGCCTCCGGCATCCCGGTGGTCGCGGACTTCGAGGTCGGTACGGCGCCGGAGTTCGGCGCGGTGCTCGAGCAGGTGGACCATCTGGTGTTGTCGGAGGCATTTGCCTGCGAAATCACAGGCTGCCCGAGTGCCGAGGCGGCCGCGGAGGCGCTGTGGTCGGAGAGACGCGCGGTGGTGGTGGTGACTTGCGGGAGCGCGGGTCTGTGGTGGGTGGATCGCCGGTCAGGCGGACGGGCGTCGCGCTTGCCTGCGTTTGTCGTGACGGCGGTGGACACGACGGGATGCGGTGATGTGTTCCACGGGGCGTATGCGGCGAGCCTGGCGCGGGGATGCGGGCTGGAGGATCGATTGCGTTTCGCCTCGGCGGCGGCGGCGCTGAAGGCGATGCACGCGGACATTCCGCGGCGGTTGGAGCTGGACCGATTTCTCGGCGAGAGGAACAGGTGAACGTCTTGAACACGCAAAGCCCATGAGCACGAAGACCTCGGTCGACACGCTGGAATCGGCACTGGCGGGGGTGCCCATCCTGGACGTCCATACCCACCTTTGTGGGGCGCACCTCGCCGCTCGCGGGCTGCACGACATCCTCCTGTACCACATGGTGGTCAGCGACCTGTATGCGGCGGGTTGTCCGAGCGGGGCGCGGCTGACGCAGTTCCCGGGTTGGGCCACGCGGGAGGAGGCCGAGCAACGGATCACCGAGGCGCTGCCGTATCTCGGGTTCATCCGGAACACGAGTTGTTACTGGGGCGTGAGGATCATCCTCCGCGACCTGTATGCCTGGACCGATCCTGTCACTGCGGACAACTGGCGCCGGCTCGACGCGATGATTCGCGAGCGTGCCGACGACCGGGCCTGGCAGCGCGAAGTGCTGCGTTTCGTGAACATCCAGCGGACCTGCGCGGAATACTGCCGGCGCGGCGAAGGCGAGGCGGACGACGTCCTGCAGTACTCCCTCGAGTGGGGCATGTTCATGCGCTGCCAATGGGGCGAGTTCGACACCGCCTTGTACGATCTCGAGCGGACATGGGGGCGTCCACCGGAGGCGCCGCTGTCGATCGGTGGTGGCGCGCGACCGGCCACCGATCGCACTCTCCGGACTCTCGACGACGTCCATGCGGCGATCACGCATTACGTCGCGACCATTCCGTATGACCGCGTGATCTCGACCGCGACGGGGATATCCACGGACATCGATTACCGGGTGCCGAGCGATCTGGAGATGGAGGCTGCGTTGAAGCGGCGTGGCCAGGCTGGGCCGGCCGAGCGTGACATCTACGCAGCGTATATCGGGGAGAAATTCCTCGCCGAACTCGAGAAGCGAGGGCGCGAGATTATGTTCCAATTCAGCCTGGGCGCGGAACCGCTCCCGTTCGAGACGTCCAGCCGGATCTCGCAGAAGACGCTGGCCCAGGTGGCTGAGATGGTGGCGCGGCATCCCGGACTGAGGTTCCAGTGCTTCGTCTCAAGCCGTCACGCGAACCAGACCCTGTGCACGATGTGCCGCGAGTTGCCGAACTTCAGCCTCGCGGGTTTCTGGTGGCACAATTTCTTTCCGCAGACGATCCGCCACGTGATGAGCGAGCGGCTCGACATGGTGCCGGTGAACAAGCAGGTCGGGTTTTTCTCCGACGCCTATTCCGTGGAATGGGCCTACGCGAAGGTGATCATGGTCCGGCGCCAGATGGCGCGGGTGCTGGCCGAGAAAATCGACCAGGGCCAGTACAGCATGGAGGACGCGCTGGCCATCGCTCGCGCGATCCTCTTCGAGACCCCGCAATCCCTGGTCGGCATGACGCCGGCCCAGGGGCGGTTGAGATGAGGGAAGGGCCTGGGCCAACGGTGAACGATTCCCCCGGTCGTTCCGCGTCCCCAAGGATGCCTCTGCGACCGATGGGATCTGCGTTGATGGCAATGTAACAAAGTGTGGTCCTGGCTCCTGTGCGGTCAGCAGATATGGGCCCCGCGGGCCTCGACATAGACGGCGTAGATCGACTGGCTGGCCGAGATGAGAAGCCGGTTCCGCTTGGCTCCGCCGAAACACAGGTTCGAGCCGATCTCGGGCAGAAGGATGATCCCAATGCGCTTGCCGTCGGGCGCAATGACATGGACGCCGTCATAGCCATCGCCGGCCCATCCACCGCTGCCCCATACGTTGCCATCGGTGTCACACCGGATGCCGTCCATCAGGCCGTCCTTGCTGGCGCGCAGGCGGCTGCTTGTCCGGGCTTCCTCGGGAGTAAGTTCGAGAGTATGGAACAGGCGACCGCTGCCGAGTGTCCGTCCATCGATCACGTTGAAGACCATGATGGGTTTAGGAGACGGCGCGCCGGTGTCGGCGATGTAGAGAAGCTTGTAATCCGGTGAGAAACAAAGCCCGTTGGGCTTCACCAGTTCATCGGTGACCTTGTCGACGCGACCGTCCTTGGGATCGATGCGGTAGACAGCCTCCTTCAGTTCGAGCGGGCCCTTGTTGCCCTCGTAATAGCCCATGCTGCCGTAGCCGGGATCCGTGAACCAGACGCCGCCGTCGGGGTGGACGACGAGGTCGTTCGGGGCGTTGAAGGGCTTGCCGTCGAACTTGCCGGCGAGAACCGTGACTTCGCCGGAATGCTCATGCCGGACGACCCGGCGATAGGCGTGTTCGCAGGAGAGCTGCCGCCCCTCAAAGTCGAAGGTGTTCCCATTGCTGTTGCCGGCGGGCTGGCGGAAGACCGAGGTATGCCCGTCCTCGTCGAGCAGGCGGCGCTGCGCGTTGTTGGGGATGTCACTCCAGAGTGCGTATCGACCAGCGGCGTTCCAGACGATCCCCTCAGCCCAAAGGTTTCCGGTGTGGATGCGTTGGATGGCGGTGTTGCCCACCTTGAGTTTCGCGAAACGCGGGTCGAGGGAGATGATGTCGGGATCAGGATAGCGGATCGGATCGCGCCCCGACCAATCGCGGCCCTGTTCGGCGGCGGTGGCGGAACATATCGCGAGTCCGGCGGATGCCGCAGCTGCGGCGGAAAGACCGAGAAACCCGCGCCGGTCAATGGACGGTGTCTCGTGGACTACACCTGCAGGTGGCAGGGCGTGACCGGACCTGGGGGTCGGATGGGAGCTCATGGGGATGCGAGACGATGGACGTTGCGGAGGGCCGACGCAAGCGGGGGGCGGGCGCCGGACGCGGCCTTTTGATTTGAGC
This sequence comes from uncultured Verrucomicrobiota bacterium, assembly GCA_903844265.1. Lineage (GTDB taxonomy): Bacteria > Verrucomicrobiota > Verrucomicrobiia > Limisphaerales > CAIMTB01 > CAIMTB01. The sequence goes on from CAIMTB010000203.1 coordinate 4,740, forward strand.
CACAGGGGATCGCGGTTAGAGTCGCCCTCGTTTTCGGCGGTTGGGCCCGCTGCCCGTCGTCGTCCGCCCAGATCCGTGAACACCACCAACGACCGTTCCTCCGTCACCGCCACCGCTCCTCAGGGCCAGCCGACAACGGCCACGCTCAAGCTGATCGAGCAACTTCTGGCCAGCGAGCTGCGACGGCATCGACCGGAGCACGCCACCGGGTTCCTCGAGGGTCTCCTCGCATCGCTGCGCCGGTCCGGTCTCGATATCCCTGGCCTCACCCACTCGCCCTATTGCAATACGATCCCGGTGGAAAGCGAACCCGCGTATCCCGGCGATATCGCGATCGAGCGCCGTATCAAGAGCATCTGCCGCTGGAATGCCATGGCCATGGTCGTCCACGGAAACGCCGTCTCGGACGGCCTCGGCGGCCACATCTCCAGCTACGCCTCCTCCGCCACGCTCTACGAGGTCGGGTACAACCACTTCTTCCGCGGCGGCGACGACGGACAACTCGGCGACCTGATTTATTTCCAGGGCCACACCACGCCGGGCAATTACGCGCGGGCCTTCCTCGAGGGCCGGCTCACGCCAAGGCATCTCCAGCATTTCCGCCGAGAACTCGCCGAGGGCGGCGGCCTGTCTTCCTACCCGCATCCGTACCTGATGCCGGATTTCTGGCAGTTCCCCACCGTCTCGATGGGCCTCGGTCCCATCAACTCGATCTACCAGGCCCGGTTCCTGCGTTATCTCAAAGGCCGCGAGCTCCTGCCCGCAGGCCGTGAACCCCGCGTGTGGACCTTCGTCGGCGACGGTGAATCCGACGAACCGGAATCGCTGGGAGCCATCGCCCTCGCGGGGCGGGAACGCCTCGACAACCTCACCTGGATCGTCAACTGCAACCTCCAGCGCCTCGACGGCCCGGTCCGCGGCAACAGCCGCATCATCCAGGAACTCGAAGGCGTGTTCCGCGGCGCCGGTTGGAACGTCATCAAGCTGATCTGGGGCCGCGACTGGGACCCGCTGTTCGCCGCCGACCACGACGGCCTGCTGCAACGGCGCATCGACGAATGTGTCGACGGTGATTTCCAAAAATACTCCGTCGAGTCCGGCAGCTACATCCGCAAGCATTTCTTCGGGAAATACCCCGAGCTCAAGGCGCGCGTGAACCATCTCTCCGACGAGCAACTCTCGAAGATGGTCCGCGGCGGCCACGATCCCTACAAGGTCCACGCCGCCTTCCATTCCGCCGTCCATCACGCGGGGCAACCCACCGTCATCCTCGCCCACACGGTCAAGGGCTACGGCCTCGGCGAAGCCGGCGAAGGCCGCAACATCTCCCATCAGCAAAAGAAAATGAACGAGAAGGAACTGCGCGAGTTCCGCGCGCGGTTCGACATCCCGGTCTCCGACGAGGAGATCGCCGAACTCCCGTTCTACCGGCCACCCGAGGACAGCCCGGAAGTCCGGTACGTCCGCGCCCGCCGCGATGCGCTCGGCGGTTCCATCCCGAAACGTGTCGTTCGCGGGGGCCCGCTCGACGTGCCCGCACTCGCTGATCTGGGCGTCGATGCCATCCGGGGCTCCGGCCATCGCGAGGCCTCCACGACCATGGCCTTTGTCGACATCCTCAAGCGCCTCCTGCGCAACGAGAAAATCGGCAAGCATATCGTCCCGATCATCCCCGACGAAGCCCGCACGTTCGGCATGGAGGCGATGTTCCCCGAGTTCGGCATCTACTCGTCGAAGGGCCAGCTCTATGAACCCGTCGACCGCAAGTCACTGAGTTATTACCACGAGGCCAAGAACGGCCAGATCCTCGAGGAAGGCATCACCGAGGCCGGTTCCATGGCCTCGTTCGTCGCCGCCGGCACCGCCCACGCCAACGTCGGCGTCCCGATGATCCCGATCTACATCTATTACTCGATGTTCGGGTTCCAGCGCGTGGGCGACTCGATCTGGCTCGCCGGCGACAGCCGTGCCCGCGGTTTCCTGCTCGGAGCCACCGCCGGACGGACGACGCTCAACGGCGAGGGACTCCAACACCAGGACGGCCACAGCCATCTCGTCGCCGGGACCGTCCCCAATCTCATGACCTACGATCCCGCCTTTGCCTACGAGGTGGCGGTCATCGTGGCGGATGGCCTCCGCCGGATGTACAGGGATGGCGAGGATGTCTTCTATTACATCACTCTCTACAATGAGAACGGCGTCCAACCGCCCATGCCCAAGGGCACGGAGGAAGGCATCCTCAAGGGATTGTACAAGTTCAAGCCGGGCCCCGACAAACTCCCCCACAAAGCCCATATCCTCGGCTCCGGCTCAATCATCCGGTCCGCGCTGAAAGCCCAGGAAATCCTCGAGCGCTACGGCGTCTCCGCCGATGTCTGGAGCGCCACGAGTTACAAGCTTCTCCGGAATGACGCCCTCCTCTGCCGCCGGCATAACATGCTCCACCCCACCCAGGCAGCCCGGAAATCCCACCTCGAATCCGTACTCGCTGCCGAGAAGGGTGCCTTCATCGCCGTCTCGGATCATGTCAAACTGGTCCCCGACCAGATCTCACCCTGGGTCCCCGGCGGCCTGTTCACCCTGGGAACAGACGGCTTCGGGCGCAGCGAAACACGCGACAATCTGAGGCGGTTCTTCGAGATCGACGCTGAATGCACCGCCATCGGCACACTCTTCGCGATGGCCGAGAAAGGCCAGGTCCCCCGCGAACTCGTCGCCAAGGCCATCCAGGACCTTGGGGTGAACCCGGACAAGGTGTTCCCCGAACTGGCGAGGGCCTGAACCGTCAGGCCGCAGAACATCCGAGGAAAATAGGCCCGCTGCCCGACCGTGCTTTGACACAAAGTTCGAATTTCCCCAGCCTCCGCGCGTCTTAAAACACGTCCGCATGACCACCCCGACCATGAAGAATCTCCTGCTCATCCTCGCCGCCACTTGCATCCTCGGAGCGTCCGCATCCGCCGCCGACAAGATCGACATCAGCAAGCTCCCGCCCGCCCTGAAAATGGATGGCGTGACCTTCGCCAAAGACATCAAGCCGCTGGTCGAGAAGTCCTGCATCAAGTGCCACGGACCCGAGAAACAAAAGGGCAAGCTGCGCGTCGATTCCCTGGAAGCCATCCTCAAGGGCGGCGAAGACGGCGTCATCCTCAAGAAGGGCAAGAGCGCCGAAAGTCCCGTCGTGCACTCCGTCGCCCGACTGGACCCCGACACCGCCATGCCTCCGGACGGCAAGGGCAACCCGCTCACCAAGGAGCAGATCGGCCTGATCCGCACCTGGATCGATCAGGGCGCCAAGTAATCCAGATTCCGGGATCCCGATCGACCCCAGATCCCTGATGATTCCCTACCTCGACCTACTCCGGCACGTCCTCGATCACGGAAAGGTCAAGTCCGACCGGACAGGCACGGGAACCCGCTCCCTCTTTGGCGCTCAAACCCGGTACCCCCTTGACGGGAGTTTCCCGCTGCTCACCACCAAAAAGGTCCACCTCAAGAGCATCCTCTACGAATTGCTGTGGTTCCTCCGCGGCGGGACGAACGTCCGATGGCTCCAGGAACGGGGCGTCTCCATCTGGAACGAATGGGCGGACCCGGTCTCCGGCGAACTCGGCCGCGTGTACGGCGCCCAATGGTGCGACTGGCGAACCGCCGACGGACGGTCGATCCACCAGATCGACAACGTCGTCGACCAGATCCGCAAAAACCCCGACAGCCGCCGGCTCATCGTGACGGCATGGAACCCGGGTGAGGTGGACGACATGGCCCTGCCCCCGTGCCATGCGCTGTTCCAGTTCTATGTCCTCGAGGGCCGACTCAGCTGCCAACTCTACCAGCGCAGCGCGGACATCTTCCTCGGAGTTCCCTTCAACATCGCCAGCTACGCCCTCCTGACCCTGATGGTCGCGCAGGTCTGCGGCCTGCAACCCGGCGACTTCGTCCATACCTTCGGCGACCTCCACCTCTACGCGAACCACCTCGAGCAGGCGAAACTCCAGCTCAGCCGCGAACCCCGCCCCCTTCCCCGCATGCGCCTGAACCCCGGGATCCGCGACCTCCACGCGTTCACCTTCGAGGATTTCACGCTCGAGGGCTATGATCCCCACCCGCCAATCAAAGCCCCGGTCGCGGTCTGATCGATCCGCATGCCTTCGCCGACCCGCGACTGCCCGCTCTGCGCCGCGCCGCCGCCGGCTGTCCCCTGGCTCCGCAAAGGAACCCTCAACCTCGTCCGCTGCCCGCACTGCGATCTCGCCTTTGCCGATCCGCTCCCAGCCGAGGCCGACGACCGCCACTACGACCAGCTTGGTCGCCCCTATTATCTCTCGCCGGACAAGCTCGCCGGTGACTACGCCTCGGTCCGGTTCGAGCGCGAGCTCAGGCTCTTCCGGAGGTATTGCAAAGGCGGCGAGGTGCTCGATGTCGGATGCAGCACCGGCGCGTTCCTTTCCCGGTTGAATCAACGGTTCCCCGGCAACTACCGCACGGCCGGCATTGAGATCTCCAGCGCCGCCATCGACTACGCCCGTGATCAGGGCATCGAGGTGATCGCCGACTCCCTGCTGCGCCACGACTTTGGAGGTCGCCGATTCGATGCGGTTGTGTTCTGGGCCGTGCTCGAGCACCTGCCCGAACCCGCGGCGTTCATCGCCAGGATCACGGACCTGCTCCGCCCCGGCGGCCATTGCCTCGCGCTCGTTCCCAACCGCGAATCGCTCGCCGGCCGGCTCCTCGGCCCGCGCTACCGCTACGTGCTGCCCCAGCACGTCAATTACTTCACCCGCCGGACACTCACCCGCCTGCTCACGGATCACGGAAACCTCGAGGCCGTCGCCAACGGCGGCTCCCACTTCAACCCCATCGTGCTCGTCCAGGACTGGCGCCGCGGCACCCCCGGGAACGTCCCGGACGCAGAACGCGCAGCGCTGCTCGCACGCACCACGCGACTCAAGCAGGCGGCCTGGCTCAAGCCCGCGAAACTCCTGCTCGCAGGACTCGAAATGCTCCTCGCCTCTCTCGGCCTCGCAGACAACATCTGGGCTGTCAGCCGAAAAGCCTCGTGAACCGAACACCCAACGACTGGTGGGCCATCGCCGCGATGACTGAAAACCGCGTCATCGGGCACCAC
>CAIMTB010000204.1 GCA_903844265.1 uncultured Verrucomicrobiota bacterium
CATCACGCTCGGGGCCTGGAGGTGGTTGCTGGTCCTGCGGTCTCAGGGGCTTGAGTTGGGGATTCGGCGGACGCTCGAGATTTCGCTGGTGGCGCATTTCTTCAACTCGTTCCTTCTCGGCTCGACGGGCGGTGATGTGCTCAAGGCGTATTATGCCGCCCGCGTGACACGGCATCTCAAGACGGAGGCCGTGACGACCGTCTTCCTGGACCGCGTGCTTGGGTTGTTCGCGATGCTGGTGTTCGCCTCGGTGATGATCGTTGCCAACCTTCCCATGGTCACCGCCTACTGGCGCACCCTGGCTTTGGCCGCGGTGATCCTTTCCATGACTGCGGCCGCGGGCGGGGTTCTGCTCGTCTCGCTGCGTGGTGGAGTCTCGAATGTCCTGCCGGGCGCGAGAAAATGGCTTCAACGTCTGCCCAAGGCGGACCTCCTGGAACGCGGCCTGGGTGCCTGCCGCGCCTTGGGGCGCAACCCCGGGCTGCTCCTGCGGTCGTTTGCGATTTCCATCGTGCTGACCGTGGTCTGTGTCTACCAGCTCCAGACCTTGGCTTGGGGCTATGGGCATGACGCACCCTTGCGTCCGATGCTGCTCTTTGTTCCCGCCGTCATCTGCATCTCGGCATTGCCCGTCACGCCCAGTGGCCTTGGGGTCCGTGACAACCTCTACCTGTACCTCCTCTCGCTTCCCGAGGTGGGCATCGATCCCGACTCCGCGGTGGCCATTTCCCTCGTGGCCTACGCCGGCGGCCTGGTGTGGACCGCGCTCGGCGGCGTTCTCTACATCCTCATGCGCCGCGAAACCGAGCTGGCCGAGGCGGTCGCCGAGAATCGCGCGCGCCCCGCCGCAGCGGTCCGTGGGGCGCCGTGACTCCACCCGGGACGGATGATTTGCGACGCGAGAGGCGTATAAAGGGACAGGGCTTTTATGGGTCAATGAAAATCGAAGGACGCGTTCTGGAGCCCCGTGTCGGCTGCGGTTTTTTGCTCGCGAGATTTCTGCAACTCGCCTATCGCGGTCGTGGTTGTCAGGCTACCATCCGACCCGACCCGATCTGAACTGACCAAGGAACCATGAGCATCCTGAACTTCCTCAAATCCCAGGCCTGGGAAATCATCCAGTGGGAGGAGAACGATTCGCGCGATACCCTCAGTTTCCGTTGGCCGGACGAGGACCGCGAGATCAAGCGCGGGGCCCAGTTGATCGTCCGCGAAAGCCAGCAGGTGCAGTTCATGTACCTCGGCCAGTTTGGTGACACGTTCAGCCCGGGCAAACACACGCTGGTCACCGACAACATCCCGATCCTCTGCCGGCTGCAGGGCTGGAAGTACGGCTTCGAGTCGCCTTTCAAGGCCGACGTCTACTACGTCGTCACCCGCCTTTTCACCGGCAACAAATGGGGCACTTCCAACCCCATCATGATGCGCGACCAGGACTTCGGGATCGTCCGCGTCCGCGCCTTCGGCACCTTCGATTTCCGCATCGTCGACCCGAAGGTCTTCCTCAGGGAAGTCGCCGGCACCGACAATCATTTCCGGCTCGATGAATTCCACGACACGATGCGGTCGCGCATTGTCAGTGTGTTCACCGACGCCGTGGCGAGCGCCCACATCCCGGTGCTCGATCTTGCCACGCGCTACCAGGAGGTCGGTGACGCCATCCTCCCGCTGATCAATCCGCAGACCACGACCAAGTACGGCATCGAGGTCACGAGTTTCATCCTTGAAAACGCCTCTGTACCCCCCGAGGTCGAGGCCGCGATCGACAAACGTTCCAGCATGTCGGCTGTCGGGAACCTCAACGATTACGTGAAGTTCCAGATGGCGCAGGGTCTCGAGAAGGGCGAAGGCAGCACCGGAAGCTCTGCCGCGCAACTCGGCATCGGACTGGCCATGGCCCAGCAAATGGCCCAGCAGTTCAACCAGCCCCAGCAGGCTCCGCCTCCTCCCGGGGCGATTCCGCCTTCGCTCGCGGGCGCGCCCCTCGTCGCCAGTTCGATTCCCAAGCTCTACTCACCGGCCGAGGTCGCACAGAACCTCGGGGTCACCGAGGCGGACGTGATGGCCAGCCTCGAGGCCGGCGACCTCAAGGGAAAGAAGATCGGTTCCGCCTGGCGTGTTCCGCAGGGCGCCCTCGACGAATTCCTGCGCAGCTGACCCGGTTCGCCCACGCTTCGTAGTCCCGGACCACCATGTCCGAACTCCACGCGCTCAAGAAATACGCGTGCCCCGCATGTGGCGCCGACGCTCGCTGGGATCCCGCCCGGCAATCGCTGGTCTGCCCGTATTGCAGCACGGTGTCGCCCGCGAAACTCGCCGAGGACGGCAGTCTGATCGAGGAAAGTGACCTCGCCACCGCGCTGCGCGGGCTCCCGGACGACCAGCGTGGCTGGCAGACCGAAACCCAGTCCGTCCGTTGCGAGAACTGCAACGCCATTTCGGTGTTCGATCCCAAACGTGTCGCTCAGCGCTGCGATTTCTGCGGTTCGCCCGCGATCGTTCCGGTCGAGGACCAGGAGGCTCCTGTCCGCCCGTCGAGCCTGCTTCCCTTCACCGTCGCTGAACAGACGGTGCGCGAACAGATGCGCGTCTGGTATGCCACGCGTTGGTTCGCCCCGAACAAGCTCAGGCGCTGGGCCATCACCGACACCTTGCACGGCGTCTACCTGCCTTACTGGACCTTCGATGCTCAGGTCGCCGCGCAGTGGACCGCCGATTCGGGCTACTACTACTACGAGACCGAGAGCTATCGCGACGCCCAGGGAAATCACCAAACCCGACGGGTCCAGAAGGTCCGTTGGGTGCCGAGTGCCGGAAGCCTCGACCATTTCTTCGACGACGAACTCGTCGCCGCGTCGAAGGGCGTCCGTGGCGATCTTCTCACCAAGATCGAACCGTTCCCCACCACCACGGATCTCAAACCCTACGACCCAGGCTATGTCGCCGGCTGGGTGGTGGAGCGGTATCAGTTGGATCTTGTGGCCGCCGCCCAGCGTTCGCGCCAACTCATGGACACCAAGCTCCGGTCCCTCTGCGCCTCACAGGTGCCGGGTGACACCCATCGCAATCTCCGCGTCCACGCCGATTATTCAGGGCAGACATTCAAGCACATCCTCGCCCCGGTCTGGCTGCTGTCCTACGCCTACGGACGGCGGAGTTACCAGGTCGTTGTGAACGGCAGCACCGGCTCCATCGCCGGTGACCGGCCCTACAGCTGGATCAAGATCACGTTTGCAGTCCTCGCCGCGCTCATCCTGGTCCTTGTCCTCGTGGCGATAGGTCAGAGCCAGTGAGATCCGGAAACAGCCGTTGCCATCGGCCCGGGAACGGGTGCAACACCACCGCGCGGAAGAGCAGGGACCTGACACGCGAACGCGTCACCTTCACCCGGCGCGACGGATCAAGCACGTTCTCCGACTCGAGCAGCCTCAGCGTCTCGGCGCCAATCAGCAACGGCAGCGCGCAGCCGAGTCGTACACGCATCTGTTTGCGCGGCGTCTCACAGGTGTATCTCCAGCCCGCCGACAAGTGCCCCGCTGCGGTCCTCAGATGACGCGAATAAATCGGCCGGAACCGCTGCATATGACCGGGATCCAGAAGGTCCGCGGGCTTGAGCGCCGCCTCGGCCAGGTCTTGTGCCGGCACATAACAACGCCCCTGGCGCAGATCCGACGGGATGTCCCGAAGAATGTTCACTAACTGCAGGCCCTTGCCGAACCGGACCGCGTCATCCAGGTAGCGACCGAGGTCCATCGGTGCATTCGGGTACAGATGAAAACGGCAGATGCGCGTCCAGAATTCACCAACACAACCGGCGACGCGGAAGGTGTAGTCGTCGAGGTCGGTCGCTGTTTCCAGCGCCACGATTCGATTGGCGTTGGCACCGTGAAACCGGCGGAGGTCCAGGTCCTGCCCGCTGGTGATGGTCTGGAGTACGGCGCGGATGCAGCCGCGGTCGAAGGAAGGAAGAGTGCCGAGGCAGGCCACCGCCTCCTCGACCCGGATGAGCAGCGCACGTTCCGAGGCCGAACCCTGCTTTTCGGCGAGGCGCGTGAAATCGACCGGCTCCGGGCGATTGCCCTGTATCCGCTCCCGGAGGTCGGCCAGCGCCGTCAACCGTTCTTCCATGGGGAGGATCCCGGTGTCGGCGACAGTGTCCGTCGCGCGCGCGAGGAGATAAGCCAGGCCAATCTGGGATCGGACGGGTCTCGGAAGCAGGCGTAACGACAAGTAAAACGAGCGCGAGACGTCCCTCAGGAGGCTGGTCAGGAGATCAGGCGCGGTGGCGGTCATGCGTCGACCCAGCCTACGCCGGAACCGCGTGTAAACCCGAGGCCGAAATCGGTGTCCGGACTGACGGCTGCACGATGAAAGGATTGCGACCGCTCCTCGGAGAACTATCCAACAAAAGACCTGTCCCTCTATGTGTTGTCGGCTTGCTGCCAAGCCCTCCAGGGTGCGCCTCAGATTTTCGGAGGCCGACGGATGAGGGAGGCGAGTGACCTTGGTTGAAACGGCGAAGAGGTCTGCAATTTTAGAGACTCAAAAATAAAGGGACGGGTCTTTTATAGGCTTGACACACGACATCCCCTCCTCTTCTCTCCTCCCATGCGTTCGCGTCGTCTCAAGCTTCCCAACGACAGGCCCAGCGCCTTCTATCACTGCCTCTCCCGCATCGTCGACAAACGCCCCATCTTCGGCCCCGCCGAAAAGGACCACTTCGTCTCCCTCCTCCGCGAATGTGAACGCTTCTGCCGCGTCCGCGTCCTCACCTTCGCCATCATGCACAACCACTTCCACATCCTCCTTGAGGTCCCCCAGCGCCCAGATCCAATCTCCCTCCCTTCCCCTCTCCAGATCATCGCAG
>CAIMTB010000205.1 GCA_903844265.1 uncultured Verrucomicrobiota bacterium
AGAACTCCATCATTGTTCGCGTCCGCCCAGAGCCCACCGAGAGACGGAGCATTGTCGCTGGCGATGGGGCCGACCTCGGCCGCGGTCCTTCGCGTGAACGTGCCGTCGCGGTTGTTGCGGTAGAGGAAATTGGTCCAGGCACCGCCACTCGCCGTCGAATTCGGCACCAGGATGTCCAGGAATCCGTCCCGGTCATAGTCGCCCCAGGCAGGGGCCCAGGAATGTTGGATGGTATTCGTCCAGCCGGGGTTGGCGACCCGGACGAACTGGTCGGCGCCGGCGCCGAGCGATCCAAGGAGGAGGCTGAGTGCCAGGAGATTAAAGCCCAGGCAACCCTCCCTTCGGTTGCGGTCACGCGAAGCCGCGGAGCCCGATTCGGGAAGGAACGCCTTCTCGCCGCGGGTCGGATCATCACCGAACGGCGAGTTCCGCCGTGGCTCGGCAGGACGCCGCGAACGCCAGCGGTTGGCCGCAGTCTCCGTGGTCTCCGCGGCTCCGCGTGAGAATCTTTGCCGGAGTACCGGTACGATCCCCAGGTCTGTTCGTTCCGGACGTGGATGCTGAACCTCGCGCGCTGGCGGATTCTCGATCATCTGCGGCAACGGGGCCGCCGATCCGGAGGCCCGGCCGCCACGGGCTTCGCGCAGCCTGCGGCGGCCGGGGCCGGCGACGCCGAGGCGAGCGATCGCACGCCGTATATCGATCGCATTCCGGATCCCCACCTGCCCGACTTCGGGGCGGAGTGGGACGCCACTTGGGAAGCGCACCTCCGGACGGTGGCGCTGGAGCGGACCCGCGACGCCGTCGACCCGCGACAGTTTCAGCTCTTCGATCTGTATGTTCTGAAAGAGAGGCCGGCGGGGGAGGTGGCCCGTCGATTGGGAGTCAGCGTGGCGCGGGTCTATCTTGCGAAGCAGCGGATCGGGTCGCGGCTAAGGCAGGAGATAGAGCGGCTCGAGCGCGAGTCACTCCCGACGGGTCACTCCGCCAAATGACGGGAAGGGATCAAACCCACTTATCGACACACTCCGGGTGCCGGAGCAGGCGTTGTCGGTGCCCCGTTTGCTGCGCATTGAATATCCCGGCGCGATCTACCACGTGATGAGCCGCGGCGACCGCCGTGAGCCCCTATTCAAGGATGATCGCGATCGCCAGCGGTTTCTCGCGACCCTGGACGAAGCCGCAGCCAAAACAGAGTGGCAGGTCCACGCCTATCGCCTGATGCGTTTCCCGCTCGCCCCCAACTCGGTCGGCTGCTCAAGAATGCCGGCATGTTCCGGCGGGATGCTTGACACCGGCAGCAATAGCCCACAAATTGTGTGCGTGCGACTGATCGCGCCAAGCACCCTCAGGATCTGGGCCGATCAGTTTCCGGACGCCGCCGAGGCCTTGTCACGATGGCAAACCGTCATCGGGAGCTGCAGCTTCGAGCATTTTCCGGCCCTGCGGCGAACGTTCCCGTCCGCCGATCAGGTCACCGTGAAGAGCGGGAGGACCGTGACCGTGTTCAATCTGCGCGGGCGCAACTACCGCCTCATTGCAGCGATCCATTACCGCGGTCAGCGATGCTATGCCCTTCGCTTCGTGACCCATTCTGAATGCGACGAAGGACGCTGGAGTACCGAGCTATGAGAGCCATCCACACCAAGCGCGAGACGTTCCCTTGCTTCGACCAGGCGCCCACCGAGTACTGCGCCCTGTGCGCCCTCCATCTGCCGAGGCCCATTCATTCGGTGGCAGATGCCCGGTCAGCGACCCAAGTTGTTCAGGCCTTGGCCGGACACGACCTGAACCGCGACCAGGAGGACTACCTTGAAGCCGTCGGGCACTTCCTCGACGAATTCGATCGTGCCAACCGGCCACAACTGGCCCGCGCCGACGGCCTCAGCGTGCTGCGCGGATTGCTGGAGGATCGGGGACAGACGGGCGCGGACCTCTCGCGAATCCTGGGCGGCAGCCGGAACCTTGGAGCCATGATCCTCAAGGGGGATCGTCGGTTGACCGCCGACCACATCCGAGCCTTGGCATCCCATTTCGGCGTCTCCCCATCGGTCTTCTTCTGACGACCAAGGAACACGATCGAGGCCGCCGATGTGCTGGGCGACGCTGCGGTCGTGCAGGACCGGCTCGGCGACATCATCCGGCTGGGTGGCCGTGCCGAAGACGGGGGGTGGCAGAACATCCGTGCGATGGGCAAAGTGAATGAATGGCAGCCACAAGGCGAGGCGGGCCTCATGGTCGTGGAGGGGGCCGGCACCGTTTCCGCTGGTTACCGGTTCAACCTTCCTTCGGCGCTCGAGGCGTCGTTCAAAACCTTGAAGCTCCGCATTTCCGGCAATGCCCCGGCGCAGTACTACATCAACATCTACAACGGCCAGGGCAAGGAGGTCGTGGCCACCGGCTGGACCGATTCGCCCTCGGATGAAAGGGAAGTCTCCCTGGCGATCCCCGGCGACG
>CAIMTB010000206.1 GCA_903844265.1 uncultured Verrucomicrobiota bacterium
GCAAAGGTAGGGCGGGCAGTCCCTTGCCCGCCGCCCTGTCGAGGCTACGCGAAAGTGAGCCTCCCAAGGCCGGCGCGCAGCGGAGTGCGCGCCCTACCAACTGCCCCGGTTCATGGTCCCGACGGGTGTCCAATTTTTGGAAAACCCGCCTCCATGAAATCTCGTTCCCTTCCCAGGGTCCTCCGGCAATCCTACTCGCGAACGGCAAGCATCCATGGGCGATTCCTCCCCACTCCTCTCGATCGCGATTCCGACACGCAACCGGTCGCGCTACCTCCGGGACAGTCTCGGCGCTATCGCCGACCAGATCCTGGCGCTCGGTCCCGACCGCGTCCGGCTGGTTTCCCTCCACGTCTCGGACAACACCTCGACCGACGACACCCCGGAGGTCGTGAGGGAAGTGCAGTCCCGCCTTCCTCAAGTCACCTACCACCGGCATCCGCAAAACATCGGGGCCAATCCCAACGTGGATTCGTGCGTGCTCGCCGCCACCGGGAAACACTGCTGGGTGGTCGGTGACGACGAGATCATCTGCCCGGGCGCGGTGGCCCACCTCCTGAACCTGATCCAACACGACCCGACGATCGCGTTGATCATCTGCTTCGACACGAATTACGACTGCCAGATCAAGCGCCCGCGCAGGTTCGACAGCTACCGTGACTACGCAACGGAATGCGCGCGCGTCAATCCCCACGCGCTCATCGAGCACACCCTCGTCACTTCCAATGTCTTCCGGACATCGACCTACCTGCAGGACGTCTCACGGGCCACCCTGAAGACGGATTATTCCCACATGTACGCCATGCTCTCGGGCCTGTTGTCCGAGGGCGGTCCCGTCTGTCTCACGGAATACCCGATGATCACCGTGCGCGATCGGCGCGCCCCGGCCGTGGACGGAGACTGGCCCTCCGACCTCGAGACCAGCTGGCGCAACTACCTGGCCTGGCAGCGGGACACCTTCTCGATCCCATCCCTCGAACCCGAGGCCGCCATCGAACTCGTGCGTCGCAAGCTGATGCACAAGCTCACCCGCCAACCCCTCCGCTACCTCGCCAACAACCTCCACGCACTCAAGGATCCCAAGGCGTGGATATGGTTCCTACGGCGTCTGAAAAAACACCTGCTCGGGAGGTGAGACGCCCTGCCCATGGAGGGCGTCGGTCCCTCGACGACGCCTCTACCGTCACTCTGTGGATGCACGGGATTGCCCCCCGCTCAAGGAACCACCTCGACGACATAGAAGCCGGCCCGCTCCCGGATCGTGTCGTCCACAAAGACGGTGCTGTCCCCGGTCGCAGACAACCCTTCCGCCACAACCACGGCGGCTCCGGTCACGGTGTCCCGACGCGTGATCCGGTACTTCTTTCCCGCCACCGAGTGGAACCGGATCTCGGGGATCGCGCGAATCCCCACGGCAAAGCCCGACAGCGGATCCATGGGATCCGTGCCCGCGGCAAACTCCTGGAAATTAACCGCTCCATCCGCGTCCGGGTCCGCGTCCGCAGCCGCCCGCGGGTCAAGTTCGAAACCGGTCCCGAAGAACTTCTCGCGCCACGCCCTCGGCAAGCCATCGCCATCCCAGGCGTAAACCCGGAAGAACTCAGC
>CAIMTB010000207.1 GCA_903844265.1 uncultured Verrucomicrobiota bacterium
CGCTGCTGGGTCAGGTCTTCGAGGCCCGGGTGGGCAAGGGGCGGCTGCTTGTCTGTGGTTATGACCTCGCGCGCGACCTCGAGCATCGGCATGCCGCGCGGCAGTTCAGGTCGTCATTGATGCGCTACCTCGGGTCGGAATCCTTCCGGCCACGATCCGTGATGGAATTCGACACGGTCGAGGAGCTGTTCCGCGGCGCAACCCAGGACGCGCGCCAGGGACGGTGAGTGCCGTCGGCGGCTCGGGTTTGCACCCGGCCGCCGGGTCGCCGGATCCCGGGGGCCCACTCCGGCAGGGGCCGGCCCGCCACCGGAAAAAACGTCGCAAATCGTCGAAACTCCAAAATCACCGGCTTGACGACTTGCCTGACGCCGTGTAAATACAAAGTAATTACTTTGCATGGCCCATAGCCATACAACCCGGTACACCGATGGAGTTCGATTGGTCCAGCCCGCCGTTCCAGCTCGCCGCAGTCCTGACGAAGCAGGAGGTGGAAGAGACTTTCGAGGATCCTTTTGCGATAAAGTTGTTGCCCGATTCGTCCAGGTTCAACGCTCAGGCCCGATTTTTCAACCTGGGGCGCGCGGTGGCTGGAAAAGGGGTGTTCACGGTGTACCGGACCAACGGCAAGATGATTCGCGTCATATTGGCTCGGATTTTCACCGCGGAGGAGACGTTTTTCTACGAGCGCAAGGTGAGCCAAGCGCTGCAGCAGGGATGACCTGCATGGGATGGACTGATTTTGATCGTCCGTGATGACCTGAGCGACCCGAGCGAGCTGAACAACCTGAACAACCTGAATCCGCGCGCAAGCGACACCACTGCATGAACCCGATTACTTCCTGGGAGGATGTCCCGCTCTTCGATCGCGAAGAGGCGGAGGCGGCTTTCTGGGACGAGAATCGCATCGATCTGCGCCTGATGGAGGCGGCGGTGGCGTCAGCGAATGAGGCGGGAGATTCGGTGACCATCACGTTGAGGATGGACCCGCGGATGCTGGCCCGGATCAAGCGGCTCGCCCGGACCCGTTATCTCAACTACCAGAGCATGATCAAACAGTGGCTCAGCGAACGGATGGAGCAGGAACTCCGCGGTCGTTGAACCCATCGTTGAACCCAGATGCCGACCCGCCCCACGCCCGAAACCCAACGACGGTCCATGTTCGAAAAAGCCCCCACACTCACCCCCCGCGCTTCGGCCGGCTCTTCGGTCGGCTCTTCCGCCGGCTCTTCCGCCGGCTCTTCCGCCGGCTTCACGCTGATCGAACTCCTGACGGTCATCTCGATCATTGCCGTATTGGCGGCGCTCGTGGCGGGGATGTCCAGCAGCGCCAAGTCGGCGCGGGTCAACGCGCGGGCCCAGGCGGACCTCCGAAAGCTCCAGACAGCGATCGAAGCCTACAAGGCGGATCGCAATGCGTTTCCGCCGGACGGCCTGGTCCAGTCGGGTTCGCGCCGGGTGAATCCGGCGGTGAACCCGCTGTTCTACGAGCTCCGGGGTACGGAGTTGGTCAATGGGGGATTCCGGCTGAAAGGCGGGGCGGACAGCCTCCGCCCTGACTCGATCGAACAGGCTTTTGGCCGCCGCGGTTTCCTGAATTCATCGGCTGACGCTTCCGAGCCGGCACGGAGCTACCTCGACGTGAAGGCGTCGGAGGTGAAGCGCGTCACGGTGAAGGGCGTGAATGTCGACCTCCTGGTGACCGCATTCGACTGGCCCAAAGGGGTGACGGATCCCGCACCGCCCCTGGCAGGCACGCCGTCCAATCCCTGGCGTTACGTCTCGAGTTCCCCGACCAATAACCCCGGCAGCTACGACCTCTGGCTGGAGATGTACGACTCCAAGGCCGAGAAAAGCCCCAAGGTCCGGCTGTTCAAAAACTGGTAGAGATCCCATGCGCGAAAAGGTTCTCCAGACTTCGGCGCCCCGCGAGATTCCAGTCCGCTGGCAGGAGCGGTCATGGAGCCTTGATGTGGACCTGTCGGATTCAGGATCGGCGAACCGCCCCGCGGCCCCAGCCGCCGCCGTGGCCGTCAGCGCCGCTCCCCGGCGTCCGGCCAAGACCGCCCGATTTGGGGCTGGACGGAGAATCGCAGTGACAACCCGTAATCGATTCTCGCAACCTTCGCGCGCCCAACGCCATCGCCCGTAAGAAATGAAGACGAGCCCCATCCATTCGGCCCGCGAGACCGGTTTCACCCTGATTGAATTGCTGGTTGTCATCGCCATCATCGGCGTGCTCGCCAGCATGATCCTTCCCGCGCTCGCCGGCGCCAAGGTCAAGGCCCAGGTCGCCAGGGCCAAGACCGAGATGGAGTCCATCAAGGGCGCTATCATGCAGTACCAGGCCACCTACGGCCGGTTCCCTGCCGCCAAGCTGCTCCGTGACAAGGGTGTCAACGATGCCTCGCCGGATTTCACCTACGGCACCCAGCATAACGGCCCGGCTGCGGCCCAGATGCCCAATCTGTTCACCAAGAAGAATGTCGCGTTCCCGCCGGTCGGCAATGAAGGCATCAACTTCCAGGCCTCCAATGCCGAGTTGATGGCGATCCTCCTCGACGTCGACAAGCGCCCCGATACCGGCGTCCCGACCGTCAACGAGAATCACGGCCAGAACCCCCAGAAGACCGTCTTCCTCAACGCCACGCCCAACTCCCGCAATGTCGGTCCCGGCCTTGGCTCCGATCTCCTCTACCGCGATCCGTGGGGTAATCCGTACATCATCACCATTGACCTGAATTACGACAACCTGTGCCGCGATGGTTTCTATCGGCGCTCGGCTGTTTCCCAGGACAACGGAACCCGCGGTTTCAACGGGCTGACCTCTTCCGGCAGTGAAGTGGATACCTGGGAAATCCGGGCGCCGGTGGTCGTGTGGTCGATGGGGCCGGATGGCCAGGCAAATCCCACCGTCAAGGCCACCCTGGGCGTGAACAAGGACAACGTGCTCAGCTGGAAGCAATAGATCCATCCGACACCGACAACGCGAGCAGTCAAAGTCAGAACCTACATCCCATGCGGTTCGTTCCTTCCAGGCGAGTAGACAGCACCGGAGCCCTGAGGCGCCGGGGCTCGGGCGCTGCGGCGTCCTCCTCGGCTGCGGCCTTCTCCCTGGCTGAGCTCCTGGTGGTGATCGGCATCATTGGCATCCTGGCTGCCGTGGGTATTCCGGCGCTGCGCGGACTCGGTGAATCCAACAGCATCGACGCCGCGACCCGGCAGATGGTCGACGACCTCGGGTATGCGCGGCTCAGGGCCATCAACGACCGTTCGACGGTCTATATGTTGTTCGTGCCGCCGAACGTCCACGTGCAGGCCACGAATCTGGCTCCCTATCGCTACCTGGGCTACACCCTCTTCTCCCGTCGGAGCGTCGGCGATCAGCCCGGCCGCCATACCTCCCGCCAGCTCATTCCGTGGCGTACGTTGCCCGACAAGACCTATTTCGCGGTGGGCAAGTTCCTCGACGCCGGAAGTCCGGTGACGACGAACGTCCTCGACCAGTCTTTTGCCTGGACGAACAATTTTCCGCTTACCATCACCAACCGCCTCTATCCCACGATGGGCATGTATTACATCGCCTTCAATGCCCAGGGGCAGGTGGTCCGCTTCGACGGGAGTGGCCGGCAGATCACAGGCCACGATGAATATATCCCGTTGGTCAAAGGCAGCGTCTTTCATCCTTCGAACGGCTCGGGACAATACACGGGCATCCCCGACGTCGTGGATGTGCCTAAAGGAAACCGGCGTTACATCCGCGTGAATTGGCTGACCGGCCGCGCACGGATCATCGGTGATCTCCTCGCGCTCGACAGCGGCAAGACGCAGGTCACAGGGCAACCCGAATGAGGCCTACCCATTCCAATATCGCCCGGAGGCGCCGTGAAGAGGCGTTCACGATGGTGGAAATCGCCATCTGCCTCGCGGTGGTCGCTTTCGCGCTGGTCGCCATTGTCGGCGTGCTCCCCACCGGTCTGCAGGTGCAGAAGGACAACCGCGAGGAGACGATCATCAACGGGGACGGCGCCTATCTCATGGAGGCCATCCGCAGCGGTACCGACCGGCTGGGGTTGTTGAGCAACAGCGTCTATTTCGTCTCGGTCGGCTTCAAGAACGGCAAGCGGGACTATTTCGCGAACGAGAACGGCAACTTCGACGGACAGCGTCTCCTCGGCCTCCTCGGCACCCCGAAGAGCGCGAACGAGAACGGCGTGAGCAATGTCGTGGCCTGGGTCCACGCCATCAACGGAACCGCATCCGACCTGGACCCCGTCGCGCGCGATGTGGCCTTCCGGTATCAACTGGTCGCCGAAGTCCTTCCCTTCGTGAGCTTTCCGCCCTCGTTGACCAACCGACTCGGCACCAACGAACTCAGGCGGCTCGGGAAGTTGCAGGCCGGATTGCATGAAGTCCGCCTCACCATGCGCTGGCCGCTTTTCAAGGACAACACGAGCAACCCGCTGGCGGCCCGTGTGGGAACCAAGCGCCGCACCTTCCGCGCCCTGGTTGGCGGTTCCCAGATCTTCTACCCGACCAATTTCGCCACCCGCCAGCAGATGGTCTATTATTTCCAGCCCTCCACCTACTGACCCGATGCGACCGGCCTTCCATCCTCAACCCCTTTCGTCCGACGGATCCGCTCCGTGCGTCGGGGGCGGAGCTGTAGGAGTCGATGTGCGGAGACTGAAACTGGATGCGAGAGCCAAGGAAGTGAGCCTTCTCACCTCGAGTGCGATGTCGGAGAGGCCTCTATCCACCACTTCAGCAGGCTCCTCCCGGGCCTCCCGCGGCTTCACGGTCCTCGAACTTCTCGTTTCGATCTCCCTGATGTCGGTGATCGTCATCGGCCTGTACACGGTCTTCAACCAGACCCAGCGGGCGCTGCGGACGACGATGTCGCAGGTGGACGTCCTGGAGGGGATCCGCGCGACCTCGGACCTGGTGGTGCGCGACATTGAAAGTGCGGTGCCGGTCTCGATGACGGACACGAATCTCACCAGCATGGCCCTGGGGATGAACCCGTTGTCGGTGTCGGTGGACTTCGCGGGGCTCGGCGGCGCCGCGGTTCCGGTGCTCTCGACCGAACTTCAGAATCTCTATTTCGTGCGGCGACAGAATGATTTCTGGACCGCGGTAGGTTATTGGGTGGGCCCTTCCGACACGAATCTCGTGGCGGCGCCCTTTTCAATCGGGCGTCTGTATCGTTTTGCGTACGAGACCAACAGCGCCGCGTTCGGCTACACCAATCTCTACACGCGCTTCTCCAGCGCCCAGCGTCTCCTGACTTCCCAGCCGGTGATGGATGGCGTCGTGCATTTCCGCGTGGTCGCCTATGATGGCGGCGGATATCCGCTGCTTTATCTGAAGTCCGGGGTGCTGGCGTACACGTCGATGCCCCCCAGCACGCGTGCGACGCCCCGATCCTGGTTCACGGATCCCATCAGGACCGGTTCCACCGCATATCATTTCCGCCGGTTCACCCACCCGCAGTTTCCGGCCTATCTCGACCTGGAGCTAGGCGTCCTTGAGCCGCAGATGGTGACCCGATTCAACGCCATACCGGCCCCGGCCGAGGCCCGGAAGTTCCTGGCCCGTAATGCCGGCAAGGTGCACCTGTTCCGGCACCGCATCCTGCTGCGCAATGCGCCGCCTTCGTGACGCCACGTGATGAACCGCCTCCAGCAACAGCGAGGAATCGCCCTCATCACGACGCTCATCATGCTGTCCGTGGTGACCGTGATGGCCGTGACTTTCCTTGCGGTCAGCCGCCGCGAACGCGCCGCGGTCACGACCAGCAGTGACCGACTTGATGCCAAGGCCCTCGCCGACGCCGCGTATCACCGCGCCGAGGCCGAGGTGGTGTCCCGCATCCTCGCGTCCACCAACCTTCTCGCCTACGATCTCCTCGTCTCGACGAATTACCTGAACCCAGCCGGGTTCGTCCGCGGCGACACCAACATCGCGAACGTCAGTTTCGTGTATGACAACGGCAGCCCGGTCGTCGGCGACGACCTGCTCACGGTCTACCGAAATCTGATGGTCGACCCCCGCGTCCCGGTGTTCGTGGTGACCAATACCGCCACCGGCGCCCAGGATTTCAGGTACTACCTCGACTTCAACCGCAACGGCCGTTTCGAAACCAACGGCATGCAGGTCGAAGTCGACCGCCTCGGGCGGTCCCTCGGCTTCACCAACTTCCATGTCGGCGATCCCGAGTGGATCGGCGTTCTCCGCCGTGCGGACCTGCCGCACTCGGGGACGAACCTGTTCGTCGGACGCTATGCCTTCCTGGTGCTGCCCGCCGGGAAGAGCCTCGACCTGAATTTTATCCACAACCACGCCAAGCGCGACCTGACCCGGCGTGACGAAGCCTATGTCAGGAACCAGGGCGTCGGCTCCTGGGAACTCAATCTCGCGGGATTTCTTCGCGACCTGAATACCAACGCGTGGCGGGTCCATCAGTACGAGACCAACCTGAACAACTCCAGCGTCGGGGATTCCTTCGAACACGCCCAGTTGCTCCTTGATCTCCGTTACCTCGGCAACTACCGGCTCCTGCCGAGCGTCACGAAGCTCTTCGGGCCGGCTGGGACGTTGGCCTTCCGCCGCGATGGCATCGATGGCTACTCTGACGGTCCGCTTCAGCAGTCGGTGGGACTGCCCTCGATCGCCGGACCCGGCGGGATCCGCACTGTCATCGACGATGATGATCCGACGCAGCCGTGGGCGGGTGGCGACAATCTCGCGCAATTCTTCGATCCCCAGGAACTCTTCAATGTCCCGGGCTCCGGTCTGTTCAGTTTCACCAACCGCCTGTTGCAGGGAGGTTACTCGGCCTCCACGTATGACCGGCATACGCTCTACCGCCTGCTCGGCCAGTTGGGCACCGACTCCGTCCCGGCCAACAAGGGGCAGATCAACATCAATTTCGATAACCGCCTCGACTTCGACCCCCGCCTTGCCGGCCTGACGCCGGGGCCGAACGTCGGATGGCACGCGACGAACTTTGTCCGCTGGACGCCGCTGGCCTTCTTTACGAACGCGGCCGAAGCCCTGATCACGGGATTGAATCCGCCCCCGGGCAATGGCGTGCCCCTGCTGTCGGTGACGAACATCCCGGTCTGGCCGACGAATGAGTACACGCCAGCCATCCATCGCGAGCTCCAGTTGGCGGCGAATATCTTTGATGCCACCACGAATCGTGGGGCGGTCGGGTATCCCTACTTTCCGACGGTGTTCCGGCCGCTGTATGCGAGCGGGGCGAATGAAGTGCGCGTCTCCGGCTACCGGGACGCCACCGGCGATCTTTGGTCGTCCCCGGCTTGGATCCTGGGAGCCGCAGCGGACGCCCTCCGCATCGACTTGGACAGGTTCCCGCTGGGGAAGACGCCCAGCCTCGCCGCGGCTTCCGTGGTGGCGGGTGTTCCGCTCATCCTCGGCGCGAAGAAGGGTTTCCCGAGCTTCAACGAGTTCGAGGTCCAGACCACGGTGGTCGCCGGCCGCAAGCTGGAGATGGTCAAGCGTTCGCCGACGAGTGCGCCTGCCTTCACCAACCAGTTGTACGTGGTGGGCATCAGCAATGTCCTCGGTGTCGAATTCTGGAACAGTTACAAGGCTCCCTATCCCCGGGCGTTGCAGCTGTTCGCCAAGATAACGACCGAGATTGTGCTTTCGAACGAGGTCCGGGTGGTCCGCTCGTTCATCACGAATTACACGGCCGACGTGAAGTTCACTCCCGGCAGCTGGCCGGGGCAGGGGTTCAAGATACCGATCCACACGAATATCGTCTTTCTTCCGATGTCGGCCTACCGGCTTCTGACGGGCCAGTTCCTACCTGTCCGGACCAATGTTCTGGCGAGCCTGTTTGAACCCGCGAACGGATTCCCGATCCCGACCTGGCGCTTGAGCATCACCAACCGCGTCGAGGCGGCTTTGGTGGACACGACCTCGGACCCGGAGTTCCCGGGCGGGCACCTCGTCGACTACGTCAATCTCGACAATCTCAACACCCAGGTAGACATCACGCACGAGTTGTTCGGGCAGCAGAATGATGCCGGTCAGACATCCCTGCTGGGCTCCTTCTGGAAGACAAACCGCGTGGGTGGGGTTCCGGAGGGCATCCATAACCAGGTCCAGGCGTCGCTCGGTTCTATCAATGTGGCGCAGTGGAACAGTGCCTCGGCGGATCCCATCGGTGGCCAGGACAAGGAGAAATCGGTCCAGCGCTTCCGCGAGTTCATGGGGTTGTCCGGACAGCCCGTGCCGCCTTCGCCGACGCTTCGGATGCAGGTGCCGTTCGCTCCCGGGATCAAGTTGTTCGTCAACCAATCCTGGCAGGTGAATGACCCGCTGGTGAACAAGCTCTCCTGGGATCTCGAAGACCCCGTGCGTAGCAATCGGGTGGAACGTCTGCCGCCTCTTTTTCCGATCACCGACGAACGCTCCAACCTGGGCAAGATCAACCAGCGCTATCGGCCCTGGCAGCGGAGTCTCTACAGCAGCGGCGACCCCACGGATTTCGACGCCGGTTTCAAGGATCCGCAGGTCACGGGTTCCGACGACTGGGCCTTTCCGACGAACGCCCTGCCGACCGTGGGCTGGCTCGGTCGCGTCCATCGCGGCACGCCGTGGCAGACGGTCTATCTCAAGTCACAGGCCGTGGGGCAGCAGCCGTGGTTCCTGTGGTCGGGTCATCCGGTCCGGGTGTGGCCCGGGAACATCGCGCAGCTTGGAACCCAGCCGACCAACGACTGGCGTGTCATCGGCGCGTTCACCACGGCCGCGAATGACAATGCCGCGCGCGGCCTGCTCTCGGTCAACCAGGCGGGGCAGGCCGCGTGGTCTGCCGTCCTGAGCGGCGTGGCCGTCCTTGGCGCGGGCCCGACGAACACCTACTCGATCATCGCCGAGCCGAACTCACCCGAGTTGCGGATCCTCGTCAACAGCATCAATGCGACCCGGGCGCTGCGCTTCGGTGGACGCTTCAATTACCTGGGCGAGATACTCAGCACGCCTGAACTGACCCTTGCTTCCCCGTATTTCCGGAGATCCCGCGGCCCGTTGGGCACGCCCGCCGATGCCGTGGTCGAGCGCATTCCCGAGATGGTGCTGTCGCTGCTGAAGCGCGACGAGCCGAGGCTTGTGATCTATGCCTTCGGACAGTCGCTGAGGCCGGCCCCTGGTTCGGTCGTGACGGAGCCCGGTCCCTTCTTCCAGATGCCGACCAACTATGTGGTCACGGGTGAGTTTGTGACCAAGACACTGTTGCACATGGAAGGATTCATCGAGAACGACCGGTTGCGGGTGCGGCCGGTGACTGAGAATTACAACGAGGTACCGTCGCTGGAGTAGAGGGCGTCGGTCGCCAGAGTGGAAACGATGTGTCATCTTGCTTCCAGTGACTCGCGGGCCACGGAACCTGGTTCACCGACGACTGACGACCCGCAACAGATCGACTGAATTTATTTGTTATGCAGCTGCGAACCCGAACCTGGCTGGTGATCTGCGTGCTCTCCCTGGTGGGAGCCGCGGTTTTCTGGCGCCTGGGTGAGCAGCGCCTGTCCGTCCGCTTCCCGGGTCCCAAGCCTGTCGAAGCCGGCCAGCCCGCCGCCGCACCCGCTGTCTCATCCTCCACCTCGGCGGTCCCGACGGCCGCCGCCATTCCCCCCGGCGCGAGTGCCGGCGGAGGCGTGGTCGCCGTTGCCGCTGCGCCCACGAACCGGGCGCAGGCGCCCGACCGGGCGTCGCTGCGCCTGCGCAACACGGTGCGGCCGGCGGACGAACTGGCTCATGACGACAACGCCCTGTTGTTGAGGAATGCCCTCATCGACACCGAGGCCGGGACTGAACTTGCAGTGCCCGCCCACCTTCGGGCCGGTCCTGAGGCGGGATCCTACATCGTCCAGGCGCGGGGCCCGGTATCGCAGAAGCTCCGTGACGCGATCGCCGCGGCCGGGGCCTCCGTGGTTTCGTATCTTCCGAACAACGCCTATCTGGTGCAGGCGTCGGCGGCGCAGTCCATGGTGCTGGCCCGGAACGCCGGGGTGCATCGGGTGATGCCGTTCGAGCCCTACTTCAAGTTCGAGCCGGCGCTGTTGGCGAGGGCGGTGACCCAGGAGCCGGTGGCGGCGGGGTCGCGGCTGAACCTTACCCTGTTGCCCGGAGTCCGGGATCAGGGAGTGGCCCAACTCCAGCAGATGGGGGCGTCCGTGGTGAGTGAGTTTCGCACGCCGTTCGGTCCGGCGCTGACCATCGATCC
>CAIMTB010000208.1 GCA_903844265.1 uncultured Verrucomicrobiota bacterium
CGCAACGAGGTCTATGCCTTCCCTCGTCAGGCGAAGCCGCCGGCTGTTCCCGTGCAATCCGTCCGATTTCAGGGCCACGGCTGTCTCGACAAGTCTTCGGGAGGCCAACCCTTGGACCCTCCGGGTGAATCCGCTGGCCTCGTGCGTCTGGGCCTTCTGGATGTCACGGAATGAGATGTAGCCTTCTGTGTCCCTCGGGCAATCCGGCCATCCGAGCTCCTGAATCCCGTAGAGCAGGAGCAGGAGGTCGGCCTCGGGAAGACCAAGGTCACTCTCTTCCAGGAGGGCGTGGGCCACCTGAACCAGATCCCTGCGGGTGGCGAAGACTGACATGACCACGTCGACCGGTTCCGGTCGGACCGTGGCGGCCGTGGGGCGCTCAACGTGCTCCATGAGCCGAAAACTGGGCACAGGTGGGCCGTCGTTCAAGGATGTTTGACACCTGCAACGATCCTGGCTGAGCGGGAGTCGCTGGCCTGATTCGTCAACCGGGGATTCCAAAGCCTTAAATGAGGGATGCCAAGTATCTGCAAATAAGACAATTGCAAGTTTTCTTGGAAACGGTTTGACGTTTGATTGCGAAACGCAAGTATTTGCCATCGATGATTATTTGCGTGCCATGTGGGTCGGGCTTGCGCCGTTCGCGGTCACGTGCTTTTCCGCCGGTCCGGCATTGTCGTCGTCTCGCATCGGTGTGGGAGTGGGGTGGTGCCTGCAGGCGGCGTCCTGCAGGTCGCGGCCTTGTTGATGTCGGGTGCGTCCAAAACGATCATGGCCGCGCGGCGGTTGCCGGGCGGCCATGATCGTGCTGGGTTGCTGCGGTGGCGGGATTATTCGGAAAAAGCCATCTCGGGCTGGCTGGAGTGCATCCACTGGACGAAGTCACTCATCAACCGCCCTTGGACAGAGCGTGGGAGAACGCCCTTGCGGGGCTTGACCTCGAGGATCTGAACCTTGCTGAGGGTGAGGACCTGCAGTTGGTTGGACGGGAGTTCTGCTGCGACCAGGACGATTACCTTGCCCGGGGCGCACAGCGCTATCGGGGCGATCTCCATGATCCTTTCGTCGCCGGCGATGCGGATGGAAACCCGGTCATGCCGGTCGATGGCCGTGTGGAAGGCTGCCGTCTTGCCGAGGCTCGGCAGCAGGCCAAGTACCGAGGCCAGCGGCTCGGCGGGCGGCTCGGAGTAATAGTAGCCCTTGCGGGCCTTGCTATAGATCGGGGTGCGATCCCCGAATTCCTTGAGGTCCCTCAGGTCCCGATGGATCTGACGGGGGCCACACTCGAGTTCGTAACTCAGCTTCTTTATGTCCGGGAATTTTCCATCCCCGATGATTACGTCCAGCAGGAGAAGTCGGTGATATTGCATGGTGGGTCAGGTGGATGTTACAGCGCTTGGGTCCTTTTGCGGGACAAGGCTACCGTCGAAAGCGTCCAGACATAGTAGGGAGCATCGCCGGAAAAATCAATGAGATATCCGTGGCCACGTGCTTTTGAGGGATGGCGGATAGGATGAGTGTCTGGTTGTTCCCTATTATTGGGATATTTCTCTACTTTCCCACGCCGGCATCAGGAATTTCCTGACCCGGTGGTGTGTCATTCTATCCGAGTGTCCGGTCCCCCGGGGCGATGGGTGGCGATCCTGCCGGGCAACCCGGACACGCCTGGTCAGGGCTCCGATCGCGGCCGGTGTGGGTTTCTGCGGGGACGCGCTCTGGCTCCCCCAGGTCTCGCTTCGGGCGGGTTTCTCCCCCTGTCAACGCGTGTCATCCCGGTCGTCTAGACTCAGCGCCATGATGACACCCGAACACCTGAGGACTGGATCCATCCCCCCTGTCCCTGCCAAGCTGACCGCCAACACCATGACGCCCGAAGAACTTGCCGCACTCACGAAACCCGAGGTCTACCGCAAGGAGGAGGTTGCCTGGTTCATGACCTGCTCGGATCCCCGTTGGGAACTTTCGAACATGGCCGGTGGCATGGCCCTGTACTGGCCCCTCGTGCGGTGCCGTGAGAACCAATGGAATTCCTCGGAACAACTGTACCAGGCCACCAAGTACGGTTCCGACATCATCTGCCTTCCCCAGAGTGCCCCGGACGCCGATCCCTCCGTCCGTCGCCGGATCCAGGCCCAACCCAGCCCCCGGGGGGCCAAGCTCACCCAGAAGTGTGCGGTCAAGGCGGGGTTGGTCCGGTCCGACTGGGAAGATCCCATCCAGGAGGTCCGGATTCGGTCGATGCTTTGGGTGCTGGAATTGAAGCTGTACTGGAACCCCATGACCTTTGGGCGGGTCCTTGCCGAGACAGGTTCCCGACCCATCGTGGAGATCTCGACCAAGGATCCCTTCTGGGGGTGCCGGGTGGCGGAGGGCGGGACCCTTCATGGATCCAACGTCCTCGGGAAGCTTCTGGAGAGTGTTCGGTCAAGGTCGCTGGAGGTCCGCAGGGGCCAGTTCAGTTCCGGAGAGGGGTTCCTGCTCCCCTGAGCCCGATGCAGACCACGTTGGCCGTCGTCTTCGACTTCGACGATACCCTGGCTCCGGACAGCACCCCGACATCCCATGCTTCTCGCTCGTGCGTAAGGCGGGCGGGGTTGCCATCGGGGTTTACGATCGGGAAAACCGTGAGAGATGGGGCCGGGCCTGGGGATTCGCCGAGGATGGGCGGGTCTCCAACCTGGTCCCGGCCGATTACAGGAAGGGGTCGGCGCTCGTCGACTCGCTCCTGATGGCCACGGGCGCCATCGCCGAGCGCGTGAAGCTCCTGCGACATTCCTATCAGGGTTGAGCAGGGGCGGGAGCGAAGCCCGGGAACGGGGGGTGGCGTCTGGATGGGCCGGCCCGTGAGCCGGGCAGAGAGGTTCACCTGCCATCTCGGGTTGGGCCTCTCGGGTTGGGCCTTGCAGAGAATCCTGGAAGCCCTGACAAACCCTGACAGCTTCCTCCCCTACCTTGGGGGCATGAGACCGAAGAAATCTTCGACGCCAGGAGGCAAGGCCGCTCAAGCCAGGGTTCGAAGCGCCCGGAAGACCAAGCCCCCCCGTTCAACATCGCGGCTCGTGCGGACTCTCTATGTTCCCGACTGCGACACGGCCGATGAACTGCAGTCGTTCCTCGGCAACCTGGAAAGGGCGATCGCAACCCGGCCACGGGAGATCGTGCTCCGTTTCGTCGGCGTCAGCCAGATGGCGCCTGATCCGGCCCTGCTTCTCCACCACATCCTGCATGAACGGGAGCCCGGCATCCTCCTGCGTACCGAGGCGCTCTCACCGATCGTCGGCCCGGGGGTCTTGTTGTGGTTGGCGGGTGACGTGCGGACCATGCGTCCCAACACATGGCTCTACATGATGAAGACGGTGCCCGGGACCCGCCGGCGGTCCGTGCCGCGCGGGGTTGCCGAGTTGGAGGCCTGGCAGGGTGGCGAGACCGACCCGACCCCACCGCAACCGCGGTTGGTCGATTACGATTTCCAGACGGTCCTGGACCTGGTGAACCAGTTCCTCCCGGTCAATGAGCTTGGGGACAGGCCCATCACGCCGGGGGAACTGCGTGAATTTGGCCTGATCGGCGGGGAGCGCTTCGACGCCGTCCTGGCCGCTGCCTTCCGGGGCGATGTGGTTCCGGCTGACCTGTGCGGACCCGGTCCGCATGTGGGGCCCACTGTCTCCTCCCGAGGCAACCACCGCGACGGGTCACACGAAACTGGTGGGGCCTGAAGTGGTCCGTACTTGTACCTGCGACGTCGTTTGTCAGGGCTCGTCTGGTCAACTCATGCCGTGAAGCAAATCATCCCCACCTTGAAGCACCGTCTGGCTGCCTGGGCCGATCGTGAGGGCGGCTCACCATCGGGGGCAGCCAGCGGCGTCGCATTATCTTCGCCCATTCGCCCCAGCATCGCTGACCTACCCCACGCGCCTGTCAATATCGCCAGCGCTCGTCGGGGCGGTATCCGCCAAGGGTGGGGACGATGGTTCGGTTACAATGGATTCGCATTCGACAACCGAGTGGATGGGTTCAGTCCCTGGTCCCTTTTCCCGGCGTTGCCGCCTTCGTGCCACGCTTGGATTCATGTTTTGGCCTTGGCCGCTGCACCCCTGATCCCATGAGCCCCGACTCGCCTGCACCCCTCCCATTCCGGTCGCTATGCGTCGTCCTCGAGGGGGACCTCATTGATGCTCGCTACAGGCTGGCTGACCTCGCGGCCGTGTCGCGCGGCGAAAAGGTCTTCATGGATTGCTATCAGTCAGCCTGCGACTTTCAGGTGACCTTCGAACTTCCCGAGCACCGCGCGCAACTCAGGTTCATGCTCGAGACAGGCAAATACTGCGAATGTGACGATCGTTTCGACCCGCTGAACGCCGAGGAGCTCGACCCACCCAATCGGGTCTCGTACGGCCACGACGCAATCTTCGGCGCGCCGGGTGAACCCGACCGCTGGGAGGGTGTCGCCGAATTGCCCCCGGATTGGCCCGACGAGTTTGCGGAGGCAACGCCGGAGGACGACGACGATCGGTTTTCCTTCGTGGCCGCCGGTGGACCTGCCGCCGCGGGTCGGTGCCTCCGTCAGGCGACGCTCGTCCTGGCAGGTGATCGGATGGACGTCTGGCGACCGGCCGAACGCGTCCCGATCCAGGATCTCCTGGTCCATTGGCCCGAACTCCAAGCAATCCTGGAAGATCCCAAGCCATGAAGATCTTCCACGTGGCCGACATCCACCTCGGCCGCCGCCGCCTCGACGGACGGCTTCCGGACGGCGACTTCAAGCGCGCGTTCGCGCATATCGCCGATCAGGCGATCCGGGACCGTGCCGACGTGTTCCTCATCGCCGGCGACCTCTTCGACCGTCCCGCAGTCGAGCCACCGCACCTTCGTCAGGCACAAGAGGTTCTCGCGGAGCTCAAGGACAAGGGAATCCGAGGCCCAGGTCGAGAACCTCGTGATGCTCAGCAAGACCGCCGCCGGGGGAAGCGAGCCGGTCTAGGGTTGAGCCGGCCACCGTCCCAAGCCCTGCATCCCGGGCGCGTGCCACGTGCTTTTGTCAGGCCACCTGCGAACCCAACCCGACCCGAATCCCACCTCCTATGATTGACTTCAACCAGGCGCAGGAAACCGCCAGGCAGAAACCCGACCTCAAGGCCCTGTTGGAAGCCTTGGCCAGCGGAGCGAAGGCACGGGGCGTCCTCTGTGAGATGTGCCAACTGAACGAGGAACGGTACCGGGCTGCCAAGAGCGAGCTCTACGACCTCGGGCTGATCACCCTGGGGCGGAGGAATGGCCTCGTGCGCCTGAAGTCGGAGGAGGAGTTTGGCAAGAACCGCGCCACCGCGGTACTTGGACCGGGTCTGGGGATGGGTCCCGCCCCCGAGCCAGCCATGGGCTTCCTGGAATCCGACCTCTACCCATGCCTCCGCGACTACCTCGAGGTTCAGGAATGGTTCAACTATCTCTACTCGGGCGGCGCGACCAACATTTCCTACTCCAACCAGAATCCGGACCTGCTCGGCGTCGCGCTGCCAACCTATTCGAACCTTCCATCCTATGACGTTGACGTGGCTGCCATCGAGGTGAAGCGAACCGTCCAGGAATTCCTGATGGACAAGCTCCTGGCGGAGGTGACCACGTACCGGTCCTTCGCCCATTATGTGTACGCGGCCTATTACAAGCCGTGGGAGGCCTTGTTCCAGCCCGCGGAGGAAGAGGAATACGAGCGGATGCTGCTGCTCCAGGGCATGGGGGTGGGGATCTTCTGGGTCACCTGCATGAGGTCCGGAGCGGAGCAGCGAAACTACCGCTGCATCATGGTCCAGGGCGCGACTCGTGGGCAGCCCAGCGCCGACAAGATGTCGGAGGTGCTGAGTCATTACCAAAAGCACCTGCAGAACCGGGAGGCACTTTCGTTGCCCAACCTGGCGCATAGCGCGGCGAGGTATCTCATGACCACGGCTTTCAACGTCTGAGGAGCGCTCCGGACCCGGGGAGCAGGCCCTGATCACTGCATCAATCCGGGAACCCTCGCTGTTGGCCCTTGTTCGGCAGGTGTGTCCCGTGGTCCGGGACGGTTGGCGCATGGCCCTTGTTCGGCTTTTGACGAGGCGGAAAGGTGTTGCCGGCGCGCTTTGAGGACGCGGTGGATGGATGGCAGTCGGTGACCGGACGGGGCCGGGATCCGCGCGAGCCGGTGGATGGATCGGATCATCGAGTGGAGCGACTGGTCGAGCCGCCTCCAAAGTCCCACGTCCTCGGCCATCGAATACCAGACGGCTCGCCAACTCGCGGCTCCATGGAGTTCGGCGCGGATCTCTGCGTGGAAACGGTCGACGACGGCGTCCTTTTTCGCGGGGTCCGGGCTGGCGAGAAGCTCACGTGCCGCCCGTTGGCGGATCCCCACAAACTTGCGCAACCAGCGGTCGACGCGCTCCGGGTCGGCCTTGGATATCGATGGAAAATGCGTCATGCCGAGCCATGGCACACCATCGACGGCCCTGAGTATGACGGTCTTCGGTCCCGACAACTCGAGTCCTGATGACCGGGCCGCCTCGGCGAGCACCTCGCGCGCCTCCCAGACCGCCGTCTCGGAAGACGCCACGACCACGATGTCGTCAACGAACCGAAGGTATCCGACGCCCTTCGGCAGGGCCTGATCCAGCCGTGCCGCCCACAGTTCGGCCAGGGACGCCGAGAGGGACAGTCCCTGGGGCAGGCCTGCTGCCGGATAATCATCCGTCGTGCCCGAGCGCCAAGCCGGTCTTGCCCGGAGTTCCCGAGCCCAGGCACGCAGAAGGTCTCGGGTGGTCGGATTGTCGATGATTTTCGCGGCGGCCTCCACCACCCGCTCCCGCGGCACGGAATCGAAGAAGGC
>CAIMTB010000209.1 GCA_903844265.1 uncultured Verrucomicrobiota bacterium
CTCCCCCCGTCATCCTGATGACGCCGCCGCACGACCCCTCCGCCTCCGAACCGTCGCCCGGAGTCGTCGGACGCGTCACCAAACCCGTCAAGCAGGCCAGCCTCGTCCAATGCCTGCACCACCCAACCACCCGCACCGCCCACGCCGCCCACGCCGCAAAAGCGGCAAAAGCCGCAAACACCGGATCACCCCCGCCCACCAGACCAAACTCCCAGCTCCGACCCCTCCGAATCCTCGTCGCCGAGGATCATCCCATCAACCGACGCCTGGTCCTGCTCATGCTCGAACGACTCGGTCACGTGACTCAATTCGTCACCGACGGACGCCAGGCGGTCGATACCATCGAGACAACGGAGTTCGACGCCGTCCTCATGGATTGCCAGATGCCGGTCCTCGACGGCTACGACGCCACCCGTGAAATCCGCCGGCGCGAGGCCTCCCGTCCCTCAGGCCGCACCCCCCTTCCCATCATCGCCCTCACCGCCAATGCCATGCGCGGCGACCGCGAAAAATGCCTCGCCGCCGGCATGTCCGATTACCTCACCAAGCCGCTTCGCCTCGACCAACTCCAAACCGCGCTCGATTCCTTCTATCCCGCCTTCGTCAACCCTTCACCTCCCCAGGATGCTGCCATCGAGCCAATGGCTCTGCAAACCCCTGAGGCAAAATCCGGACCTGAGCTTTTGGGCCTCCGCGGCGCGATATCGGACCTCCGCGCCGAATTCGGCTTCAGTGCCACCCAGGAACTCCTGGGCTCATTCCTCACCGACACCCCGACGCGCCTTGCCAAACTCCGGACCTTTGCCCAGTCCAACGACACCGCCGGCCTCTCACGAACCGCTCATTCCATCGCGGGCAGCAGCGGCATCTTTGGCCTCGAAAAAATCCGGCAACTCGCCCTGTCTCTCGAGGAATTCGCCACCCGCGAAGCACCTGCCGCCATGCTTCATCGGATTGAAGCCCTCGTGGAGGAGTTCGAAAACGCCAGCCTCGAACTCGAACGACTCCGCAGCGAACTCCTGGAACCGGCCGCGACCTAGCCCGTCAAAAAACCCATTCGTCGTACCAGTCGACGTAAGGAGGCTCCATTCTCGCGAAACTGCCGGGTGTGCCGGTCGGGGGTGGGCGAGCACTCCGCTGCGCGCCGTCCTTTGCGGACACACCGCGACCGCCCCCCTCCGTGGTTGCACCCATGACCTGATTGCGCTCGAATCCTCAGTCATGTCCCGAGGATTTTTCCCAATGCTTGCGCCCGCGCTTCTCCTCCTCGCCGGACTCCTGGGATGGCACGCCCCCGGCCTCGCGGCAATTCCAGCCGCCCGCCCGCCCAACATCATCCTCATCTATTGCGACGATCTCGGTTACGCCGACGTCGGGTGCTTCGGCGCCCGACCCGAGATAGAAACCCCGAACATTGATCGACTCGCCCGGGAAGGAATCCGCTTCACTGATTTCCATGTCGCCCAGGCGGTCTGTTCCGCCTCGCGCGCGGCGCTTCTCACCGGATGTTATCCAAACCGTGTCGGCATCTCCGGCGCCCTGGATCACCGCGCGACACACGGACTCGACCCCGCCGAAACCACCATCGCCTCCCTGCTCAAGACCCGGGCCTACGCCACCGCGATTGTCGGCAAATGGCATCTCGGACACCTCCCCAGGTTCCTCCCTGCCCGCCACGGATTCGACGAATGGTTCGGGCTTCCCTACTCGAATGACATGTGGCCCTTCCATCCCGAGGCCAAACCCGGCACCTACCCCGACCTGCCACTCTATGACGGCGAAAAGATTGTCGACCCCGCCGTCACCCCAGCCACCCTGGCCAACCTCACCACCCGCTACACCGAGCGCGCCGTCCAATTCATCGAGGATCACACCGACCAACCCTTCTTTCTCTACCTCGCGCATTCCATGCCCCATACACCGCTCTTCGTGAGCGACGCCCGCAAAGGCCGCTCCAAGGCCGGACTCTACGGGGACGTCATCGCCGAGATCGACTGGTCGGTAGGCGAAGTCCTCTCCGCCATCGCACGCCACCAACTCGACCGCGATACCCTCGTGATCTTCACGTCCGACAACGGACCCTGGCTTTCCTACGGCGATCACGCGGGTTCGAGCGGGCCCCTGCGCGAAGGCAAGGGAACCTCATGGGAAGGCGGAATCCGCGTGCCCTTCATCGCCCGTTGGCCAGGCCATATCCCCATCGGCCGCACCTGCCGCGAACCCGCCATGACCATCGACCTCCTCCCCACCTTCGCCCGTCTCTCCGGTGCCAACCTCCCGTCCCGGAAGATCGACGGCCTCGACATCTGGCCCCTGCTCTCAGGCCGCCGAGGCGCCAGGACCCCCCACCAGGCTTTCTGGATCTACTACAACCAGAACGAACTCCAGGCCGTCCGCGGTGGCCGTTGGAAACTCATCCTCCCCCACTCCTACCGAACCCTCGCCGGCGAACCCGCCGCCACGGGCGGCACCCCCGCCAAGTACCACATGCTCAAGGCAGGACTCGAACTCTACGACCTCGCCACCGACCTCGGAGAAACCATCGACGTCGCCGCCCGCCACCCGGACATCGTCGCACGCCTGCAACGCCAGGCCGAAGCCGCACGCGCCGACCTCGGCGATGCCCTCACCCAACGCCCCGCCACCGGCGCCCGCCCCGCCGGCCAGGCCGAATAGAGAATAGGAAAATTCCCCCTCGCCATGAAACTCCTACTGCTCATCCCCGCCTGCCTCGCAATCCTGGCCCTTCCGCCGGAGTCCCCGGCCGCACCCCGAGCCTCCCAGCCCGCGCTCCCACGCAGCACCCCGGAGGCCCAGGGCGTCTCGTCCTCGAACCTCCTCGACTTCGTCGATGCCGCCGACCGCCAGCTGGACAGCATGCACAGCGTGATGATCCTGCGGCACGGTCATGTCATCGCCGAAGGCTGGTGGTCCCCCTACAACGCCGACAGCAACCACGAACTCTATTCCCTGAGCAAGAGCTTCACCTCCACCGCCGTAGGAATCGCCATCGCGGAAAAGAAACTCTCCCTGGACGATGAAGTCCTGAAGTTCTTCCCCGACGACGCCCCCAAGGATCCTTCCGCGAATCTCAAATCCATGCGCGTCCGGGACCTGCTCAGCATGTCCGCAGGCCATCAGGACGAAACATCCTCCGCCCCCGACAAGATATCCCCCAGGTCCTTCCTGGCCCACCCCGTCCCTCACAAGCCCGGCACCCACTTCAAATACAACACGCCCGCCACCTTCATGCTGTCGGCGATCGTCCAGAAGCAGACAGGCCAATCCGTACTCGAGTATCTTCGCCCGCGCCTCTTCGATCCGCTGGGCATCGCCAACCCGACATGGGACACCAATACCCAGGGCGTTTCACTCGGAGGTTACGGCCTGCGCGTCCGCACCGAAGACATCGCGCGACTCGGTCAACTCTACCTGCAGAAGGGCAGATGGAACGGCAGACAACTCCTCCCCGCCACCTGGGTCGCCGCCGCCACAGCCCGCCAGACCTCCAACGGAAGCAGTCCCACCAGCGATTGGGACCAGGGTTATGGCTACCAGTTCTGGCGCTCCCGACACGATGCCTACCGCGGCGACGGCGCGTTCGGACAGTATTGCATCGTCCTCCCGGACCAGGATGCCGTCATCGCCATCACCAGCGGCCTCGGCGACATGCAGGCGGTCCTCAATCTTGTCTGGGACAAGCTTCTTCCCGGCATCAAACCTTCCCGGGTCTCCGGCGATTCCGCCGCGCAATCCCGACTGAAGGACAAGCTCGCCGGACTCGTGCTCCACACCGCCGAAGGGAAGACGACCTCGCCCGCCTTGGACAAAATCCTCGGCCATAAATACGTCTTCCCGACGAACGACCAGAACCTGACCTCACTCACGATCCGCAAAGGCACAGGCCCCAATGATCTGGTCCTGGAAACCCAGGGAGTCGCCGCAGACACCCGCATCACCTGTGGTTACAAGGCCTGGATCAAGAACCGCGGCCCCTTCGGTCCGTATCCCAGCGAAGCACTGGCAGCCTGCGCGGCATGGTCCGCCGACGACACCCTGACCCTGCGGATCTGCGCCTATGAAACACCCTATGTCATGACCCTCCGCCTCAAGTTCACCGGGGACGAGGTCGTGCACGAGGCCAAGGCCAACGTCGGCTTCGGCGCGACGACCCGCCCCGCAATCACCGGCCGGACCGATCAGGGAGCCCCGGTCACCCGATAGAACCGGTGCGGGTGAAGCCGCAACGAGCGGACAGATTCCCGGGGTAGGATATCCCGATCTCCAGGTCAGGCGCTCCTCGCGCGCTTGCCGAACGCCATGAAGTAGAGCACCGGCACCGCCATGCGGCTGATCAGGAGCGAAGCCACCTCCCCGGCCATCAGCGAAATGGCGAGCCCCTGGAAAATTGGGTCGAACAGGATCACCCCCGCCCCAGCCACGACCGCCATCGCCGTCAGCAACATCGGCCGGAATCGCACCGCTCCCGCATCGACCACGGCCTGGCCGATCGACATTCCCTCGCCAATCCGTTGCTCGATGAAATCGACGAGGATGATCGAGTTGCGGACCACGATGCCCGCGCCGGCCATGAACCCGATCATCGAGGTGGCGGTGAAGAAGGCGCTCAACACGCCATGCCCGGGCAGGATCCCGACCAGCGAGAACGGGATCGCCGCCATCACCACAAGAGGCGTCAGGAACGACCGGAACCAACCCACCATCAACACATAGATCAGCACCAGCACCGCCCCAAACGCCAGTCCCAGATCACGGAACACCTCGATGGTGATATGCCACTCGCCATCCCACTTCATCGCAGGCTTGTCGTCCGTGAAAGGCATCGACGCATTCAAGATCTGCAGCGCAGTCCCCGGAAACCCGAGGCTCGCCAGATCCAACCCACGCAACTTCTGGTTCATCTGCCCGATCGCATACACCGGGCTTTCAATCGTCCCCGCGACATCCCCGATCACATAGGTGACCGGCATCAGGTTCTTGTGGTAGATGCTCTTGTCCGTGATGACCGTCTCGACCTTCACCAGTTCCCCGAGCGATACCAGCGGCGAGCGATCCGCCGATCCCGGTTCAGGAAGCCGATTCGCATCGCCCGACCGCACCCTCAGGCCGAGCAATTCCGACGGCGTGCTCCGCTTGGACCGCGGCAACTGCAGCACCAGGTTCACATCCTCCTTCTCCTTCGGGATGTGCAGCAAATCCACGGAAAGCCCCCCCACCGCGATGCGCAACGTCTCCGAAATCGTCTCGGCACTGATCCCGTGCAACGCCGCCTTCTCCTTGTCGATCACGAACCGCGTCTTCGGTTGGTCGGCCTCCACATACCAGTCGACATCCACCACGCCATCGGTCTCCTTGAACACCCGCCGCACCTCCATCGCCAATGCCTGCCGGGTCTTCTCATCAGGACCGTACACCTCCGCGACAAGGGTCTGGAGAACCGGCGGTCCGGGCGGAACCTCGGCCACCGCCACACGCGCCCCGTATCGCTCGGCGATCGCGGTCACACGAGGCCGCACGCGCCGTGCAATGTCGTGGCTCTGCGCCTTGCGCGCATCCTTGGGCAGGAGGTTCACCTGGAGATCGGCGACGGCCGCGCCACTCCTCATGAAATAATGCCGGACCAGCCCGTTGAAATTATAGGGCGCAGAGACGCCGGCGTAGATCTGGTAATCCGTGACCTCAGGCTCGGTGCAGATGACCGCCGCGATCTCCCGCGCCGCCTGCGCGGTGCGCTCAAGCGCACTTCCCTCGGGCATGTTCAGGATGATCTGGAACTCCGACTTGTTGTCGAACGGCAGCATCTTCACCTTCACCCAGCCCAACCCGACGGTCGCCATCGCCGCGAGCAGCAGCGCGCCGTTCACCCCCAGGAAAAGCCAGCGCCATCGGGCCTGCTCGATCATCGGCACCATCACGCGGCAATAGAAACGCGTGAAGAAATCCCCCTGGTACGCCGAGGTGTCGATGCTTCCAAACCCCAGCCCGGCAACGGATGAACCCGCCGGCGCCACCTCCGCCGCCACCCCCGCCCCCGCCGCCACTGTCCCAACGTCCACCGCGCTCCCCGTGACCCCGGGCGCCTCATGCGCCTCATGCGATCCGCCCTCCGAGTGCGCGCGCAGACGGTCCTCACCCTTCATCCACCGAAGCATCCGGATCGAGGCCCAGGGCGTGACAATGAAGGCGATCATCAACGACCACGCCATCGCCGCGCTCGCCCCGATCGGAATCGGGCGCATGTACGGCCCCATCAGGCCACCCACGAATGCCATCGGCACCACCGCGAAAATCACCGCGAACGTCGCCAGAATGGTCGGGTTTCCCACCTCACCCACCGCCTCCACCGCGATGACCTGCCAACTGCGACCGCGATTCCACGGCAGATGGAAATGACGGACGATGTTCTCCACCACCACGATCGCGTCATCCACGAGGATGCCGATGCTGAAGATCAGCGCGAAAAGAGTGATCCGGTTGAGCGTGTAACCGTAGAGATAGAAGACCAGCAGCGTCAGCGCCAACGTCGCCGGTATCGCCACCGCCACGATGCCGGACTCCCGCCATCCCAAGGTCAGCCAGATCAACAACGACACGCTGAACACCGCAATCCCCATGTGCAACAGCAGCTCGTTCGACTTCTCCGCAGCCGTCTCCCCATAATGACGGGTGATCGAAACCGTGACGTCCGCGGGAATGATCCGACCCTTCAGCGTCTCCACCTTCGCCAGGACCGCCTCCGCCACCGCAATGGCATTCGCCCCCGGCCGCTTCGCAATGGTGAGCGTCACCGCCGGTTCGTTGCCCCCAGTGGCCTTCCCCGCACCCGTACCCGTGCCCGCACCCAGCCCGAAAAAAACATAGTTCGAAGGTTCCTCCGCGCCATCCACGATGTCCGCAACCTCCCGCAGATACACCGGTCGCCCACCATGCACACCGACCACGACCGAACCCGCATCCTCCACGGAGCGAAGAAACGCCCCCGTCTCCACCACGATCTCGTGGTTCCCGCTCGTCAGCCCACCCGCGCGGAACTGCCGATTGGCCTGCTGCAGCAACGGAACAAGACCCGCCGGACTCAGGTTCCGCGCCGCCAACCGCGCCGGATCCAGCAGGATCCGCAACTCACGCCGCGACCCGCCTATCACGCTGGTCTCCGCCACCAACGGCACCTGCTTCACCGAATCGTCCACCTGCGACACCAGACGCCGCAGCGTCAGGTGGTCGTATCGCGCACTGTGGAACGTGAGCGCCAGAATCGGCACGTCGTCGATCGACTTCGGCTTCACCAACGGCGCACTGACGCCGTGCGGGATACGATCGAAGTTGGAGGCGAGCTTCTGGTTCAGCTTCACCAGGCTCTCCTCCACCGCCTCGCCCACCTTGAAGCGGACGATCACCAGCGACTCCCCCTCACGGGAAGTGGAATAGACATATTCGACGCCCGGCACCTCCCACAGGAGCTTCTCCATCGGCCGCGTCGCCCGTTCCTCCACCTCCTTCGCCGAGGACCCCGGCATCGCCACCATCACGTCCACCATCGGGACCTTGATCTGCGGCTCCTCCTCACGCGGCAGCATCACCACCGATAGCACCCCCAGCAGGACCGCCGAAATGATGATCAACGGCGTCAGCTTCGAGTCGATGAAGGCCCGCGCCACCCGACCCGCAATGCCCAGTTCCTGCACCGGACGCGGATCCCCCCCGCCTCCCGGCCTGCCCGCCGATGATCCCATACCTTCAGAAGATGATTTCATGATGCCACCCCAGGTCACGCACACACACCGCGCCTCACCGCAGTGAAACCGGTTGCCCGTCAAGCAACCCCACCCCCCCCTCCACCACCACCCGCTCACCTGCCTCCAGACCGGACAACACCTCAAGATCCACACCCAACCGCTTCCCCGTCTTCACAATCCGAAGCTGCGCGCGATCTCCCATCACCACGAAGACCAACTCCATCTGCCCACGCACATTCACCGCCGACGCCGGCACACTCACCAGCTTCACCTCCTCAACCGGCACCGTCACACGCCCAAACGCCCCAGCCCGCACCCCCGCCCCCACCGGCAAATCCAGCCTGATCCGAAAGGTCCGACTCACCGGATCCGCCGTCGGCTCAATCTCCGACAACACCCCCTCCATCGCCCCCCCGGCCGTCGACACCGTCACCGCCAGTCGATCCCCCAGCTTGATCCTGTCCATCCACGGCATCGGGACATCCGCCTCGAATCGCACCGACGCAGGATCCTCGAGCTCCAGCAAACCCCGGCCCGGACCGGCGAGGTCGCCGACATCCGCCAGCTTCCTCGAAACCACACCGTCAAAGGGCGCCACGATCCGGGTGTACCCCCGCATGGTCTCAACCTCCGTCACGGCCGCCTTGGCAACCCGCTGCCGCGACTCGACCACGTCGTGCTCCGCCTGCGTCACCGCCTCCTGCCGCAGAAGCGTCCCGTAACGGGCCAACTCACGCTCCGCCTGCTGCAGCACCGCCCTGGCCTGATCCAACCGCGCCTGCACCTCCTGCGCATCCACCTCGACCAAGACATCGCCCGCCTTGACCGCCCGCCCAGGCACGGCAGCCATCGTCACAATGCGACCGCTCACCTTGGCCTCCACCACCGCCCGGATCCGCGCCCGGACCGTGCCCACCGCCTCCTCGGTGGCCCGGTGTGTCCCGGACGAAACCACCCCGGCACGCACCGCCATCACCGGCAGCTTCGACGCCGAATCGGCCGCCAAGGGCTCCTTGTGGCATCCCGCCACGAACGAAAACATCGCCGCCAGCAGGACCGCCCCACCGCGACGCCCCACCCGCCATCCACCCCGAGGTTGTGATTCCATCGCGCTCATCTCGGACCTCACTTGCAGCATGATCCCCCAGCCTTCCCCACCCCAAGTTTCCCGAGAATTGTCTCCGCCGGACAGAAACCAGTGAACGCCGACTGGATGAGGTTGCAGCCCACGAACACCGCGAGGAACAGCCACCGGCTGTCCACCCAGTGCCCCAGGGCAAGACTCGCCAGGACCATGGTCCCGGCCAGGATTCGGATCGCGGATTCCATTTTCATAAGTGTCTCAAGCCTCGCGGAAGGACGATGGTCCGGAACTTGTCGCCGTGAACTCTTCGCTGTTGCCTTTCCAGGCTCCTGACGGCATCGTCGCGTTGATGCGTATATACGTATGCGCTCATACAGTTGATGTCAACGACCGAGTTTCCCGACCACGCATGAACCGAAAGAAACTCCCGCCCGAGGCCCTCGAGATCATCGCCGCCCGGTTCCGCGTCCTGGGTGAACCGATGCGGCTCCGCCTCCTGATTGAACTCGAGGCCGGCGAACGAAACGTCTCCCAGCTCGTCGCGGTCACCCAGACGACACAGGCGAACATCTCGCGCCACCTCCAGACACTCACCGACGCCGGCATTCTTGGCCGGCGCAAGGAGGGCCTGAAGGTGTTCTACCACATCGCCGACCCGGGCATCTTCGACCTCTGCGAGGACGTCTGCGGCAGCCTCAAGCAACGCATCAAGGCCCAGTCCAAGGCGCTCGCCATCTGAATCGGAACCTGCGCCCATGGAGGGTCGAGCGCCGCAGCGTCGTGACCGGCCGGACAGCCGACCGGCCGGCGCCTTCGACGCCGAAAGTCAGGACTTCGCCCGCGACTTGTCGGTGAGGGTCTTCAGGAACGTCACGACCGATTTCACCTGCTCATCCGTCAGTTCCTTGCCGAGCTGGTGCCAGGCCATCTTCCTGACGGCTTCGTCGAGGGTCGCGACCTGGCCCTTGTGGAAGTAGGGCTGTGTGATCGCGATGTTGCGGAGCATCGGCACCTTGAACTTGAACTGGTCATCGTCGTCCTTGCTGACCTCCGAGCGGCCCTTGTCGTCGGTCGGGAACGGCTTCACGAGGCCGATCTTCTGGTAGACCTGACCGCCGATGACCGGGCCGTAATGGCAGGTGGTGCAACCCAGGGAGAGGAATTCCTTGAGGCCCAACTGCTCGGCCGTGGTCAACGCGCGATCACTGCCCTTGAGGAAGTCATCGAAGCGGTCGTGCGTCACAAGCGTCCGCTCGAACGCGGCGATCGCGCGGGCCATGTTGTCGTAGGTCACCGGGTTCGCATCGCCCGGGAACGCGGCCTTGAAGCCTCCCCCGTACTGCTTCATCCCGCCCAGACGCTTCACCACCTCGCCCTCATCCGGCATCGCCATCTCGACCGGGTTCAGCACCGGCCCCTTCGCCTGCGCCGCAAGGTCAGCCGCACGACCATCCCAGAACTGCGCGAACTGGAAACCCGAGTTCAACGTGGTGGGCGAGTTCCGCCCGCCGCGCTTGCCGAACGCGCCAGGTGAAGTCGCCTCGTTGTCCACGCCACCGCGCTTCTCGTCCACCCGATGACAGGAATTGCAGGCCTGGCTGTTGTTCTTCGAGAGCGCCTTCTCAAAATAGAGTTCCTTGCCGAGCTTCACCAGCGCCGGCGTGTCCTTCTCCCCGCCCGGCATCTTGTCGGGAATGACTTGGATCAATTCCAGCGCCTGCTTGCGGAGGGCCTGGGGATCGACCCCCTCGGCAGCGCCTGCAGCAATCGAGGACGCGACGAGGACGACGCATCCAGCAAGGGAAATGAGCTGGGCAATGGGGGCCCGTGCGATTTTCAGGGTCTTCATGTGCATCAGGTTTGGAACCCGTTTCTACGGTGAAACGGAACCCGCTGGCAATGCTCCCCATGGCCAGCGCACAAGACACAACGCAAGACCTGTCCCTTTATGCCACGCTCCACGGCTTGCGTTGGAAGTCTGGGTAAAAGGACTGTCCCTCTATGCTGCCCTCGCGCCTTCGCCAGGCCGAAGGCCCTCCAGGATCATCGCTCCAAACCCTGGTGGCATCCGGCAGGGACGCCGACGGTTGGTCAGCCTCCACCGTTGACCCGAGCCCACTGATTCCTAACATCCTGCGCCGTTCCCCGAAGCCGCCGTCTCCATCTTATATGCCGAAGAAAAAATCCGCCCCGCCGAGCGCCAGTGGCACCCCCAGCAGCCACAACATCACATCGCTCTCCCACGAGGCCCGCGTCTTCAAGCCAGCGCCAGAGTTCTCGACCGCCGCGCACGTGAAGTCGCTCGCGGCCTACCGCAAGCTCTACGACGAGTCGATCCAGCACCCCGACAAGTTCTGGAGCCGCGTCGCCAAGGAGGAACTGGTCTGGTTCTCACCGTTCAAGAAAGTCCTGCAGTGGAAGGAGCCGGTCGCAAAATGGTTCATCGGCGGCCGCCTCAACCTGGCCTACAACTGCCTCGACCGCTGGCTCAACACCCCCGTCGCCAACAAGGCCGCCATCATCTGGGAAGGCGAACCCAACGCCGACGGCCGCCCCGGCGAGGAACGCACCCTCACCTACCGGCAGCTCCACCGCGAAGTCTGCCGATTCGCCAATGTGCTCAAACGCCACGGCATCGAAAAAGGCGACCGCGTCCTCATCTACCTGCCGATGGTCCCCGAAGCCGCCATCGCCATGCTCGCCTGCGCCCGCATCGGCGCCGTCCATTCCGTCGTCTTCGGCGGCTTCTCAGCCCAGTCCGTCGCCGACCGCGTCGCCGATTCCGGCGCACGGATGATCATCACCGCCGACGGCGGCTACCGCCGTGGCGCCACGGTCCAACTCAAGCGCAACGTCGACGACGCCCTCGCCCTCAAGGACTCCGACGGCAATCAAATCGCCGCCTCCGTCAAGTCGGTCATCGTCCTCCGCCGCTGCTGCAACGACATCCACATGAAGGAAGCCCGCGATGTCTGGTGGCATCGCGAACTTGAATACGTCACGCCCGATTGCCCCGCCGCCAAGCTCGACAGCGAAGCACCCCTCTTCATCCTCTACACGAGCGGATCCACCGGCAAACCCAAGGGCATCTTCCACACCACCGCCGGCTACCTCCTCGGCGCCAAACTCACCACCCGCCTCGTCTTCGACCTCAAACCCGATGACGTCTACTGGTGCACCGCCGATGTCGGCTGGGTCACCGGCCATAGCTACGTCGTCTACGGACCCCTCGCCAACGGCGGAACTTCCCTCATGTACGAGGGCGCTCCCAACTGGCCCGAGCCCGACCGCTTCTGGCGCATCGTTGAAAAATACGGCGTCTCCATCCTCTACACCGCCCCCACCGCCATCCGCGCCTTCATGAAATGGGGCGACGAATGGCCAGGAAAACACAACCTCAAGTCCCTCCGACTCCTTGGCTCCGTCGGCGAACCCATCAATCCCGAAGCCTGGATGTGGTACCACAACGTCATCGGCGGCGGCCGCTGCCCAATCGTCGATACCTGGTGGCAGACCGAAACCGGCGCCATCATGATCACCCCGCTCCCAGGCGCCATCCCCACCAAACCCGGCTCCGCCACACTCCCGTTCTTCGGCATCCTACCCGAGGTCGTCGATGACAAGGGCGTCGAAGTTCCCCGTAATACCGGCGGGAAACTCGTCATCCGCAAACCCTGGCCCTCCATGCTTCGCGGCGTCTGGGGCGATCCCGTGCGCTTCAAGCAGACCTATTGGTCCGAGGTCCAACACAGTTACTTCACCGGCGATGGCTGTCGCCAGGATCAGGACGGTTACTTCTGGATCGTCGGCCGCATCGACGACGTCCTCAATGTCGCCGGCCATCGCATCGGCACCGCCGAAGTCGAGTCCGCCCTGGTCAGCCATCCCTCCGTCGCCGAAGCCGCCGTGGTCGGGCGCCCCGATGAACTCAAGGGCCAGGCCCTCGTCGCCTTCGTCATCCTCAAGTCCGGGGTCGTCGCAAAACACGAACTCCGCGAGGAACTCCGCCAGCACGTCGGCAAGGAAATCGGGCCCGTCGCCAAACCCGACGATATCCG
The DNA here is from genome assembly GCA_903844265.1 of uncultured Verrucomicrobiota bacterium. Taxonomy (GTDB): domain Bacteria; phylum Verrucomicrobiota; class Verrucomicrobiia; order Limisphaerales; family CAIMTB01; genus CAIMTB01. The sequence goes on from CAIMTB010000209.1 coordinate 12,900, forward strand.
ATTCGCCGAGGCGCTCCCAAAAACACGCTCCGGGAAGATCATGCGGCGCCTCCTCAAACAGGTCGCCTCCGGCCTGGAGATCAAGGGCGACACCACCACGCTCGAGGACTACAACGTCCTCGCCAAGCTCGCCCAGACGTCAGAATGACACGGCCCCGGAATGCGGTGACCTGTTCACCGCATTCCCCATGCTGGGGTGAAAC
>CAIMTB010000210.1 GCA_903844265.1 uncultured Verrucomicrobiota bacterium
AACTCCGTGGCGAATGAACTGGTGCTCACCTTCTCCAAGCCGCTCTTCGCCCGGTCCGCCAGCGCCATCGATCCCCGGGATCCGACGCTCGCCACAAACCTGGCCAACTACTCGATAAGTCCGACTCTCGCCATCACTGGGGTGGCCGTGCTGGGCAACGTTGTGACGATCACCACCGCCAAACCGAACCCTGATATCAGCGCCTATACGCTCACGGTCAACAACCTGAGGGACGTCAACAACTGGCCTGTGGCGCCGAACAGCACCGTGACCTTCTCCATGGGCACCGATCCCACTAGCACGCAACCGCTGATCTACCACTGGTTCACCATCGCCGGGAAGGCGGGGAGTACAGGGAGTGCCGACGGCACCAACGGCACCGCACGGTTTAAGGGGCCCCAGGGCGTGGCGGCGGACGCTGGGGGCAATCTCTTTGTAACGGACTCGGGCAACTCCACCATTCGCAACCTCACGCGTGTGGGCACTAACTGGGTGACGACCACCATCGCCGGGTTGGCAGGGAGCACAGGCAGAGCCGATGGGACCAACCGCAATGCACGGTTCGGAGGATACAACGGCCAGTTGGTGGTGGACAGCGGTGGGAATCTGTATTTGGGGGACCTTCTCAACAATACGGTTCGCAAAATCACCTCGCAGGGCACCGATTGGGTGACGACCACCATCGCCGGAAAGGCGGGGGTCTCAGGAAGCGCCGATGGAACGAACAGCAACGCTCGATTCAATCTTCCCAATGGCATCGCGCTGGACGCTGGCGGCGATCTGTTGGTAGTGGACGGCTTAAACAGTACGATCCGCAACATCACCTCGGAGGGCACCAATTGGGTGACGACCACCATCGCCGGGTCAGCCGGACATCCGGGAAGCACCGATGGGACCGGTAGTGCCGCACGGTTCAACTTCAGTGTTGATGCCAATGGAATGATCGCGGTGGACAGCCGCGGCCACGTTTTTGTGACTGACCCCGGCAACCACACGATTCGCAAACTCACGCGAGAAGGCACCAATTGGGTAACGACCACCATCGCCGGAAAGGCTGGGGTCCCTGGCAGCACCGATGGGATCGGTAGTGCCGCGCGCTTTAGGGGACCCAATGGCGTCGCTGTGGACGGCGTCGGCAACGTCTTTGTGGCGGGCATGCAAGACCACACTATTCGCAAGCTTATGCCAGCAGGGACCAATTGGCTGGTGACTACCATCGGCGGGAGCCCGGGGATCTCAGGCAGCGCCAACGGCACGAACAGCGTCGCACGGTTCGATGGCCCAATGGGCCTCGCTGCGGACAGCGCGGGCAACCTCTATGTGGCGGAATGGGGGGGCAACAACACAATCCGCATGGGCGTCCCTTTGCCGGTGTTCGAAGGTGTGAGGCCGGCCAACGACCACGTTGAATTGATCGTGAACGCGGCACCCGGGCAGAGAGTGCAACTGCAATACAGTTCCGACCTGTCCTCGGCTACCTGGAGCAACCTGGGCAACCCTATCACCGCCACCAGCGGACTGATCTCGGCCACCGACACCCCGTCCGTGGGCCAACCGCGTTTCTATCGGGCGCTCGTGGTGCGCTGACACCCGCGGATCGACGGCGTGCGACTTACTACAGGTCTACCGCCGCCAAGGCCAGCCGAGTCATCATCTATGGCTTGGCTGGTTCGCTGGCTACAATATCTCGTCGCCGCGCCTCAAAAAGCCGAGGTCGCCATCGTGCCCGAGGTGTTTGAGGTCATCCGACGTTCCGTCCTTCGGGATGAAATTCGAGAGTCCACAGGCAGAACTCGAATTGGTACTGCAGCGGATTGCCAAGAGTCACGGGATTGTAGAGCCATCCAGGCTGTTCACCGCTTGATGAGGCGGAAGAACGAAAGCGCCGCCGACTGCTGAAATCAGCGGCGCAGGCAGCTTTCGCGGATGCTCCTGGCTCCGACTGCCGTCTTCCCCATCAGTTGCAGGGTGGGAGGAGCCCCACGCGCGTATCGATGCTCGCGGCGGCGAGACAGGCGACCGGGCTTTGGTCCGGAAGCCCGTCGCCGTCGACGTCTGCGCCGGGCAGATAGATCGCCACGCTGTCAGCCGCCGCCATTTTCCCGGGTGCCGTGAACTTGAGTTCACTCGTGACTACACAGATGTAGGTGATTTGGTCGAAGAGCTCGACCGGCAAGGCCTTTCTCATCCCGTAGAACACGGCCGTGGCCTTAGCGGTATCGTGCCCGGTCATGACACACTCACCC
>CAIMTB010000211.1 GCA_903844265.1 uncultured Verrucomicrobiota bacterium
ACCTTTTGCGGAAAATAACCCAGTTGCCCAAAATGAGGCTGCCGCGTTTGGGTAATTCTTCATTTCCAGCCCAAACAGCCGACAGACCACAACACCCCCAAAAGCCCATCGTCCGATCCGGACCACTCCGAACCGACCCCACCTCCCCTCCAAATCACCGCAGCCCCGCCCCTCGCCATGCCGTGACCACAAGAGCCACACCCACCGCGTAAAACAGCGCCTTCTCCATGACCATCAACGCCTTAGCAACACGGTGAAAGCCCCCAGCCGAATCGTCCTACGCGACGTCCCGTACCCTCCTCCTCCCGTCGACTACTTAGGCACTCCTACCATCTACCCACGCTAATTATCCCATGAAACACGCTCGAGAACCTCCCATGGTGACTCCTTGAGTCATACTGCTTAATACCTAGAAACAATTTCCGTGTAGACTTCATTACTGTGAATTGGCGAGTGTACACCCGTAACAAGGCAAGGGTAGTCCCTAGGAACAAGCCAACATAGCTACCCAAGACATATTGACGTTTTCGGGACTGAACCTCTAAGTTGCAAACGTCTGCCAGCGGACGGGTGGTGAGTGGAAAGACCCTGGCGATGGTAACTTCTAGGGGAGTTACTTCAGAAAGCGCCGACAACCAAACACTCGCGTCAACACACTGGGCCAATTCAACCCACCCATCCGCTGGCAACCCCCCCACCACAGGAGAAAATTCAATGAAGACACAGCCGAGTTCCCATCGTAAATCCGCCGGCTTCACCCTGGTCGAAATGATCGGTGTGCTGGCCGTCATCGCCATCCTCGCATCGATGCTCGTCCCCCGGGTGTTCCAGGCCATCAGCGATTCGAAGGTCAACAACGCCGCCACGTCGCTGAACAGCCTCAAGGCCGCGGTCAATGAGTACTACGGGAAGTACGGACGATTCGGCCAGACGAATGGCGTCGTCTTTGCCTCGTTGCCGGTCAATAACTGGGAACTAACCCTTCTTGCCGAAGGCATCATCGAAAAGCCCTTTGCGGTCAGGATAGGCGACGGGGTGGTCGGCGGCGTTTCAGGATCTCGGATTACGGTTGTCGCGCCTGCGGCCCTCGCCACAACGGCGGCCGCAACCAATTCGGCATATTGCTTCGACGGCACAGCGACCGTTAACCAAGCGACTGGGTCCATGCTCGTCGAAGCCGTAATCCCAGGCGTCGACCCTAAGGATGCCAAGGACCTGAACGATCGTCTGGACGGCACGGCCCTCGGAGCAGTTCTGCTCTTAGCCGATACGATTGGCCGCGTGAAGTACGGCGTGCCTAATGCCGCCGGCACCGTCGATGTCCATGTCTATCTGGCCCACAAATAATCTCCGACTCATTACCAGCCATCATAACTTCAGGTTACGTATGAGCTGAATTCCAGGGGGCGGATGCCCGAATCAGGGCGTCCGTCCTCGGCACAGAAAAACAAGCCGACCACCTTTCTCCCCCTCCCGCCATGCCCTTGATCCAGCCCCAAGCCGCCGACCTCGGCGAACGGCTGATCGCGGCGGGGCTGATCAACCAGGGTCAGTTCGATCTCGCCCAGCGCGAGCAGAAGCGCAAGGCCCTCCCTCTCAGCAAGGTCCTCGTCGAGCTCGGCTTCGTCACCCCGGATCGTCTCTCTGACTTTCTCGCCCGCGCAACCGGCGCCCGGCTCGTGAACGTCAGCCAGATCCACATCGATCCCGCCGTTGCGAATCTCATCCCCCGCGAGATCGCGCGCCGCTTCCGCGCCATCCCCGTCTCCCGCGTCAACGGTTCGCTGACCGTGGCCATGGCTGATCCGTCCAACGTGATCGCCATCGACGCCTTCTCCCAGAGCACCGGCCTCCAGATCGACGTCGTCACCGGCACGGAGCGGGACATCCTGATGGCGCTGGACCGCTTTGATAAGAACGCCGGCACCATCCAGGAAGCGATCGACGCCATCATTGGCGAACGGCGGCGCGACGACGAAGCGCAGGCGGAGGCCCAGGCGGAGAAGGAAGAAGTGGTTGCGGGTCCCGAGGATGAGGCGCCCACCATCCGCTTGGTCGGGCAGATCATCAACCGCGCCGTCGAGTCGGGAGCCAGCGACATCCATTTTGAACCTGACGAGAAGGTCATGCGGATCCGGATCCGGGTGGACGGCGTGCTTCATCCGGACGTCCTCATCCCGAAGACCCTTCAGCCGCTGGTCATCGCGCGCATGAAGATCCTCGCGGACCTCGACGTCTCGGAGAGTCGGGTACCGCAGGACGGTCGCGCGACAGTGACGGCCGGCCGCCGCCAGGTCAGCCTCCGCGTTTCCAGCCTTCCGACCAGTCACGGCGAAAGCATCGTCGCGCGCATCCTGAACCCGGGGAGCAACCTCGGCCGGCTCAAATCGCTCGGACTCACCCCTGAACTCGAGGCGGATTTCCGCGAAGTTCTCGAGGCTCCCCACGGCGTGGTGATCGTCACGGGCCCCACCGGCAGCGGCAAGACCACGACCCTCTACGCGATCCTCAACGAGATCAGTTCCCCGGACTACAGCATCTTCACGCTCGAGGATCCGGTCGAGATACGGATGTCAGGCATTCGCCAGACCCAGATCAAGGAGGAGGTCGGACTTACCTTCAGCGCCGGGCTGAGGTCCCTGCTTCGGCAGGATCCGGACATCATCCTGGTGGGTGAGACGCGTGACACGGAGACGGCGCAGCTCATGATCCGCGCGGCGTTGACCGGGCATCTGGTCTTCTCGACCCTTCACACCAACGACGCCCCGGGCGCGATCCCGCGCCTGCTGGACATGGGGGTCGAACCTTTCCTGCTTCCGGACAGTCTGCTCGCGGTCCTCGCCCAGCGTCTCGTCCGCAAGCTGTGTCCCGAGTGCAAGGAACAGCTCTCCGAGGCGGACTCCGCGCAGATGCTGACCGACCTCAAGATCGCGCTGCCGGCGGGATCGCCGAACCGTCTCTGGCGCAGCACGGGTTGCGCGGCGTGCAACAACTCCGGGTACCGGGGCCGCCAGGGCATCTTCGAACTCATGAAGATCCACGGGGCCATGCACGACGCCATCGTCCATCGCGCCGGCGCGCATGAGTTTCATCGTCTTGCCCGAGAGGGTGGCCTTGTCTCCATGTACGATTACGGCATCCGCCTTGCGGTCCAGGGCACGACCAGTCTCCAGGAACTCCTCCGGGTCACCCGCGGCGACCACTAGCAACCCGTCAAACACCCGTAGCAGTCGACGTAAGGAGACTCAAACTGAATCCCAACGCCCATGGATGGAGCCTCCTTACGTCGGCTGCTACGAGCGATGAGTCACTGAATAAGCAACGATAACATGCCTAAATTCGCCTACCAGAGCCTGGATGAGCAGGGCCGCAACGTGGCTGGGGAGATGGCTGCGGACAACGAAGCCGCGCTTGAGACCCGACTTCAGGGCATGGGGCTCTGGCTTCTTGAGGCCCGCGTGGCGCAGGAGGTGGCGCGCAAGGGTTCCAAGCCCTCGTTCTTCACGTCCATCGGCGCGCCTACCCGGCGGGACCTGATCGACTTCTGCACCCTGATGAATTTCCAGCTGCGGTCCGGGGTGGCCATGATCCAGTCCCTGGACGTCGCGGCGGCTGACTGTCCGAACCCTCGCTTTGGCGAGGCCATCATCAACCTGCGACGCGAGGTCGAGGCCGGGGAGTCGCTGGCCGA
>CAIMTB010000212.1 GCA_903844265.1 uncultured Verrucomicrobiota bacterium
AGGTAGGGCGGGCAGTCCCTTGCCCGCCGCGCGATCGTCGTCACCCGACGGCGCAGTGGAGCGTGCATGGCATATGAAAGACCTGTCCCTTGATTGGGTGTCTGCATTTCAAGATTGAGCCGGGACGTGGGGCTGCGTATAGCCCAGCGATGCAATCCACCTGCGCGTTTCGCGCAATCCTTACCTTGGCGGGCCTTCTCGCCGCCAACGTTGCACCCACCTTCGCGGCCGACGGGCCGAAGCCCCCGACAACGCCGGTGGTCGAGGGCAAGGCGGCGGCCCACACCCCGGACGCGGCGGGCTGGATCCACCTGTTCGACGGGAAGACACTCAGCGGCTGGAAGACGTTCGACCCCGGTCATTGGACGGTCGACAAGGACGGCGTGATCGTTGGGCAGGGTTCGCGGAGCCACCTGTTCAGCCCGGAATCGTATCGCAACCTTGAGTTCAAGGCGGAAGCCAAGCTGAACAACAAGGGCAATTCAGGGATGTATTTCCGCGCCAAGCTGGGACCCGGCTGGCCGGATGGCTACGAGGCGCAGGTGGAGAACACGAGCTCCGATCCGCAACGGACCGGAAGCCTCTACAACCGGGCCAAGATGCTCGAGCAAATCATCCAGGACGACAGCTGGTGGACCCAGCACATCATCGCCATCGGGAACCGGGTCATCATCAAGGTGAACGACAAGATCGTCGTCGACTTCATCGACGAGAAGCGATCGTTCACGGAGGGACACGTCGCGCTCCAGCAGCACAACGACGGCAGCATCGTTCAATTCCGCAACGTGGTCGTGAAGCCCCTGCCCGACGACGAGGCCGCGGCCCTGGCCATCGCCACGAAAGATATGCCTGACATCGGAGCCGAGCCCCTGGTCAAAACCCGCAAGTGACCGGGGACCCGGAATCCGGCTGCTGTCAGGCCATGCGCTTGAACCCGATGCCGGTGGGCTTCGGGGTCTCGTGGACGCAGGCTTGGTTGATTGGGGCCTCGGGCGCGGCGTTGTTAGGCTGCACGAGGCCCTTGGAAAGCATCCATGTCTCGACCTCCCCGCCACTCACGTCAGCAAGCATGTGCCCATTGACCTCGACGCAGGGGCTCAGGGTCTGACCGCTCTTCTGGATCATCTCGGCGCGGTTCCCGGCATCGTTGATGATGTCGCGGTCCTCGAACGGCAGGTTGTACTTCTTCATCACGGCGCGAACGCCGTTGCTCCAGCCGCACGAAGGTTTCAAATAGGCGATGATGTGGGGATGTTCCATAGGTTGCTGACTCTTCGAAGGGCCGGACCATGGCACGACTTCCCCGTGATGCAACCCTCCCCCGGTGCATCCACGACTTGTCGGTGGCAGGGCGGCCTCTCCGAGAGCGCCGTGCCTGGGTGCGTCCGCGAAGGACGGCGCGCAGCGGAGTGCGCGCCCTGCCGTCAATCCGTGGATGCACGGACCCTCGCCGCGACAGCCAAGGAGTACTTCCTTCGCAGCCGAGGGTCGTGGTACGAATCGTCGATAACCGCTGTGAACGCCCAGCCCAACGCCCCCAAGTCGCCGAACTGGTTCCTCATCTCCGCCCCGTTCTGCATCCTCATTCTGGCCTGGGCCATCTACAGGGGGTCGGGACCGGGTCCGAGCCCTGCCGCCGTTGACATCCCCGCGATGACTGACCGCACGACGGAAGCGGTTGCACCGCCGTCTCCAATCCGTCGGGTGGCAGCCCATTCCGATGCGCCGGTGGCGCCGCCTGAAGCGGAGGGGGCCACGAACCCGGAGACGATCGGCGCGGATGTCCGGCAACAGCGGACGGAGTTGCTCGAGAAACTTGTGCAGAGTAACGACGCCACGCTCGGCGCCGTGAAATCGATCCTTGAGTCCCGCGGGATCCGTCAGCCGGAAGCGGCCGCCTCAGCCTGGATCCTCGCGCAGAACTGGGCGATCTCGGCCCGCTCGGAATCGCTCGCGGCGTCCAAGATCCAGGATGCCAACCAGCTCGGCGAACTGGCCGAGGCGCGGCGCCGGATTTTGATCCAGCCCCTCGAGGCTGAGATTGCCGGCCTTGCGGGGACTGCGCCGGACGCGCGTGTGTTCTCCGAACTCGAGGCGGTTGGGCGCGGGCTCAAGGACAGTCCGGCGCCAGTCGCGGGTCTCATGCCCAACCGTTCGTCGGGCAGCTCTCAACGAGGTGGCCGGCGCGCGCGGGCGGGGCTTGCGTCCGAGGAGGAATAGCCGCGGCGCTTTGCTCCGCCTTTGCGCGCCGGGGTGCCGCCTGGCTTCTCGGTACTTTCCCCGCCGAGGCCGCGCTTGAGTTCGTTGATCTGGTCGCGGATCAGCGCGGCCTTTTCGAACTCGAGGTTGTTGGCGGCCTCGAGCATTTCGCCCTCCAGCTCGCGAATTGTTTCAGTGACGTCGAAATCTCGGCCGGCGTCATTCATGACACTCATGGCCTTGCTATTCCCGGCCTGGCCCGGCGCGAGACCCTCCTCGATGGGGCGGCTCACGCTGCGCGGGGTGATGTTGTGCTCCCGATTGTAGGCCACCTGCCTTCCGCGGCGGTATTCTGAGATGGCCAGGAAGCGCTTGATGCTGTTGGTCATCACGTCGGCGTAAAGGATGACCCGGCCGTTGAGATGCCGCGCCGCGCGGCCGGCGGTCTGTATGAGGCTGGTGGTCGAGCGCAGGTACCCTTCCTTGTCGGCGTCGAGGATGGCGACCAACGAGACCTCGGGAAGGTCGAGGCCCTCGCGCAGCAGGTTGATTCCGACCAGCACGTCGAAGTCGCCCTTGCGCAGGGACCGGAGGATTTCCACGCGCTCGATGGCGTCGATCTCGCTGTGGAGGTAGCGCACGTTGATGCCGATTTCGCGCAGGTAATCGGCGAGTTCCTCCGCCGACCGCTTGGTCAGCGTGGTCACGAGGACCCGCTCCTTCAACTCCACCCGTCGCCGCGATTCCTCGATCAGATCGTCGATCTGGCCTTTGAGAGGGCGGACGACGATCTCGGGATCGATGAGGCCGGTGGGCCGGACGATCTGCTCGGCCACGCGACCTTCAGCCCAGCCGAGCTCGAGCGGGCCGGGGGTGGCGCTGACATAGATTGACTGGGGCTGGATGGCGCGAAACTCCTCGAAGCCGAGGGGTCGGTTGTCGAGGGCGCTGGGCAGGCGGAAACCGTGTTCGACGAGCACTTTTTTCCGGGCCATGTCCCCGGCGTACATGCCGCCGATCTGCGGCACGGTGGCGTGTGATTCGTCGATGATCAGGAGATAATCCGGCGGGAAGAAGTCGATGATGCAGTAGGGCCTGGACCCCGGCGGACGTCCGGCGATATGGCGGGAGTAGTTCTCGATGCCGGAGCAGAAGCCCAATTCCTCCAATTGCTCGAGGTCATACTCGGTGCGCATCTTGACCCGCTGCGCCTCGATGAGCTTGCCCTGTTTCTCGAACCAGGCGATGCGATGTCCGAGCTCCTCGCGGATCGAGAGCAGCGCGGTCTTCAGCTTTTCCTGCGGGGTGACAAACTGTTTCCCGGGGAAGATCGTGATCGCCTTCAGCGACTCCAGCACATCGCCGGTCAACGGATCGAACCGCGTGATGCGGTCGATCTGCTCCCCGAAGAACTCGAGGCGCACGCCGTCCTCGGTATTCGCCGGACGCAACTCGACGGTGTCGCCGCGGACGCGGAATTCACCGCGCTCGAACGAGATGTCATTGCGGTTGTACTGGAGGTCGACGAGCCGGCTGAGAAGCGTCTGGCGGCCGAGTTCCATCCCGGTGAACACCGCGATGAGCAAGGCCTCATAATCGTCCTTGCTGCCGATGCCGTAGATGCACGAGACGCTCGCGACCACGACCACGTCGCGACGCGAGAGCAGCGAACTCATCGTCGAGAGCCGGAGACGTTCGATGTTCTCATTCACGCTCGAGTCCTTCTCGATGAACGTGTCCGAGCGCGGGATATCGGCCTCGGGCTGGTAGAAATCGAAGTAGCTGACGAAGTACTCGACCGCGTTCTTCGGGAAGAACGACTTGAACTCGGAATAGAGCTGCGCGGCGAGAGTCTTGTTGTGCGAGATCACCAAGGTCGGCCGCTGCGCGTGCCGGATGAGGTTCGCGACGGTGAACGTCTTGCCCGAGCCAGTGACGCCCAGCAGCACCTGATGCTTCGCCCCCGCGTCGAGGGCAGCGCAAAGAGCCCCGATGGCGGCCGGCTGATCACCAGCCGGCGCATAGGGAGCCACGAGTTCGAAGTTCACGAACGAAGGCTACCGGTGCCCCCCGGCCTCGTCGACAGGACGCCGAGGCCGGGGACCGCGGCGGTTTGGCCACCGCTTCGGATCGGAAAAACCGCAGACCGCAGCGCCGGAGCCGGCCCGATGTCGGGAAGGGACCGACACGTGGGTCGTTCGGCGCGCGCCGTCCACCCGGCGTCAGTCGCGTTCGACGCCGTTGTTCCAGTACTTGTGCATGGCATCGGTGTCCGGGACCTTGAGAGGGCGGACGACACGGAAGCCCATGAACTGGGCGTCCGTGAGATACCAGATGCTCTTCGGAAGCTGGGGATCCTGGATTTTCCAGGACTTGTCGGAGGAGCGGCGGGTTGCGGCGCGGAGGCGGCCGGGTTCCTCGTCGTCCCAGGAACCGCCACGAGCGGCGAGGGGGTAGGCCTTCACCGCGACGTTCCAGGGGTCCTCAAGCACCTTGCCGGAATTCTTCTTGAACCAGTCGGCATCATATTGGTCGAGGGTCCACTCGCATACGTTGCCGGCGATGTCGTTCAGGCCCCACGGATTGGGCTTCTTCTTCCCAACCTTCTGGTACTTCCAGTCGCTGTTCGCGCCATACCAGGCGTAGTCGCCGAGCTGGGCGGGGTCATCGCCGAAGAAATAGGCGGTGGTCGTGCCGGCGCGGTAGGCGTATTCCCACTCGGCCTCGGTGGGGAGGCGGTAGAAGTGGCCGGTCCTCGCGCTGATCCACTCGCAATATTTATTGGCGGCGTGCTGGGTCATCGAGATGGCCGGGAAGCCGTCCTTGCCCATGCCGAAGCTCATCTCAACGTAGGGCTTGGTGGGCCGGCTGATGGCATCCGAGAACTTGTTCACGTAATCCTCGGACGGGTTCTTCTTCCGGAGGTCGAGCTCGATCTCAGGCCGCATGAAGAGCTCGTACTCGGCCCATGTGACTTCCATCTTGCCCATCCAGAACGGGGAAATCTTCACCTTGACGCCCGGGCCTTCATCCGCGCCACGGCCCTTCTCGGAATCCGGGCTGCCCATGGTGAACTCGCCGGCGGGGATGGAGACCATGTCAAAGACCACGCCGGTGCCGGAGATCGTCTCCTTGTAGGCCTTCATGTCGGCCGCAGCCTTCTCGGTCGAGGTCTTGGCGATGTGATCGTGGATGGAGCCGACGGTGGATTTCTCGTCACCGCGCGGGGTTTCCTCGGCCTTGCGCGCGACGAGCTTGACGCCGTCGGGCCACTTGGCGCCCTGGTCGATCCATTGCCGGAGGATCTCGATCTTATCCTTCGGGAGCGGGCCGCCTTTCTTGACGGGCGGCATCACGTCGTCGTGATCTGCCGGAAGCGTCACGCTCTTGTACATCGCGCTTTTTGCGGAGTCGCCGGCAACCAGCGCCGGGCCATTCTCGCCACCCTTGAGAAGGGTCTCGCGGGTGAGCATTGCCAACTTGGCCTTGGGCTTCTCTTCGCCATGGCAGCTGACGCAGTTGAATTCCAGGATGGGTTTGACCTGGGCGTTGAAATCGACGGGATCGGCGGCGACGAGCCTCAGTGTCGAGACGACGGCACCAGCCAGGAGCATCGGGGTGAATCGGAGATGATTTAGCATAAGGGCATCGGTTGGACGCACAAACGGGGCGGAGCTTCAGGCACGACCGATTCGAGGTCAACGCCGACGGGACGCAGTGAAAAGGGCGACACGAGCCCTTCTTCAAGGCCGGGGATGAAAACGCCGATGCACCTCGCGCAGGCGACTGCCGGCAACGTGCGTGTAGACCTGCGTGGTGCTGATGCTGGCGTGCCCCAGCATTTCCTGGATGACGCGCAGATCCGCCCCGTTCTCGAGGAGGTGCGTTGCGAAGCTGTGCCGCAGCATGTGCGGCGTCACCGGCACCATCACCCCCGCAGCCCGCGCATGGCGGACGATGCGGGACCACATGGCCGTGTGGGAGAACGCAGTCCCCCGCGTGGTCAGGAAGACATTCGACGGCGAACCCGGTCGCGCCAGGCGGGGTCGACCGAGGTCCAGGTACCGCCCCAACGCAGCCCAGGCCCTGGCGCCGACAGGAACGATCCGTTCCTTGTCGCCCTTGCCGATCACGTTCACCAAACCGGCATCGGCGTGGAGCTGCTCGATGCGTATCCCGCGCAACTCGGCCAGTCGCAGGCCGGACGCGTAGGCCAACTCCAGGACGGCGACGTTGCACAGGCCAGACGGGTCAGGATCCGCGGGCACGAGCAGCAATCGTTCAATGTCGGCGGCGTTCAGGGCCTTGGGCAGGCGCTGCCAGCGCCGGGGCATGGAGAGGTTCTCGGCGACGTTCACAGCGAGCAACCCCTCGGTGACCGCGAATTTATAGAAGGCACGCAGCGCCGCGATCTGCAGGTAAAGACTCTCCGCGCTCAAGTGCCGCTCGGGAGCGCCATCGCCGTCGTCCACTCGACGCAACCGTTCCGCCTGGAGAAACGCCGCGAGATCGTTGAATGAGATCCCTGCCCAGTCGGTGACGCCGCGGGCCTTGGCCCACTCGACGAAGCGCCCCAGCAGGAACGCGTAGGTCTTCTGGGTCAGGGCGGACTGCCCGCGCTCGTGCCGCAGGTACACCAGGAAATCCTCGACCAGATTTTCCACGGCAGAACGGGGGATGGGCTGGGCGCAGAGCAATCCGATCTCGACGCTGCCGTCACGACAGCGGCCGGCCGGTGAGGCGCTCGAAAGCCTCGAGATATTTCGCCTGCGTCCGTTCCACGATGGCCGCGGGCAGCGCCGGGGCTGGCGGCGTCTTGTCCCAATCGAGCGTCAGCAGGTAATCGCGCACGAACTGCTTGTCGAAGCTTGGCTGGCTGCGTCCCGGCCGGTACTGGTCCGCGGGCCAGAACCGCGAGGAATCAGGCGTCAGCACCTCATCGATGAGCAGGATCTGGTCCTCCCAGAGACCGAACTCGAACTTGGTGTCGGCGATGAGGATGCCCCGCTGACGGGCGTATTCGCGGGCCGCACCGTAAATCTTCAGGCTCAGATCGCGCACCCGTTCCGCGGTCTCCCGACCGACTATCCCGACCGCGCCCTCGAACGGGATGTTCTCATCGTGACCCGTCTCGGCCTTGGTGGCGGGAGTGAACAGGGGCATCGGAAGCTCCGACGATTCCTCGAGCCCGACGGGCAGCGGGATGCCGCACACGGTTTGATCACGTTTGTACTCGTTCCAGGCGGAACCGGCGAGATAGCCACGCACGACGCATTCGATGGCGAGAGGACGGGCCTTCCGAACGATCATGCTGCGACCGGCGAGACTGGCGGCAAACGGTGCGAGCCTGGCCGGCAGCGGATCGGCGGCCCGGGCCAGGCGATGGTTCGGGACCAGGGCCTCCATGCGATCGAACCAGAAATGGGAGATCTGCGTCAGCACCTCGCCCTTGCGAGGAATCCCGTTGGGCATGATGCAATCAAAGGCGGAGATGCGGTCGCTCGCCACGAAGAGCAGCGAATCGCCAAGATCGAACACCTCGCGAACCTTCCCGCTTTTCAGCTTCGGAACCCCCGGCAACTCGATCGACAACAGCGGCGTGTCAGCCATGGACAGGAGGCTAGCGAGCATGTGCGCCGCGCCCAAACCAAAAGCGGACCGGGATCCCCCACAGGCTCACGGTAGGGCGTGCACTCCGCTGCGCGCCGTCCTTTGCGGACACACCACGCGCGGCGCCCTCGGAGAGGCCGCCCTCTCCGTGAACGGAGTTGAACCACGAAGATCACGAAGGACACGAAGGAAGACAAATCCTCTGGCCTTCGTGCTCTTCGTGACCTTCGTGGTAGATC
>CAIMTB010000213.1 GCA_903844265.1 uncultured Verrucomicrobiota bacterium
CCGGCATCCCCGGCATGCCGGGCATCGCCCCGCCCATCTTCGACATCATCTTCTGGAACTTGCCCATTTTCTTCATCATCTGCTGCATCTGCGCGAACCGGTTGAGCAGGTTGTTGACCTCGGCAACACCCGTGCCGCTGCCCTTCGCGATGCGCTGACGGCGCTTGGCATTGAGGATGTTCGGATTCCGCCGTTCCTGCGGTGTCATCGAGCAGATGATCCCCTCCATGCGCCGCATCTCCCGTTCCCCCTTGCTCAGCGAATCGCCCTGCATCATCTCGCCCGCCCCCGGCAGCATCCGGACCAGATTCTCCAACGGACCCAGCTTCTTCATCGCCCGCATCTGGTCCAGCATGTCCTCGAGACTGAACTGGCCGCGACGGAGCTTCTCCTCCATGCGCCCCGCTTCGTCCATGTCCACCGCCTCGGCGGCACGCTCCACAAGGCTGACCACGTCGCCCATCCCGAGGATCCGCGACGCCATTCGTTCCGGGTGGAACGCCTCGAAATCTTCGAGTTTCTCACCCACGCCGACAAACTTGATCGGCTTGCCCGTGACCGACTTGAAACTCAGCGCCGCACCGCCGCGGGCATCGCCGTCGAGCTTGCTGAGAATGGCACCGGTGACGCTCAGCGCCTTGTCGAAGTGCGTCGCGACGTTCACCGCCTCCTGGCCTGTGGCCGCGTCCAGGACCAGCAAAACCTCCTCGGGCGAGATCAGGTTCCTGAGCCGGACCAACTCGTGGATGAGCGGTTCGTCGATCTGCAGACGGCCCGCGGTGTCAAAGATGATCGTGGTGAAACCCTCCTCCCGCGCGCGGTTCAGCGCGGCCTGGGCAATCACGAGGACGTCCGTCTCGCCGCGCATCACCAGCACCGGCAGATCCAGCTGGCGGGCGAGCGTCTCGAGCTGATCCATGGCGGCTGGCCGATACACGTCGGCCGCGACCAGGAGAACCTTCCGGCCCTGCTTGGCAAGCAGCTTGGCCAGCTTGCCCGACGACGTTGTCTTGCCCGACCCGTGAAGGCCCACCATCAGGATGCAGCACGGGTTCCGTGACGAACCAAGGCTCGCGTTGGAGGATCCGAGCAGCTCAACGAGTTCGTCGTGGATGATCTTCACCACCTGCTCGCCAGGCTTGATGCTCTGGATCACCTGCAGCCCGATCGCCTTTTCCTTCACCTTCTCGATGAAGTCGCGGGCAACCTTGAAATTCACGTCGGCGTCGAGAAGCGCCAGACGAACCTCGCGGAGGGATTCCGAAATGTTGGACTCGGAAATCCGTCCGAGCCCGCGCAGGTCGCGGAAGACCTTCTGGAACTTCTTGCTCAGGGAGTCGAACACGGGGGCCAAACTAGGGGACGGTCTGCGGATTGACAAGGCGCTCGGACATCGGTGTACAGTGCTCGTCCCGCGCGGCGCAGGTCGCCGGGACCCTGGTGGGTAGGATGCCGGAGTGGTCTATCGGAGCAGACTGTAAATCTGCCGGGCTAACGCCCTTCATTGGTTCGAATCCAATTCCTACCACCACTTAACTCGCTCATTTGGAGCGGGTTAAGTTCTCAGACCGGGGGATCTTCTGTGCGCCTTCCAGCGCATCCACAGACTGACGGCAGGGCAGCGCACTCCGCTGCGCCGTCGGGTGACGACGAACCCGCGGCGGGCAAGGGACTGCCCTCCCTACCTTTGGTGAAACTGCCGGATGAACGGGTCGGGGTGGGCGTGCACTCCGCTGCGCGCCGTCCTTCGCAGACTCCAAGGCACGTCGCCCTCGGAGAGGCGGCCCCCACCGACAGTAGGTCTTCACGCGCCGCCGATCACGGTTCGAGGCGGAACCGCAGCGTCCAGGTGTCCTTAGCCGCCGGAATTCGAGGCGAGAACAGCATCCTTCGCAGCGTCGGACCCCAGACTCCCGCAAGCCGTGAGTCGTCGATTGGGACGGGCTCGACGAGGACCTTCAACTTCGCGGGATCGAAGAGGACGGTCACCGCGCGTGACTGGCCAGGGTCCCGCCTGGGCAGGGGAAGTTCCCACCGGCCGTCGGCCTTGGAGGAGGGTTCGCAGGGAGTGATCAGCCCGAGAACCGGACCGGAGGTCAGGCTCTCGAGACGGAAGCTTTCGACCAGTCGCACCTCGGAACCGCGGTCGAGGCGCACGGTCCGCTGCCAGGACGCGACGTGAGCCTCAGCCGGCCAGGCGCGCGCGAGATCCATGGTCAGTTCGGCGAAGGCTTCCCCGGACTCGTAACGGACATGGTCGGCCGCGAAACGACGACCCGCAGCCTGCATGATGCCGTTGAGGGTCGGGAGATTGTGCCAGGCCGATTGCATGGCCGGGATTTCATAGCGCCGGCTGCTGAAGGTCTTCGCGGTGTAGGTCGGCGCGCCGAGGTCGATGAACACCGGTTGTCCATCGGCGAAAAGCATGAAGTTACCGACGTCATTGTGGTTGTGGCTCTGGGCGTTGTGACCGCCCCAGGCCGCGACGAACAGGCCGTTGGTCGTCCCTGCCCGGTCGCGGGCCACCATCATCTGGAGATCATCGCTGCCCAACCACGCATCGCGGACCAACGGCGCCGGGGACTGGGCGCGCGCGAGCATCGGCTCAAGATCCGCCAAGGCTCTCAGGGCGCGCCCAAGATCGATGCCCGCGACTTCACCGACGAGGTTCTCCAAGGTCACGCCGTGGCACGCAAGGTCCTCCAGGGGACGGTCGTGAATGCGCTGGCCGTAGCGGAAAACCACCGGACGATCCAACCCCGGTCGCGCCGTGCAATCGCCGATGTCGACATACCAGTCCCCGGCAATGTGGACGCGGTGGATGAACCTGCCGATTTCCTGGATGAGCGGATTCCCGAAGACATCCAGCTTCCCGGCGGTGGCGTCGAAGAGCAGGTCCAGGTTGTCCAGCACGCTCCCGCCCGCCCGGGACCAGTAGCCCGGACCCTCGTCACAGCCGCCGTCCGACGGATAAGGTTGCAGGAAACGGTCGAGGCTGCGGAGGGCGCGATGGACGATGGAGACGCGACGCTGGGTGTCGGTCTCGAGCAGGAGCGCGGCGGTGAGAACATTGCCGTTGATCCAGGGATTCCAGTTGTTCGGGCGATCCTCGGGCTTTCGCGAATTGAACCCCATCCATCCGTAATCCCGCCCGAGATAGGGCGTCAAAATCCGACGATCCACCTCCGCCCGGGCCCGGCGACGGAGTCGGGGCGACACGGAGTCCAGCTCGGTCCCCACGAGATAAAGCGTCCAGGCCACCGAGGAACCCGTCTGGGCCGCGAACAGATCGACCACCGGCTCGTCCACGTCGGGCAGGCCCACTCCGGATTTCTGGGCCCCGACATGGGCCGGCACGCACCAGGTCGATTCCTCGCAGATCGACCAGAGATTGTCGGCGATGGCGTCGAGGAACCCGTGCTTCCCCTCGACGCACTCCGCGACCACCAGTTCGTGCAGGCGGCGACGGCGCTGGAAGTACGGGCCTTCGAAGCGGCCACGATCGCCGTCCCGGGCGTAGGCGAGATACAAGGTGGCGGGAAGGTCGGGCAGAGGTTTGGCGCGCGCCGCCTCGCCGTGTCGGATCAGCAGATCACGCGCCGCGGCGGGGAGTTTCTCCCAGCCGGCACGATCCGCGAAGGCCGGGTAGGGATGCCACGATTCCGGGGCGATCAGGAGGGAAACGAGCGAGGACGGAGGAAACGAATCCGCGAGGGAAAGGTCGTTGGTCTGGGCTGCGATCGAGCGAGGGTCGAGCCCCAGGAAGGCCGCAAGAACCAGCAGGCCCAGAACCCCTGGACCCCGGGTGGGTCGACCCGTCAGGCGGTGGAATACAGCCGCGCACTTGGGAACCGAGCATCGGGGCTTCATGCGGGCAGGCTGACGGCAGGCGTGCGCCAATTCAAGGGGCGTGGGGCTGGCCTCGCGTGAACACCCCTATTCCCAGCTCCCGAACCTGGCACGCCATCGACCCAACCACGCCTCAATCTCTGACTGATGGGTGCGCCAATAGATCGCCCCGAACACCAGGCCAGCGCCGAGCAGCAGCACCAGGCTGCCCACGACGGTCATGCGAACACCGCGATCAGCCTGCAACAAGCCGCGCGCCATGAGGTTCACCAGACTGACCAGAATGCCCGAGAAACCCACGGCGAGATAGACCCGCACACTCAGCACACTTCCAAGACCCATGGCCGCAAGGCAGAGCAGGATGAGCGTAAGATTGAAAGTCACCGGATACCGCGGATCCGCGATGGCGTAATACCCGCTGCTGCCCAGCATCGCCAGCATCGTGGTCAAGCGGACACCGTTCCGCGTCGAGGCGGCCATCCTCTCCCTCAGCATGTGCACCAGCACCAGGATTCCCAGGCCCACAGGAATCACATAGGCATGAACCGCCCGGACCTCGAGCTTGGTCCAGAAAGACATCAGGATAAACAGGACGAACCCACCCAAAGCCACCATCGTATAGGGCGACTCGCGATCGCTGCGTCCCAGGTAGGCAAACATCAGGCTGTGCGCACCCACGACCAACAAGGCCAGGTCCGACCCGAGCCCATGGAACAGCACCCAGCCCATCGCCAGCACCGGGAGCGCACACAGGGTCACGACGAAGGAAAACGCGACTGGCCTGGGTTGCCGGCTCCAGGCACCACGCGCCCCGGTCATGAAAGCAGACACGGCCAGGCTCAGCCATACGTCGTACTCCACGCTCCAAAGGGACGTCGTCAGCATCAGTTGACGGCGCACCCCCACCAGGGCGGCAGCCACACCCAACTGCATCCCTACCGAGGCCAGCACCGAGGGCGCCCGGAGATTCCGACGGTACCAGAGCCATGCCATGCCCGCGTGCAGACCCACCGTCAACGCCCACTCTCCCGGGGTCAGCGCGCGATTGTAATGAACCCACTGAATCCCCGTCACGACGAGGAAGGCGACAATGAGGATGAGAGCCATGACCCGCTCTCCCCGCCGCATGAAATCCGCCTCGAGCGCGTCCAGGAGATAGGCGCGGGTACGACGCCCGACCCGCCACGCTGTGGCCCAACCGACCTGGCAATGCTCCAGTCCAAGGCCGGTGAGCAGCAGGGTCAGGACCGCGGTCAGGATCGGCCAGGGCTGCAATGCCGCACCGATCCCCTCCTCCGGGATGGCGCTGAGACCGAAAAATACAAGCCAGGTCGGCACGAGGGCGACGGCGACTGAGAACAGAGGCTCGTGGGACTCCCGGGCAGGCCACCTCCGAAGCGGATGGAATGCGGCCAGCGCCCCGAGCATCCCCACGGCCCAGAGCCCCGTGACCGACCACGGGCGATGCACCATGACGTGGAACAGGATCAGGATCCCGAGGAACAACATCACGACCCCCGCCCTGACGGACTCCACCCATCGATGCTGGAGCACCCTCGCGACCCGCACCCACGCCAGCAACCCGATCAACACCCAGACCACCAGCCTCCATTCCAGCCAGCTCGGCACAAGGAAATCCATGTGGAGAGCCAACGCCATCTCAAGCACCGCGATCGCCCACGAAACGCGCGATCGCCGCAGGATTCCCTGATGCAGCACGACGCTCGCGACCCCCGCAAAGAGCGGCGCCACCATGAGCGCCTTGGCATCCGTCAATCCCCAGGCCCCCGCCACATGGACCGCCACCACCAGACAAACCCCCCAGACCCGACGGACCCCATGCCACGCCGCCTCATCCAGTCCGGCACATCTTTGGATCAGGGTCCTCAGGGGTGAACGTTCATGACTCACCGTGATCCAGAACTGCGCGGAAAGAACAGCCATCCAGGCGGCCGCGACCGGATGCTCAAACGGACTCAGTCCGGGAAAGGCCGTGAGCACGAAATAGCTGCCCGTCATCAGGCTCACCCCGCCGTAGAAGGCAAGCCATCGGGTGCCCCCGAGCGCGTTCAACCTCAGGAGGACGAAGGCTATGGCCACCAGCAGCGGAGCATTCCGATGGTAGTAGGCCGTTGGAATAGGGATGTCCGGGAACATCACCATGTGGACCACGCCACGAAACACATAGAGCGCCAACAACACGAAACCCAGGACCGCCGCCGAATTCCCGTATCGCTTCCCGGAAGAAAGCCCCCTGCGACAAGCCACCTCCGCCAGGACGTGGAAAACAAACAGGGGCAGGCTCAGCGCCACCAGGGCCATCGCCGGCTGGCGCAGCCACGGAATCAGCAGCGCCGCACACCACAATCCCAACACCAGACCGTAGTGATACAACCCCTCCGACTGGCTCCCCTGCGCCCCTTCAGTCACATCCGCACGGCGAGCGTCCCTTCGGAAATGCCAGGCCGCCATGCACGCCAGGGTCCCGGAAGATACGAGTCGAAGCGTGGTGAAGTTCTCGAGATTCGACGCCACCGCGTAGTTCGCTGACAACAGCGCGAGGATCAATCCCGCAAGAAGGGACGCGGACCGATCCAATGCCGCCATCACGGCCTCGACCCCGACCCAGCGCCGCAGCAGCGTCAACTGGGCAAGACTCACGCCCAGACCCAGGCATATCAAATGCAGCGAAGACAAACCCTGCGACAGAAGCCAGTCCCCTCCCAGGACCCGGACCAGGTGAAGGTTGCCGACCGCCCACAGACTTCCCGCGACCCAGTTGACCCATCCCCTGCGCCCGCGAATGCCAGCCACAAGACAGGCCGCGGCCCCGACAAAGGGAGTCGCAAGCTGGAGGGCGCTCTGACGATGGACTGGATCGATCGAATGATACACCTCCGCGGCCAATGCCAGGACCACCGCTGGATGAAATATCCAGTCCAACGAGGGCGCGAAAAGGAAGGGAATCGGCCTTGCCCCGTAGAACATCCTGGGCAGGCGTTTGGAGGCGGCGGTTCCCAGGATCGCCGCAAGCACCATCCCGAGCACGACGGAAGCCACACGCCACGGACTTGTGAGCAGCATGAACCGTTCAATCCCAATGCCTAGCGATCCCAGTTCGATGCCTTGAACCAGAATGCCCGCGAGCAGCAAGCCGAGCAGCAGGGTGTATCCGGAGCGATGCGCCCGTGCCGTCACGAGAAGCAGCAACAGCATGAGGACCTGGCTCGAGGCCAGGGATGTCCCGGGCCAGACGGCGTCGAGTATCACGCCGATGCCGAGGAGGACGACGAGAGTACTGGCTAGCTGGGCCATCGGAGCCACCAGGCTCTCCAGCTTTTCAAAGAGGGCGGCCCTGGCCTCGAGCGCCACCCATAGGATCTGGATCACCGTCAGAAATTGGAGCGTGGGCATCAGGCTTTTCACGGCGGAAAGCCTCACGAACAAAGGCCCCGGCAGTGGTGACGCGGCCGCGAGCACGGTCACCCAGCCCATTGCGAACAACGCATAACCCAACCCCGCTTCGCGCCGCTCCAAACCATGGCGCACACACTGGACGCCGGCGAACAGGATGAGCCACTGCAACGACTGCCACTCTTCCCCTGCAAAAAGGCCGATGAAACTTGCCGACAGCATCACCCAACAAGCGTAGGGCAGCAGCTCCCGGATGGGCCCGACGATCAACGGCTCAATCCATGGCCAGCGCCGACTCATGCCGTGGTGCCCAACCCGATAAAGCCCCTCCAGCCACGCCGCCGCCAGGATGACCGCCAGACACCACTCCGGGTGCCTTGATTGCCCCCAATATCCCAGAACGATTCCAACCGCACCCCACGCCCATCCCAGATGGACCGCCACCCGCGCGTCCGAGCGGTCGCGTCGGAAGACGGCAATCAGCATCCACGCCAGGCTCGTGACCAGAAGCGCCGTTGCGGTTCGGAGCGAAAGGCCACCCATGTGCCAGTTCCTCACCAGGTCCCAGGTCTCGACCCGGACGATCAGGTAGATGGCGGCGAACAGGATGGGAGTCGTGAAAAGCGTGGAATCTTCGCGGGTGAACGGAAACGCCTCGCGCCCGAAAAGACGATCGCCGTCGCGCAGTTCGCGCAACCTTGGCCACTGTCTCAGTCGAAAACATAGAACCACCAAGCCGACCGCGCTCAAGGCGCTTCCCAGGCCAGTTCCCCAGGCCAGGGCGGGAAACGTCCCGCGAAGATTCCCGCGGAGTTCCGGGAAGAGTATCACGGCGATGACGGTCCCCATCCAGGCCATCACGTGTGACCGGGAATAATAGGTTCCGAAGACCAGCGCCGCGGCCATCAGGAATGGCCCTCCGTACTCCATGTAGTCCCGATACCAAAGCGGTTGCGGGGCTGAGTCGCCAAGGCCCACCCGCAACAGCATCGCCGCCACGGCCAACGCGCCATAGAACATCAGCACCGTCGACCGCGCTTCCCGGAGCAAAGGGTGGCGGATGACTGAATTCGCCAGCAGCCAGAGACACGAGACAAGCCCGAGGCCACACGCCATCGTGTTGCCATGCCAGGTGCGGGCGCCTATCTGAGCGAAGCCAAGATAAGGCAGCGCCAGCGCGAGGACGACCATCGCGGTGTGAAGCCAACTGAGGTTGGAATGGCGAAGCGCGCGCCAGATGAAAAGGCCCGCAACAACCACCAGCGACAGGCCGGTCGTCAGGGGTGGCGAAGCGTCACGCCACTGGGCGAGGACGGCCACCAACGTCGTCACGCTGAGCACGGCGGCCTGCATTCCCTGGCAGGCCTGATCGAATGCGGGGCTGCGCCGGCCCAGTCCCGAGCGCGGCACCAGGATGAGAATCAGGGAGATGACAACGCCCGCCGGAGCGCGCCATTGGGCGGGGTAACCCTGCAACAGGGTCACCGAGCTTGTACCCAGGACGAGCAGGGTGAGTCCAATCCAGTAATGGGCCGCGTGATCCCGACGAAAGGCGCGCCATAGCCAGAGAAGACCCGCCATGAGGAATGCCGCGATGCGGAGGCGGGGTTCGGCGGCCGCCATCAGCAGGCCCATCAGGATCATCGCAAATCCAAGGAACGACTCGGCCTCGTGCTGGTCCGGCATTCGCCGCAACCGGAGAGAGACACCTTCCGCATAAAGCATCAATCCACCCGCCGCGATGACCACCAGGGCATAGGTCGATATCTCGGGCAGATGCCGGAGATAGCCGTGAACCCACGCGAACACCTGGAAATAGGTGAGCGCCAGCGTCCCACCGACAAACCACGGGACGCGCTTCTCCCCGGCCATTTCGACGTCGAGCACGCGTCGTGAAAACCAGACCACCACCCCGACCACCACGGCAAATCCCAGATGAAAGCCAGCGGCGATGAGGTTCCACAAGGTGTCCCCCTCGATGCCGGCGAGGCTTCTCGCCAATGAAATCAACACCACCAGCGAATTGATGAGCAACAGGCCTGTTCCGAGCCCCTGCCCCAGCTGTGGATGCACGGCAGAGCACCAGCGCCGAAGGCCCCACCCAAAAAACGCCACGTAAATCGCCACCATCACGGACACCGCCAACCCTCTCTGCGACACCTCCGGGTCTCCCGACAGGAGCGCGATGGCCATGAAATTGATCGGCAACAAGCCCAGCGCCGCGCCGCGCAACATGGCTCCCATCGACCGAAGCTCCCGGTCGCGGTCCTCGATCCATTGCCCGGCCCGCGCCAATGCCCAGGTGAATAATGCAAGCAATGCCGGCATCACGGAATACCGCACGAGCCAATGCTTGTCCCAGGTATAAAGCGCGACCAGCGAGCTGCCCACAATGACCATCCCTATTCCCGCCAGCATGTAGCCGTTTGCGGCGAAGAAGGGTTGGATGTGTCTGTCCCAAACCGACGGCTGCGGCGGTTCAATGGGTACTGGCACGATGGGCGCCGCGACCCTTTCTTCCTCGACCGCGGGAATTACCTGGACTGCCAGCAGCGGCGGCAGCTTCGGTGGCAGCAAGGGTTCCGCGGGAACACATTCAGCCGCACCATCCCGCAACCACGCCTCCACCGAGGCAACCTGGGTGTCCTCCATCCGGTACCAGAGCCACAACAGCATCGCGGCATGGCTCCGCACGCATTCCTCCAACTCGCCCGCCTGCGCGATCCATTGCGGTTCCAAGCCCCGCATCCAGCCACACCAGTCCGGCCATGTGCCCAACCCACCCTGGCCGAAGCGATAGCTCAGGATCACCTGGGCCCGTTCTTCCATCCATCCCGGCTCCACCCGTGTCCGGAGCTCCGACGAAGCGCGCGGAGTAGGCCAGGAGCAGAGCAGGTTCAACAAAGCGCCCCGCTCTGCGATGTCCTTCGTCCGATTCCAACGGTCGGTCCACAGGCCCATCGCCAATGCGTCATCCACGTTCTCCAGCGCTGCCGGCCTGAGGCCATCGACCGCTTCAGCGGCTTCGAGACGGGCCGCGACCTCCTGATCCTCCACCCAGGCTGTCAGCGCCAACACGACCTCATCCGGGCACCCGACGCGATTGGCGGACTGCGCTGCACCCAGCAATCGATGATTGAGTATCCCTCCCTCACGCCGGAGGAAGACAAGGGCTTCAGCCGAGGTTTTCCGGAGACGTTCCAAGGCCGCCCGGGTCAATTCCGGGGACGCGTCCCCCGATTTTTCCGCCCGGAAGGCATCCCCGGCCGCCTGCACGGCGACAGTGATGAGGTCCACGCCTTTCCTCGGATTGCGCCATGCAAACGAGGCATCGAGTGGCACGCCTCCGAGGGCAGCCGCACTCGCTGGATCCAGGTCCTGCCCGGAGACCCGTCTTGCCCGCGCAGCCAGAGATTCACGCCGGCAGACGGTTCTCAGATGGGAAGCCAGCGTCGTGACATCCTGCTGGGCAGGTTGGGAAACCACGGATTCGAGCAGGGCGATGAGAGAGACCGGCGGTGTTCCCTCGAGAGCCAGGCCCTCGACCGCCGGCAATACCACGCGCCCATCCAGTTTCCCGGCAGCCAGCCAATGCGCCAGGGATCCCGTGATTTCAGCCTTCGTTTGCATACGCTGCAGGATTCAATCCTTGGGTTTCTCAGACGGGCTCTCAGTGCCGCGATACTGCCTTGGGGTTTGCTGATCATCATCATCGAAAAATCAGACCTGCCCACTGAAAATCTGGATCCCGATGCATCCACAGGCTGACGTGGGGCGCGCACTCCGCTGCGCGGCGCCCCTCGCGGACGCACCCAGCGCGGCGCCCTCGGAAAGGCCGCCCTGCCACCGAGAGCCGAGGACGCGAGAGCCGAGGACTCTTGCGCCGGGTCCATCGATTGCGCCAACGTCCAGTCACCTCCGGCAGCTGCAGAAAAAGTCATCCATGAAGATCTCACGCCTCACCGTGATCCTGAACCTCCTGGGGATCCTGTCCTTCGCTCTCAGTGCGCGAGAGACCCTGGCCGGCTCCTTTCCCGTGACCCGTGGCGGACAGCCCGCCTGCTCGATAGTCCTTGCCGAGCGTCCCTCCCACGCCGCCCGACTCGCTGCCCTCGAGCTGCAATCCCATGTCCTCAAGATCAGCGGGGCGGAATTGCCCATCCGCGACGATCAACAAGCCACGTCCGGGCCCCGCATCCTGGTCGGCGAAAGCGCCGCCACCAGGGCACTCGGGTTCGTCAGCGCCGGCTTCGCTCCGCAGGAATATCTCATCGCCTTCCGCACCAACGCCGTCGTCCTGATCGGCCGTGACTGGGAGGATACCCCCGCGAACCGGCAGGAACAGGGACGCACCCTCGCCGACCAGCGGTTGTCCGATCTCCGGCACAAGATTGATTATTGGAAGACTGTTGAATTGCCCGGCCGCGGTTCCCTCGAATTGGAGCTGCCGGGAATCCACGACGACCAGGGCACGTGTTACGCCGCCTACGATTTCCTGGAACGCTACTGCGGCGTGAGATGGTATGGCCCCTCGGATCTGACCACGGTCATCCCCAGGCGCGACGACATCTCGGCGGACGGTGGGGATATCCGGCGCTCCCCTGCCCTGAAACATCGCAACGCCCTGAGCCTCGCAAGCTGGCCATTCCTGCGTGGGCAATGGGGGAAGTTCGACAACGCACAGGTCTTTTTGCTGTGGCGCCGTCTTCGGCTCGGCGGAGAAAAGTGGGCCGGCAACCACACCATCCACCGGCGTACCATCGAGACGGTCCTGAACGACCCGGAATACCAGGCGCAGGGTCCCGCCAAGGGACTCAACCTGTGCTATACCCACCCCAAGCTCGTCCAGGCCGTGGCCCGGATGGCACGCGATTATTTCGACGGGAAAGGGGAGTTGCCGGAAGGATTCAAGGCGTTGGGCAGTTATTTTGCAGTGGTACCGGAAGACGTCGCCAAGTATTGCGCGTGCGAACGCTGCAAGGCCCTGCTCGATCGCGGCAAGGACCGCAAGACCGGCCACTTCAGCAGCGGCGAGATCAGCGACTACTGGTTTTCGTTCGTCAATGCCGTGGCGCGGGAAGTACGGAAGACGCATCCCGACAGGTTCATCGCGACGCTGGCCTACTGGAACTACGCCTTTCCTCCCCGGGATTTTGAGATCGAACCCAACGTCTCCATCGCCCCCTGCCTCCATACCTGCGCCTACGCCATCAATGACGAGGTCCGGGAAAACGACATGCGCCTGTACCAGGCCTGGCTCCCCAAAGCCAAGGCCCCGATGTTCCTCTGGAACTATTACCACCACCCGATGGAGCCCGCCCTGATCGACAAGTGGAAATGCTTCCCGAACGTCATGGTCCACGAGACCGCGAAATCCGCCCGCATGTTCCTGCGGGACGGCGTCCGCGGCATCTTCGAATGCGGCGAGCAGGACCAGGTCGAGCAGTATGTGATGGTGAAGATCTGGGACGATCCAAGCCTCGATACCGACGCGCTGCTCAAGGAATTCTTCGCGGGTTACTTCGGAGCCGCCTCCGAGCCCATGAGCAAGTTCTACGCACTGCTCGAGACGACCGCCTGCGATCAGTCCCTCTACCCGCCCAAGCTGCACAAGCAGGACCGGAACATCGCCTGGAAAAACCTCGGAACCCCCGACCGGATGAAGCAGTTGGCCGATTTCATGGCCGAGGCCGGCACCCGCGCAGGCAACGAAACCGAACGCCAGCGCGTCGCGCTTTGGAACAATTCGATCTGGAAATGGATGCTCGACGGAAGAGCCGAGCATGAGGCGCGTCTCGACGGTCGAAAACAAGCAACCGGACCCAACCCATGAACCCGTTCCATTGGTGGCGCCCCGACGCGCGAGGAACGATTTCCCGCCATGCTCTCCTCGCGGTCTTCCATGTCCTGACCCTGGACATCCTCGCCGCCGGTGCCCCATCGGGCGATCCCAGCCCACGCACGGTCTCCATCCTTGACTGCGCCCCGGCCACTCCGGACTACACGCTGATGTCATGGATCGGCGGATGGTCGGATGGCGCCCCTCGTGATCCCGCGCTGCTCCAGATCGTGACCGGCCGCTATCAGGCCGTGTTCGATCCTTTCAAAGCCTCCCTGGTCCGGCTGAGTCCCATCCCCGTGGCCGCGCTTCAGCCATCGGTGAGGGCTCGGGCGCCCCGTGTTCCCGGGCAATTCCCGGGGGACCCGCAACCCGCGTCGGGATGGATCGCCATGAGTCGGAAACTCGATCGCGATGAGGTGTCCCCTGACGAATCAACATCCGGCGCCGGACTGGATTATGCGGCGGCGGGGCGCGCCGTTGTGGCGGATCAGAATGCCTGGCTCCAGCTTGATGCGGCATCCCTCGAGATGACGGCCCAACGCGGCGGAAACCTGTACCACTGCGTCCGAGCCGCCACGAACCGGCAGGATTCCATGAACTTTCCGGTCCGCATCATCGAGAGCGGACGTTATGTGCAGCGGTTTGATGTTCTCCAGCTTGTCTTTGAGGACGACCACGGCGACCGCCTCGACGCCGAAGGCCGGCTGGAAGTCGTCGCCTGGCCTGATTCCATCCGACTGGTTCTCGAACTTACTCCAAGCGCCGGGTCCAACACGGCTCCCGTGACCCTTGGACTGCGCCTGAGGTGCACGGCAGCGTTCGAAGGACGCCCGCCGGAGGTCGCCGAACAGCCATCGACCCCTCGTCCCGGAACTTACTCGAGTGAGTTGGTGATCACTCCACGACCCATTTCTCTACCCAGGCGCACGACGGCTTCCGTGGATGCCCCACCGCCATCCATCTCCCTCTCCGCCACCGATATCACCCACGGTTCACCCCTGAAGGTGGAGCAGGATTCCGCCCGCGGTTGGCACCGGATCGTCCTCCCGTCGCAATCCTGGTCCGTCGCTGCCGATCCCGACCACCTCGAGCGGGTCCGGTTCTCAATGACCAATGACTCCCCGGCGGAACAGACGGTGCGCCTGCTCTTCGACGATCCCAGTGGCACCCCGGCGATCACCGGGCTCACCCCGATGCTCCGCGAGCCCGACGGTTCGCCCACGGGTATTCCAGTCCAGATCTCCAAGAACTGGCATCGCCAGGAGAAACGCCGGATGTTGTACGAAGGCCCGTGGCTTCATGCCTTCACGATCCTGCGACTTCCGCCGCGAAGCCGGACGGATGCCGAATTCACCGTCGCGTTCGCACGATGGGGCGGTGTCCCGGCCGCATCCCACGCCCAGCTCTGCCTGATCGGTTGGGGCTGGAACCAGGTCTGGGACCAGGCCGCCATCGGCAGCTGGGGGGAATCCATCTGTTACGAGCCCGATGCCATCCAGGTCCGTTGCCGCATCGACGATGTCCGCCCCCTGATGGTCTGGGGCATGGGCGATGGACAACGGAAATGGACCTGGACCCATAACGTCGGCGGCGGTGATTTCCTGGTGTATCTCGACGAGCACGGAAGTTACCAACCCTGGCGCGGCGTGCGGACGGCCTATCTTTCCCAGGGTCCGAATCTCACTGACGTGATATACTCGGGAGTCACTGCCGATGGCCACATCGCCTGCCGCGTGGAGGTCTCCTCACCGCGCTGTGACGACGTGAACCGCGTCTATCACCGACTGAGATATGACGTGCTCAAGCCCACTCGCTTCTCCCGGCTCGCATTCTATCAGGTGGGATCGGACCGGTATCACTGGCACCAGTTCAACCGCATGGCGCGTGGAAATACCGACGGACTCATCGAGGAATGGACTCCCGGGCGAGGCGGCAAGAGCTATCTCCGGACAGGCATTCCATGCCCGGGGGAAGCTCCCTGGTTCTCGCTCCACGGCGCCATCGCCGCAGACCATCTCAAGCCGGTACAGGGAGGGTGGGCCACCCGGGGATTGATCGTCCGTTCGTGGAAAGCCCGGTTGTCCGGAAAACCGGCCGCCCTGTCCGTGTCTGTCTACGGCACCGAGGCCGGCGGGGTCCCCAGTGCCAACCTTGAACTGTCCCCGCCTCCCGACGTCACCGACCTGCAAGTCGGCGATTTCGTCGAGGCGGAATTGGAATTCGTCATCCTGCCGATGTCGGCGGACGACTATTACGGGCCGAACGAAAACCTCAGGACCGCGCTCCGGGAACAGGGAAATTCCTGGCGCGCTGTCCACCGCCTCGCCCGCGGCAACGACCTCGGTCTCCACCCTTCGGCCGGCCGTGTGACCTCGGCCTATCCCCCGGTGATCGCCATCGGCGCAGCACAGCGCGCCGACCTCACCGTCACTGGCGGGATGGGCCATGTCCCCATGACCTTCACGGGCCTGAAGACGCCCCGGGATTGGGTCCTGCAAATCGACCGGGGCGAGGGCCTCGTCGTGTTGGACCAGTCGGTGCACGGAAAGGACTTCTCGCAGGCCTCGCGGGATCCGGTGACCGGCACCTGGCAACTGACCTGCAACATCCCGCTCGACTCACCCCGCGACCTGCCGGCGACGCGACGGATCGTGTTCCGCGGAGGCAGATCGGAATCACGCTGAGACGGAATTGGCGCCGCGTGGAACCGGACGCCGGATCAACGGATGACGCCGACGTTCCTGCCCATCACCCATCCGCGCCGACCGGCGGCATCACGGACCGCGAGCCATTCCCCTTTTCTGTCGGTCACGACCACCTCGGCCCCGTCGGGTAGCGTGAAGGCAGACTGCGACTCCTCAAGGGGTCCGAAGCGCGCGGTGGTGTCGGCCGCGACGACGACGGCCGAGGTCCGGTCGGCAATGCCACCCGCCACCACGGCGAGGACGGCGAGCGCGATTGCGGTCGCGGCGACGGGGCGTCTCAGGGGCAAGGTGATCGGCCGAAACTTCGGAGCCAACTGGGCCGCTGCGAGCATCCCGAACCAGATCCAGATCCCGGCCGTGGCAATCATCGCCCATTCATTCGGGGTCAGGAGCCGCAACGCACGGACGCCAAGGCCTTCCACCGTCGTGGCGCCGGCGCCCACCTTGGCGCGCGCCCTGGCGAGGTTGGTGGATATCTCCTCGTCCCGGGGTGCGAGCAAAGCGGCCTTCCGATAACTCACGATGGCGCGTCCGACCTTGCCGGCGTGGAACCAGGCATTGCCCTGGTTGAACAACACGGCGGGTGTGACCACGCCCTGGCTGACCAGGCGTTCATAGGCTGCGGCCGCATCGGCGGGATGACCGCCCTCGTACAACTTGGCAGCCGCATCGAAGGCCGACTCGTCCAGTCCCGACGCCGCGCGTGAGGATGGCGATGCGGCCATCCCGAAAAACACCAGAAACAAGGCCGCAACCCCACGGGCGATTACGCCCCGGCGACGGCTCCACAATCTGTCCATGAACCGTAAAGGTAGGGCGGGCAGTCCCTTGCCCGCCGCCCTGCCGGGGCTACGCGAAAGTGAGCCTCCAAAGGCCGGCGCGCAGCGGAGTGCGCGCCCTACCAAC
>CAIMTB010000214.1 GCA_903844265.1 uncultured Verrucomicrobiota bacterium
GCGATGGGGTCAAACATTGACAGTCGACATTTGGATCGAAGGTCCTCGGGACGCTGCTGCTGCTGCTGCTGCGGTGTGGGTGATTCACCGACGCTCGCGCTTGCGTTGGCCAACAGCCAGAATGTCAACAGTCAATGTCTGACCCCATTCTCTTCTCTCGCCGGACAACACGCCGATTTCCGGCCCGACCCCGAGTATGTCGCCAGGCGGGGTTATCGGGTCGACGCCGACGAGACCGTCCGCTATGAACCTTGAACTCCAGCTCCCATGAACCCTCGAATCCTGCTACCGACGCTCCTCCTGATCCTCGGCCTGTTGCCTTCGGACTCACCCGCGGCGAACCGGTTCGCAGCCGCCGGGCAGGAACGGCCCAACTTCCTGTTCCTGTTCTCGGACGACCAGACCTTCCGGGCGCTGGGCCGGCTGGGCGAACTGGAAGTCAAGACGCCCAACCTCGACCGGTTGGCCAAGAGCGGAATGCTGTTCACGCACTGCTTCAACCAGGGCGGTTGGAGTGGCGCGGTGTGCATTCCCAGCCGGACGATGCTGAACACCGGCCGAACGCTCTGGCAGTCCCGCGGCGCCTCAGGGCAGGACCTCGAGCCGGGAGCCGCGCTTTGGGGCGAGACGCTGGGTCATGCCGGCTACGACACCTTCATGGCGGGCAAATGGCACCTTCCCGAGGCGGCCTTGAAGCGCAGCTTCAAGACGCTTGGCCCGCTCACCGGCGGGTTCCGGCAGTCCACCACGAACAGAGGCCCGGCCTACTTTCGGCCCGCACCAGGCAACCCTTGGAGGCCCGAGGACCCCAAATGGGGCGGTCACTGGATCACGAACAACGGAACCACGACGCACAGCAGCGTCCTCATCGCCGACGCGGCGATCGGATACCTGCGGAACCAGGCCGCCGCGAGTTCCAATGCCTTCTTCATGTATGTCGCCTTCAATGCGCCCCACGACCCGCGGCAGTCGCCCAAGGAATTCCTCGACCTGTACCCCCCTGCAAAGCTGAAGGTGCCGCCGAACTTTCTGCCCAAGCACCCGTTCCCCATCGAGAGCGGCTTTGACGGCCGCGATGAGATCCTCGCGCCCTACCCGCGCACCCCGGAGATCGTCCAGGTCCATCTCCAGGAATACTACGCGATGGTCACACATCTCGACGTCCAGATCGGCCGTGTGCTGGAGGCGCTGGAGTCCACGGGCAAAGCGTCGAACACCGTGGTCATCTTCACCTCCGACCAGGGATTGGCCGTGGGCCAGCACGGACTGATGGGAAAGCAGAATCTCTATGACCATTCGCTGCGAATGCCCTTCCTCATGGCCGGGCCAGGCATTCCCAGGGGCCGGCGCAACGACGCGCTCTTCAACATGCAAAGCCTGTTCGCCACCACCTGCGAGATGGCGGGCGTCCCCGTGCCGGGCACCGTGCAATTCCCCAGCCTCGTGCCGCTCATCACCGGCACTAGGAAGCAACTGACCGACTCGCTCTACGCGGCCTTTATCGACCGTCAGCGTGCCGTGCGGACCAAGCAGTGGAAACTGATCCGCACACCCAAGGCGGGCGAGGTGCAGCTCTTCGACGTGCAACACGACCCTTGGGAGAAGCTCAACCTCGCGGCCGACCCGAGGCACGCCTCAACGCTGGCGATGCTCGACGACAAGCTGCGCGGGTTGATGCGCGAGATGAAGGACCCGATGCCCGAGGAGGAGGTCTTCGCCGCCCAACCGAAGGCCGCGCACGCGATGCCGATGCCGGCCCGGCCGAACATCGTCCTCGTCCTCACCGACGACCAGGGCTACGGCGATCTCGGCGTCACCGGCAATCCGGTGCTGAAGACCCCGCACATCGACGCTTTCGCCAGGCAGAGCGTGCGCTTCACCGATTTCCACGTCAGCCCGACCTGCGCGCCGACGCGCTCGGCGCTGATGACCGGACGGCATGAGTTCAAGAACGGCGTGACGCACACCATCCTGGAGCGCGAGCGCCTGACCCTGAAGGCCACCACCCTCGCGGAGGTGCTCAAGAAGGTGGGCTACAAGACCGGTATCTTTGGCAAGTGGCATCTCGGGGACGAGGCGAGCTATCAGCCCGGCAGACGCGGGTTCGACGAGGTGTTCATCCACGGCGCGGGCGGTATTGGGCAGACCTATGCCGGCAGTTGCGGCGACGCGCCGGACAACCGCTACTTCGATCCCACGATCCTGCATAATGGCCGTTTCGAGCGGACCCGGGGCTACTGCACCGATGTCTTCTTCTCCCAGGCGGAACAATGGATCGACGAGAAGCGCAAGGCCACCGCACCCTTCTTTGCCTATATCCCGCTCAACGCCCCCCACGGTCCGCTTGATGTTCCTGGGAAATACTCGGATCGCTACCAGGGAAAGGTGCCCGATATGGCCGCAAAGTTCTTCGGCATGATCGAGAACATCGACGACAACTTCGGGGCGCTCATGGACAAGCTCGGGAAATGGGGGTTGGCCGAGAACACGCTGGTGATCTTCATGACCGACAACGGCGGCACCGCGGGGTTGCAGGTATTCAACGCCGGGATGCGCGGGGGCAAGGCAACACCCTACCAGGGCGCGACGCGCGTTCCCTCCTTCTGGCGGTGGCCGGCGGCGTTCGCGGGCGGGACGGACTGCCGGGCGCTTACTGCGCATATCGACGTCTTGCCTACTTTCGCCGAGATCGCGGGGGCACGAATCAGCGGGGCCCTGGCTCGGCAGGTCGAAGGCCGCAGCCTCCTGCCCCTGCTGCGGAACCCGCAGGCCGACTGGCCCGATCGCCTCCTGGTGACGCACGTCGGACGCTGGGAGCGCGGGGCGGCGGCGGGGGCCAAGTTTGCCAACTGCTCGATCCGGGATCGTCGGTTCACGCTGGTGAACGACAAGGAACTCTACGATCTCGCGGCCGACTACGGCGAGACGACCAATGTCATCGGGCAGCACCCGGACGAGGTGAGGCGGTTGCGCGCGGCCTATGACCCATGGTGGCGGGACGTCCAACCGCTGCTGGTGAATGAGAACGTGACCGGCCCGAAGGTGAATCCCTTCAAGGCGCTTTACTGGAGACAGTTTGGGGGCGGCCCAGACGAGGCGCTGCGCAAGAAGATGGACCCCGGCTCCGGGTTGCCCCCCTGAAGGGTCCCGGAGGTCAGCTGCTGCGTTTTTATGATCATCACCGTACTGGGTATCGGCTCCGCGACGTTCGTTGGGGCGCTTGAGGTTGCTCGAGTGGAGTACACACGCCCGCGGCCTGGCGTCGACACGAGCACCGGACAGGTCGTGGAGATTCCCCAATGTTCAGTTCCAGCCCTGGCCGGCGTCATCATTTCCTGGTTGAGTGAGCGATCTTCGAGAATCGTGACGATCACCACGAAGGACGGTGCGCAATGGCATGCACGAGGGAAGAGCGTTGCGGAAGTTGAGAAGCTTCTGACGGGGGCTAAGGAGATGATGGCGGTCGAGACGGAGAATCCAGGTTCAGGTGGAAAGTGACACCGACGATGCCCGTCCTTCCCGTCATGCCCGGGGCGGGGCGCGTGCCAAGTTGATGGGACAATGCCCGGCACTCCTTCCCTCCAGGGCCGACGATGGCAGGACCTCAGCTGGGGCGCTCAGTCCGAGGAATCCCGCAATCGATCAGGACCGAGCGTGGGTTCCCAAACCCTGGCCTCGCGGATCCGGTACACCCCCCCCGACACCAGCACCAACCCTCCCGCGGCAATGAGTTCTTTCCACTCCAGCGTGGCCAGCATCCATACGATGATGGCCGATGCCGCGAGCGGGGCGAAGGGACCCCCGGGTGCCCGAAACGGCTCCCCCGCCATGCTCACCTGACGACCCCACAACCGCAGCACGGCCAGGCAGCAGATGAGATACAACAGCAGCATGCCCGAGCTGGAGAGAATGGCGAGTTGTCGGAACGAGCCAGAAACCGCCAGCAAGAGGCAGAGAGCGGAATAGGCGATGACCGCGCGAGCCGGGGTATCGTATCGCGAATGCACCGCCGCAAGGCTGCGAGGCAACTGACCGTCGACGGCGAGCGCGTGGACAGCCCGGGGCGAGCACAACATATTCAGTCTCGCGCGATGGGTGACGGACCGCGGCGTTCACGCCGCTTCCGGTCGGCCACACCGATGCGGACTGAAGTCAGCGCTCCGGCCGGGTCTCGATGTCACCCTGATGTGCGAGGCTCAAAAATTCCCCCCGGCCTTGGATGGCGTCACCGCCTGCTGGTTCATGCGTTTCACCGACTGCATCAGGAACTCGACGTCGGCAAAGGGTTTCCCGCCGGTGCGTTTCCAATGAACGCGTCCCTGGGCATCGATCAGGACGGTGGAATGCAGTTCCAACTCCTCGAAATCGTCGTAGGACGCAAACCGTCGGGCGTTCTCGTGGTCTCGATCGGAGAGAAGGCGCATCGGAAGCTTCGACAACTTGGCCGAGGCCTTGTTCTTCTCCGGGGTCACGCTGCTGACCCCGAGCTTGAGGAGCCCGCGGACCAGGGCGGTGATGCCGTGGTCGACCCACTCCTGGACCTCGGGAACCTTGGTGGTCACCGGGAAGTGCGTGTGACCGATGCCCTCCATTTTCCAGGGGCGCTGCCGCAGACCGGAATCGAAGGCGGTGCCGTGGCGCGAGTGACCGGGATCGTCGTCGGCACGAACGGCGGCTACCGGGACGAGCAGGACCCTCGCCGAGGCAAGGGTGATGCAGGCCAGCGAAAGGCAAGACTAGCGATACATGGGATCTTCGACCGCAAGTGGCGCCTGATGCTGCAGGCCGTTCAAGGGAAAACAGCGAGCAGCTGGAGCGCCACCTCCCAGGCATCCCAGGAACCTTTCCTTCGGGCTGTTTTCCGGCCAGCCTGAAGCCCGATCCCATGTTGAAGACCGCCTGTCAGCACTGTTCCCAGACCCTGGAATTCCCCGAGGAGATGGCCGGGCGGGAAACCACCTGCCCCTCCTGCGGGCGCAGCACCCGTCTTGACGCGCCTGAACCGGCACGGATCAGGATCCCCAAGGCCGCTCCGTCCATCTTCGCCGCGAAGACCCGGCAGCCCGGTTCCTCCCCGGTCGCCCCCATCGCCAACCGGCTGCTGGAGAGCATCGAGTCGGTGCTGATCGGGAAGCGTCGCAAAATCACCCTCCTGCTGGCGGCCTATTTCGCCGAGGGTCACGTGCTTCTCGAGGACGTTCCTGGCGTTGCCAAGACGATGCTGGCGCGGGCGCTGGCGCAGAGCGTGGGATGCTCCTTCAAGCGCCTCCAGTGCACCCCGGATCTCCTGCCCTCGGACATCACCGGCGCGTCGATCTTCAACCTCAAGACCGCGGAATTCGAATTCCGCCCCGGGCCCCTGTTCGCCCAGACCCTCCTGGCAGATGAAATCAACCGGGCCACGCCGCGCGCCCAATCGGCCCTTCTCGAGGCCATGGCCGAACGCCAGGTCACGGCCGACGGCGTGAATTACGAATTGCGCCGTCCGTTCTTCCTGATCGCCACACAAAACCCCATCGACCACGAAGGCACCTTCCCGCTCCCCGAGGCGCAACTCGACCGCTTTCTCGTCCGGCTGAGTCTCGGTTACCCCGGGCTCGACGAGGAAAACCGCATGCTCGAGCGGCTCCAACTGAAGCATCCCATCGACGCCGTCCAGCAGGTCGCGACCCCCGAGGAGATCCTCGCGGCCCAGGACGCCGTTCGTGCCGTCCACGTCGACCCACGGGTCCGTGAGTATGTCGCCAAGGTGGTGCGCGCCACGCGGGAGCACGAGTCCGTCCGTCTCGGTGGCAGCCCCCGCGCGAGCCTGGCCTTGTTCCGCGCCGCCCAGGCCCTCGCCGCGATCCAGGGCTTCGACTTCGTACTGCCCGACGACGTCAAGGAGATAGCTCCTTTTGTGCTGGCGCACCGGCTGGTCCTGCGTCCGGAAAGCCGCCTGCGCAAGGCCACCGCGACGGCCGTCATCGACCAGATCCTAGGCCAGGTGCCGGTCCCCACCTTGGCCGCAGCGGATCAGGGTCGATGAAACCGTGGCTCGGAGCGCTGGTGCTGCTGGCGGCCTCGCTGGTCCTGCGCATGGAGTACGTGGTCTACGCCATGTACGCGTTCCTGGCCCTGCTCGGACTCAGTCGGTACGGGTCCCTCCGCTGGCTGGGACAGGTCACCGTGCATCGGCAGTGCTCCAGGGAAAGCGCCGAGATCGGGGAGCGCGCCTCGGTCACTCTCGCGGTTCGAAACACCGGCCGCTCGCGGATCCCCTGGATGCTGATCGAGGAGGGCCAACCCGCAGGCGACCTCCGGCAGCACCCGCCCCGGCTTCGCACGGGTGCCCCCCCCGTATCCGTGGCCGCCTTGCGCCCGGGGGAGGTCCGCGATCTGAGTTACGAAGTCGAGTTCCTCCAGCGAGGCTACTACCCGTTCGGTCCTCTGCTCCTCGAGAGCGGGGATCTGTTCGGGTTGGACCGGCGCTACCGGGTCACCTCCGATCCTTGCTATGTTCTGGTACGGCCGAAAGTCATTCCCTTGCTGGGCTATGATCTCGCCTCGCGACGTCCGGTGGGCGAAGTAAGGATCAGTCATCGATTCTTCGAGGATCCGACGCTCATCTCCGGCATCCGTCCCTATGAAAAGGGCGACCCCCTGCATCGGATCCATTGGCGCGCGACCGCGCGGACGGGCGCGCTTCACTGCAAGGTTTACCAGCCCTCCTGCATCGCAGGCGCTACGCTGCTGCTCGATTTCCATCGGGCCGGGTATCTCAACCGCCGCCATCGCCCGGTTCTCACCCGGGAACTTACCCGGCAGCTCGCCGCCGCCGGCGCCTCGGATGTCGCGGCAGAACTCGAAGGCCCCGATCCCGCCTGGGTCGAACTCGCCGTCACCACGGTCGCCTCCCTCGCCAACGCCGTCAGTGAACAAGGACAGCAGGTCGGGTTCGTCAGCAACGGCCGAGATGCCGCGGACCGCATCCGCTCCGAAGGTTGCCGCCAGGAATTCCGGTCCAGGACCCTCGCCCGGGAGAATCTCGACCAACGTTCCTCCAGTGAGCGGCTTCAGCCGGTCGTCGTCGAGACCCGGCGGGATCCTGGCCAACTCGGGTTGATCCTCGACGCGCTGGCGCGGCTGGAGCTCACCGACGGGCTGCCTTTCCCGGACCTGGTCGCGGAAGTGTCCAGCCGACTGCCCCGGGATGCCACCGTCGCCGCCGTGCTCAGCGAGGTCAGCGAGGAGGCAGCGATCACCCTGGGCAACCTGCGCCGCTCTGGCTTCGCGGTCACCGCGGTCCTGGTGAGTCTCGAGGAGAACGACCTCCACGACTGGGCCAGTGCGCCCGAGTGGGCGGATCGACTCATCACCGAGGGCATCGCCTTCCGCAGGGTCCAGGACGAGGCCAGCCTGGAGCGGCTCTGCGCCGAACACTTCGTCCGATGAACCGGCCACCATCCGCCATGCCGCGCGCGGGCCTGGGCCTGCCGCAGAAGTCCTTGGCTGACACTCTCGCCATCGCGATAGGTCCCTGCCTCATCATGCTCCTGGTAGGCAGCCTGAACTTCTTCCTGGTGGAGGTGAGTTATCGCGGCTCATTTTCCGGCCAGGTCAACTGGACCCTGTTCTGGTTCACCGTCGCCTCGGTCCTCGTGTCCCGGATCTCGATTGAGCACGGCTCCGACTACGCAGCCCTTTACGGAATCGCCCTCGGCGCCGCCACCGGCCTCCGTCTCTGCCAATTTCTGGGCGCTCCCCTCAGCGCCTTGCTCCTCCTCGGACTCATCTGGTGGTGCGCCAGCAAGCTCACCTGGGACTGCACCCTGATTGACGAAAACCAGGATGCTTCCGGG
This sequence comes from uncultured Verrucomicrobiota bacterium, assembly GCA_903844265.1. Lineage (GTDB taxonomy): Bacteria > Verrucomicrobiota > Verrucomicrobiia > Limisphaerales > CAIMTB01 > CAIMTB01. The sequence continues at coordinate 7,842 of CAIMTB010000214.1, forward strand.
CAGGGGCTCCTGGCCGTGGCCCGCCTCGAGGGTGAGGCCCAGGCCGCCGTGGAGGACCAGGCTCCCATCCAGGTAACCGGAACCGAACGGCCCGCATTCTCGACGGCGGAGACCCCCGCCCGACGCCCCCATGCTCCCGGCTTGTGGCTCCTCTATTTTTCCCTCGGCGCTCTCCCGATCTTCGGCATCGGTCAATGGACCCTCCCGGTCACGGACGGTGTCGCGCGCGGCCGGGCCTTCGTGCTCTGCTTCACCTTTGTGGCATCCGCGCTGACGCTCCTCCTCACCACCAGCTTCCTTGGTCTACGACGCTATCTGCGGCAACGCCGGCTGCTCATGCCCGCGGCCATGGCCCGCTCATGGATGACCCTCGGCGGCGCCATCATCGTGACCGTGCTCCTCGGGGCTCTCCTGCTCCCCAGACCGCGAGGGCCCGACACGCTCGCCCGGTTTGCCATCGGCTTGCGTGACCGCGCCCAGACGGCCTCGCGCTTTGCCTGGATGCGGGGCGAGGCGGCACCGGGTGAGGGCCGGCGGATCGGTCGTTCCAGCGACGCCACCCCGACTTCACCCCCGCGGCGGGAAGGCTCGGACCAGGGAGCCCCGGCTGAGTCGAGTTCAGGGTCGAAGGGATCGGACCCCGCTGGGAGTAGGGATCAGGGGAACGGCACCGGCGGGGACGGTCGGCAAACGAGGGAAGGTGAGCCCGCGCGGACTCAGCCGACCGAGAAGGGAACTTCATCGCCAGAGGCCTCCGTGGGCTTGGACTTGCCTCCGGAGGGAGCGGCTTCCCTGATACGCTGGGCATCCTACGCGCTCGCGGCGGGAGGGGTGGGGTACCTGCTGCTTCGCTTTGGCCGGCTTTGGCTGGACGCGCTGCGGAAGGCCCGGGCAGCAAAGCGTCTGAAACGCCCGCCGGCGCGGCCGGCCGCCAAAGATCGCCGCCCCGCCTTCGCGGACTACGCGGATCCTTTTGTCACCGGGAAGGCAGCCTCCATGTCACCCGCCCAACTCGTCGCCTACACCTTTGAGGCCCTGCAAGCCTGGGCCGCCGATGCTGGACGAGCGCGTCCACCGGAGCAAACGCCCGTGGAATTCGGCAATGTGCTCGCGCGGACCAGGCCCGACCTCGCAGAAGAGTTCCTGGCCGCGATCCGTCTCTATCTGAGGGTCGCCTACGGTGGGTGCAACCCGGCCGCCGAGTCGCTGGAACCCTTGCGTCGCCTGTGGTCCCTGCTCTAGCAGCCCGTCAAAAATCCGTGGCAGCCGACGTCAGAAGACTCAAACTTGGCCCCAATGTTAATGAATGGAGTCTCCTCACGTCGACGGCTACCAGGCAGTGGTTCTTTTTCGACGGGCTGGTAGCAATCGACGTGAGGAGACTCAAACTCGATCCAAATGCCGATGAATGGAGTCTCCTGACGTCGACTGCTACGGACCTTTGAGCGGCTGCTAAGCATGGGCGCGGAGTGCCTGGCTCGAGACCGTCAATAGCCTGCCTCCAGACGGTAACGCCCCACCGTCGGCCGCGGAATGCGGACCCATTCCTGCGCCGGATCGAAATCGTTCCAAGCCTGGCCGTTCAAGGTTACCCGGCGGATCGGTGATTTGTCCGGATGCCTGAGTCGTACGAGCAACGCGCCAGGGGAGTGCTTCCCCGAAAGCTCGATGGAAGCCTGGATCTCCCTGGACGCGGCGTGACTCTCCAGGATCAGGGATACCGGGCCGAAGTGAGTGGGGGCGCGCTCGACCGAAATGCGCCGCCCATCACGCAGCCAGGCCCGGGGTGTGGCTTGGCCGACGAATAGGGAGCCGTCCTCACGCTCGCGCAGAATCATGTTCCGATAGAGCTCGAACCAGGCACCGTCGGTGCTTGGCGGGCCGAAATACTGCCCCCAGGCCCACCGGTGTTCGAGAGGTGAGAGTTGGCCATGGGAGAACGCGCAAGCCATCATGCTGTAGAAGGCGCGGATCGCGGCCTCGGGCTGGTCGCGAAGAAGATAGACGGTGGCCTGCTGGTTGTAGACCGGCTCATTGGCGGCGCCCGCACTGTTCAGGAAAAGATTGTCCTCGTGATCGTGAAGCATGGCCGTGGCCAGCCAACCCCGGGGATCCACCGCCCCCAGCCGCGCGAGGTGCAGCGGGCCGCAGTCCACATCGATCGGATACCACTCGTCCAACAGCCGTCGCGGCGTCATGGCGTCGGAGGGCACATAGTTGTTCCAGGTTCCATCGGCCAGGGGGACCACGGGAGATCGGACGCTGGCCCGGGCGAAAGTACGTTCGACGTCCGCCTGCATCCGTGAGGCGATCCGCAACACCTCCGCCGCCCGCGGATGCTTGTGGCGCGTGAGCGCACGACCAAAGGCGTCCAGGCCCGCGACATAATAGGCCTGTGGAAAGGCCCACTCACGCTCGGTGTGGGTCAGATCGTTGAGCGGCGCGAGGATGAGTCCCGAGGCCCCGGGCCGGGACTCCGCGCGGGCCACCTGATCCAGGCACCAATCAAGCACCCGGAGTGACTCGGGAAGCAGACGCTCGAAGACGGCGGCGTCCTCGGACAGGAGGTCGTTCTGCGCAATGGCATACAACTGGGCCGGGGAATAGACGCCCCAATTCGCAAAGCCCGCGATGCGGCCGTCCGGCTGCTGCTGGCTTTGGAACATCGCCCGGAATTCCTCCTCGGCCACGTCCCGGTGCCCCCGCAGTCCATAGATCATGTAATCCACGTAGAAGGCCTGGTTGATGGGCCAATCGGCGTTCAGCTGGCCATAGGCGACGTTCGAATAAGGCAGGTCGATGCGTGTCTGCCCGCCCTCGCCCGCGGGTCCGCGGCCTCGGCGCGCGCCTTCCAGGGATTGTAATGAGCGACGTAGAAGGGAGCGCTCTTACCCAACGCGCCACGATGGACCGTCACCACCTCGTATTTCAGGATGGTCGCATAGTCATAAAGGTCCCGCTGGAAGACGGCGCCGTCCGGGATCTCGACAAGACGGGCGCTCACCTCGATTTGTCCAAGCGAGACCACCTGGCTATCCACACTGGGGTTGGGGACAGAACCGGCGGGATTGCCGCAGGAGAGAAACAACGGGATGAGCAGCAACAGAGCCGCGCGGATCAACAGCCCGTTAAAAGAGGACCGGTCGATCGTAGCAGTCGACGTAAGGAGACTTCATTCCTTCGCATTCGGGTCAGGGCTTGGCAGCCCGTCGAAAAAGAGCCACTTCCCGGTAGCAGTCGACGTAAGGAGACTCCATTCATTGGCATTTGGGTCAAGTTTGAGTCTCCTGACGTCGACTGCTACGGATGTTTGACGGGCTGCGGACAGTCCATGGGAAGGAGAACCCACTCGCCGTGGCGGCCGGGGTAGGGAGGTTCGGTTCATTGGCGTTAGGGTCAAGCTTGAGTCTCCTGACGTCGACTGCTACGGCTCTTGCCGGTCGCCTAAGGAGCGACCGGCGCATCGCGGTAAGTCCAATGCGGCTCCCAGCCGGGGCCGAGATCCAGCCAGTGCGCCGGCTTCGCGTCCGGGAACTCCCGGCGCAGTGCGGGGTTGTCATCGCCGAGCATCGGCGTATCCGACCAGCGCAGCACGGCCAGGGTGGTCTGGGACTTGCCGATAGCGCCCAGGTCCTCGACGCTCCGGGTAAAAAGCAAATACCTCGCTTCAGGCGAGGCGCAGGCGCCATAGATGTGGCGGCCTTGCTCCGCGTAGACCATGGCGCGCCCTTCACCCTGGGTGCCAGCCACCCACAACCGGGCCCAGGGGAAACCCGGGCCGAAGACCACAGGATTCCTGCCGTTGGCCTCCGCGATCACCAAGTCGAAAGTACCGTAGGTGTTGTTGTCGACGGCGACGCCCTTGGCCATTCGGTAGTAGGTCAACTGGCTTCCATCCGGCGAGAATCGTGCGCCGGCCTCGTTGAACTCAGGCGTGTCAGTCAAGGGACGACGTTCCGTCCCGTCGGGGCGCACCACGAAGAGATCCCAATCCCCGCGCGACGTTTGCGCGCTGGCCACGATCCACCCGCGCGAATGCAATTCCGCCGACAAGGCGGGTTCCGCCGGGGGCGCGGCGGCCATGGCCTGAACCGGAACGGTGCAGTCGATCAGCCCTGCGAACAGAAGCGAGGCGATCGCTCGGTGAGGGTTCATGGAGAGCCCCCTTTTCCAAAGTTTGGACACGCATTGGGACCATGAACCGCCGGCCAAATCCCTCACCCGGCCTATGGCCA
>CAIMTB010000215.1 GCA_903844265.1 uncultured Verrucomicrobiota bacterium
CGGCGCCCCGTCCATTCCAGCCTCTGCAATGCCCGTTTCCCGCCAGACAACGGGGATTCCTCGGGGGAAATCCCTGTTTCCTTGGGTGCTCCTCCTCGTTTCTCGGCTGCAAGTGTCGATTCCTTGGTGGGAAGGACGGGTTCCTCGGTTGCAAGTGTCGATTCCTTGGTGGGAAGGCCGCGTTCCTCGGTTGCACCGCGGCATTCCTTGGAGTGACCTCCTCGTTCCTCAGCTGTAAATCCGCATTCCTCGAGTGCTCAGGATGGTTCCGGCTCAGAAAAAGGGCCTTTCTTTAACGAAAATCCTCGGGTTTCCGGTGGTAGGGCGGCCTCTCCGAGGGCGCCGCGCCTTGTTGTGTCCGCAAAAGCAGGCGCGCAGCGGAGTGCCCGCCCTACCGCCTCCCCAGAAACCATCCTACTTCCCTCCCGGCAACGACGGGGGCGTGTGCCCACCCCCATCCTTGGGCACCACGACCGGCGGTTCCTGGGCCTCATTCCGCGCCCAGTCCAGCAGGTTGTTGATGGCCAACCCCAGCACGCCGGCCGAACCCCGGAACTGTCCCGAGCCCTTGGGTTGGTTGTCGCGCGTCCACCATTCGTAAAAGCCGTTCTTCCGGATCACCCGGCTGACCATCGGCTTCAGCTCCGTGTAGGCATCCTCGATCATTCCGTAGGCGATCAACTGCTGCACCATGCGCCCCCCAAACCAGCACCAATCCCCACCGTTCTGATACGACCACGCCCGCATTCCCTTGTTCTTGAACATCCCGTCCGGGTACGGCGGATAGACCGTGAGTCCGATCGACGCCGCGCCCGCAGCCTTCACGTTGGCCCGCATCCCAGCCAGGGACGCGCGGATTTCGTCGGGTTCCAAAAGCCCCGCCTCGATGGCCACCGCCGTGCCGCCGTGATACCAGATCGCTGACTCGTCGAAATCCGCCGGAAACGGTGACCCATCGAGATAGAGGTGCGGGATGAACTTCTGCCGCTTCGCATCCCAGAGATGTTCCCGGACGTTCTGCCGCACCACGGAATCGGCGCGGCCAGCGGCCAGAAGGATGGTGGGTCCGTGAGAATTTCCCCCCGGCATGGGCTGGTTGGAACGTCGGTCCAGTTCCCTGCCCATGTCCCGCATCGCGACCAGAAACATGGCGTTGTCGTAGATGTCGATCGACCGGTGGGAATTCGCGTCCAGTTCCACGCCCCATTCGTGCTCGGGCTGGACGTCACCCCAGTCCACCGTGGTCGCGCCCCAGATGAGTCCGTGCTTCGCGTCGAAGCGTTCCTTGGTCAGGTATTCCAGTGCCATCCAGAGCCGGTCCAGGACCTTCGTCCCGGCGATCTCCTCCTCGAGGATCTTCCGGTCGCGGGTGATCCGGACGTACTTGGCGAAGGCCTGGACCAGGGACGATTCCTGGTCGGTCTCCACCGTGTTCTTGTGCGCGAGCAGGCCGGGGACCAGCACGGACTTGCGATACTTGTAGCTGACGGAGGCCTTTGCTTCGGGGATGAATCCATCGACGATATCTCCCTGGGGCCCCTGGAACTTCAGGAAGGTGAGCAATGCCTCGCGAACGGGCTTCGGGTCCTGGGTCGAAAGATACAACTCGATGAAGGTGTTGAGATCGCGGATCCACACCTCGCCATAACCTTCGCCCGCATTGAGTCCGGTCTTGAGCAACGTCCTGGCGCGCCGGACGACTTCGGTGAGTTCGGTGTCGCCGAGAATTTTCGCCGCGAGTTCGCGTCGTGCCTTCTTGTCCGGAACCTCGGGAGCGTTGGCCGCAGGGCTGGCGGAAGCAGTGGCCAGGGCCAACCCGAGCAGCATCCAGGAGAGGACACGGGTGGGAAAATGCATGGCGCGACCCTACGAGCGCAGCGCCACGAGGCAACCCCGATGACGCCGCGGACAGAAGGAGGGCGGCGGTTTCTCGCGGCAGCGTCACCGGCATCATCCCTCCACATCCGGGCGGGATTCCCTCCCGGCGCGATCCGCTCGGACTGCTTGTCGGGTTCCCCGCGGGTTGCGTCCGGGCGGATCTCTCCGCAGACTGGCCGGGTGATCGCCCTGATCGATTACGGCTCGGGAAACCTGCGCAGCGTGCACAAGGCGTTGCTCAAGGTGGGGGCTGAGGTGCGCCTTGTGCGGGAGGGGGCGGAATTCGCGGACGCCGGGGCGGTGGTACTGCCGGGGGTTGGAGCGTTTGACGACTGTCTGCACGCGCTTCAGCGCCAGGAACTGCTGGAAGCCATCCGGGCATTCATCGCGAAAGGGCGACCGTTCCTCGGCATCTGCGTGGGATACCAGGCGCTGTTCGAACGCAGCGAGGAATTCAATTCCAGCGCCGCAGGCCTCGGCGTCTTCAAGGGGCCGGTTGTCCGGTTCACGCCACAGCCCGGGCTCAAGATCCCGCAGATCGGGTGGAATCGGCTCGAGTTTTCGGGGCGCGACTGCCCTTTGTTTCGGGGCATCGAGGACGGCAGCTATGTGTACTTCGTGCACAGCTTCTTCCCGCGTCCCGAGGATCCTTCGGTGGTGGCCAGCTGGACGGATCACGGCGGGCGTTTTGCATCGGCGGTATGGAAGGACAACGTGTTCGCCACGCAGTTCCACCCGGAGAAGAGCCAGGAGATCGGGCTGGGGATTCTCCGGAATTTTGTCGAACTCACGGCGAAGGCCTGAGAGCCGGTCGGCAAAGCCTCATTCGTCGTGGCAGCGGACGTAACGAGGCTCCATTCATTGGCGTTTGGATCAGATTTGAGTCTCCGCACGTCGACCCCGACGGATTCTTGCCGGGCTCTTGGCATTGAACAGTGAGGCCGGGAGGGGATGGATTTGGAGCCATTGCGGAAGTTGCCAGTGGCTGCTTGCCAACCCTCGAACGCAATCCCCACACTCCATGTCCATTCACTATGGCCCCAAGGGAACACTCGCGCTTTGTCCATTTCCTGCTTCCGTGGTTCGCAGCCGTCGCCGGACTCGTCGTCTATGGAGCCACTCTCAACCGGTGGGTCGGCTTCAGCAGCGTCGATGTGATTTCGAAGGTTGCGGCGTGGGACTGGAACAGCATGCAGCTCGGGCCGGTGACGCTGCTGCTGACCTTTCCTCTGAGGTGGCTGCCGGCGGGGCTCCAACCGATCGGGTTGAACGCGCTGAGCGCCCTCCTGGCCGCCACAACGCTGGGCCTTCTGGCGAAGTGCGTCGCGCTGCTCCCGCACGACCGCACGCGCGAGCAACGTCAGCGCGAGCGCAGTGACTTCAGTTTCCTGACGGTCCCCTTCGCCTGGATGCCGGCTGTCGCCGCGGTGTCGCTTCTCGGGTTCCAACTCACCTTCTGGGAGAACGCAACCTCCATGACCGGCGAGATGGTCAATCTCGCGCTGTTCGCCTTCTGCATCTTTTGTTTCCTCAGGTTTCGCGTCCTCCAGGAAGACCGCTATCTGGCCTGGCTTGCATTTGCCTTCGGCGCCGCCGCGACGAATGACTGGGGCATCATAGGGTTCTGTCCGCTATTCATTGGCGCCATCCTCTGGGCCAAGGGCATTCCCTTCTTTGACGGGCGTTTCCTCATCCGCACCAGCCTGGCTGGTTTTGCGGGGGTCCTGCTCTATCTGGTCCAGCCGACCGCCCTGATGATGACCCACCAGGCGGAGGGCTCATTCATGGAGCTGCTGCGCACGCAACTCGGGTTCCAGCGCCAGTTCATCTTCAATTTTCCGCGGCCGACCCTGCTGTTCTGCAGTCTCGCTTCCGTGGTCCCGATGCTTTTCATCGGCTTGCGGTGGCCCTCCTCCTTTGGAGATACAAGCGCCGCCGGCTCCGCGATCACCAACCTCCTTTTCCGCCTGATTCACCTGACGTTCCTGGTCTTCTGCACCTGGGTGATGTTCGACCCGCCGTTCAGCCCGCGTGAGATCGGGTTTGGCCTGCCCTTCCTCCATTTCTATTTCCTGAGCGCCCTGGTTGTTGGCTACGCGTCCGGGTACGCCCTGCTCGTTTGGGGGCAGGAACCCGACCGAAAGATGCCTCGACCTCCCGGGTCTGCATGGCCCGCCGTCGAACGAGCCTTGGCCGGGCTGTGCATCATCGCTCCGGTTGCAGCGGCCGCGCTTCTCGCCGTTCGCAGCGTGCCCACGGTCCAGGCGCTGAACGGCCCGCTGGTGCGTGATCTTGCCACCACGCTGGTCGACCTGCCGCCGGGCAGGAAGACACTGGTGAGCGACGACAACTCCCTGCTGATGCTGGCGATGGGGCTTCTCACCGAACAGGGACGCGGCAAGGACGTCATCCCGCTCAACACCCAGTACCTTCCCCGTCACATCTACCAGCGTCATCACGAGGCCACCTACGATTCCCGCTGGCCCGCACTCAAGATCGAGGAACTGAGCGACCCCATCGGCGACAACATCATGCTGAAGCAGATGGTCGCCCTCGGCCTCACCAACAGCCTCTACTACCTCCACCCGAGTTTCGGGTACTACTTCGAGTCGTACTACCTTCGGCCGACCAACACGGTCTATGCCTTCGCCTTCCAAACCATGGACACGTTCCGGCTGTCGTCGCTGAGCGACCCCGAGTTCGAGTCGGTGAATCAGCATTGGAACAACGTGCGCGAACACGTCGTCGAAAACCCGATCCTCGCCCGCATGCGCGACAGGAAGGTCAACGACACCATCCCCATCGCCGTCCACTACTCCCGCGCCTTCAATACGTGGGGCGTCGCGCTCCAGCGCCGCGGGCGCATCGAGGAGGCTGGGAAGTTCTTCACGGCCGCCACCCAACTTTCCAAGGACAACATCGCCGGCATCATCAATTTGCGCTTCAACGAAAACCTGCGCGCGAAACGCTCCGAGCCGGTCGTCCTTGAGAAAGCGCTGAACGATCAGCTCGGACGATACCGCGACCTCCCGTCCTTCCTCTCCGTCTGCGGCCCCGTCGATGAACCGTTGTTCTGCTTCCGACTGGGTCGCGTTTTCGACGATGGAGGCCTTCATCGTCAGTCCGCGCAGCAATTCGCCCGCGCCTGCGAACTCCAGCCGGATTCCCTGGAGTACCGCTTCTGGCTCGCCAATGCGTCACTCGCCGCGATGACGTTTGACGAGACGCTGAAGGTTCTCGGCGAAATCCGGGCGGACCCGCGCCCCCTGACCGTCCCGCAACAGACCGACCTCGCCACGCTCGAGGCCTGGGCCCGCTACCGAAAAGGCGACCTCGCCGCCGCCGAGAAGATCCTCGCGGAGGTCCAGACGAAGTTTCCCGAGCGGCTCGAGCCCATTCAAACCCTCGGAGACATCTACGTCGCAGCCGGTCAGACCAACGCGGCGCTCAAGGCCATTGAAAGGCTGATAGACCGCCTGCCAGGCGACCCGCGCCCTCTCATCAGCAAGAGCGCGATCCTCATGCAGACCGGTGCCAACGCCGAGGCCGTCCGCGTGCTCGACTCCGTCCTCGAGAAAGACCCTGGCTTCTTCCCCGCACTCGTCAACCGTGCGCTCGCCCTCTTTGAGTTGGGCCGCTTCGACCAGTCCGAGAAAGACTACCGTCGCCTGATGGAACTCGCCCCGCGCCTGAGCATGGTCTACTACCATCTGGGCGAGATTGATTACAGGCGCAAGAAAGGCTCCGAGGCGCGCAAGCACTACCAGCACTTCCTCGATACTGCCATCCCAGGTTCCCCCGAGGCGCGCACCGCCGAGAAGCGGATGCAGGATATCGCCGCCGGGAAATTCGGCGGTTAAGGTGAAGGACACGGCGTCCACGCCCCGCCCCAGCGCGGTGCCCTTGCGCGTCCTGCACGTCATCACCCGCCTCATCGTCGGCGGCGCCCAGGAGAACACGGTCTCCTCGGTCATCGGGCTCCGTCTCAAGCCCGGACTGGACGTCCACCTCATCAGCGGCCCCACGCACGGTCCTGAGGGCACCCTCGAACCCGTCGTCCAGGCCGTGCCGGGGTTGCTGTCCATCGTCCCCTCCCTCGTCCGTCCGGTCCAACCGCTCCAGGATCTTCGCGCACTCGGCGCGCTCCGTCGTCTCTTCGCAACGGAGCGACCGGACGTCGTCCACACCCACAGCGGCAAGGCCGGCATCCTCGGGCGCATCGCTGCCCGCCTCGCCCACGTGCCCGTCGTCATCCACACCGTCCACGGCCCGTCCTTCGGCCCGTTCCAGGGTAATCTCGCGAACTTCTCCTTCCGCGGTGCCGAACGTTTCGCAGCCCGGTTCACGACCCATTTCGTCGTGGTCGCAAACGCGATGACCCGGCAGTACCTCGCCGCGGGGATCGGACGCGCGGAAATGTTCACGCGTGTGTTCAGCGGGTTTGACCTCGACCCCTTTCTTTCCGCGCGACCGGATGCCGCCATCCGCGCGCAGCTCGGGCTCGAACCCGGACACCTTGTCGTCGGGAAGATCGCGCGCCTTGTTCCTCTCAAGGGGCACGACGACCTTCTTGCGGCCGCGTCAGGAATCGTGCGGGAGGTTCCCCAGATCCGTTTTCTGCTCGTCGGAGACGGTCCTTTGAGGGCGCGGTTCGAGGCCGAGGTGGCCGCGCGCGGACTGACGCAGCACTTCGTGTTCACCGGCCTCGTGCCTCCATCGCGCATCCCCGGTCTCGTCGGGGCCATGGACCTGTTGATCCACCTGTCGCGACGCGAAGGACTCCCCCGCGCCCTTCCCCAGGCCCTCGCCGCAGGCAGGCCCGTGATCGCCTACGACTGCGACGGGGCGAATGAGGTCTGCATCAACGGTCGCACCGGCTTCCTCGTCGCCCAGGGCAATCTCACCGCCCTGCGCGATCGCGTTCGGATCCTTGGAACCGATGCCAGGCTGCGCAAGGAATTCGGACAACACGGCCAGGCCATGGTCCGCGAATGTTTCCCGAC
>CAIMTB010000216.1 GCA_903844265.1 uncultured Verrucomicrobiota bacterium
CAGACCTGTCGTTCAGAGCGTAGTTGGCAGACGAGTTGACCTTCACCTCACTTCTCGCCTTCACCTGCAGCTTGGCGCCGTCGCCGGGTTGCAGGTGGGGGCGGGCGTGAGACGTCGTGCGGTATTTATTTAGCTCCGGGCACATGGGAATCAATGACTTCCGAAGATTGTGGTCCACGGCACGCATCGGAGTGCAGCAGATCGACGCTTCAGGAGAAAAATCCAGATCCGGTCGCTCACTTCGCAGCGGCACTTCTTCCGGCAAATGCGACACGCTTGGACTGCAACTTCTCACTCGACAGCGGACGCGGCAGGAGCAACGTGTCGGCAGTGCCAAATATTGTCGCAGCCCGAGGAGAGGCAACGGCTGGAGATCAATGTTGGGTGTTTATTGAAAATGAGCAGCACAGGTTCCGTGCCCCGCTGTGAGCATTGCGGCCCTGAGGGGATTGTTGCGCTGCAGGAGACCTTTCGGACGACTCCCTGGCTTTCTTACAGGAAAGCTGTCGTTTGGGCGTTCATCGCGACGTACACGCCGTTCCTCGTCGCCGCGGGATATGCGCAGGCATTTGTGACCTGCCAGCACTGCAAGACCACCGCGTGGCAGGTCCTTCTTTATGCCCCAGGTCTTCTGCCGACCATTATCTCTGCAGAGTTGCTGCATATCCATTTCCATTCCTCATGGATCTTGGCAGCGTCGGCAGGCGGTATCACGGCTGCCAGTATCTGGGGCCTTACAGCGATGCTCCGGCGTAGCCGTCGAGCCGGTATTGGAGGGCTATTTCTGGGCTGCGCCCTTCTTTCGGTTGGTGCTGTAATGACGTTGATGGTGATAAGAGCTTAGCGAGACCAATTCCCTCCGCTGCAGACAACAGCCATGAGCGCGCAGCTTCCAATCCACCCTCAGTCACTGGCGGCGAGTTTCAGACAGCGTTTCAGTTTCACATTGCGGATGAGGCTTCAGATGAGACTTCGCCCGGTTAACAATGCGCTCCAAAAGGATAACCTTCGCGTCCTGTTTGCGACCCACGATCTATACATTTCTCGACTCGAATGAGCTACTTCATGACAAGTTCCGGTGTCCAAGTGGAAGAAGTGCGCCGTGACCTGTGGGCACTAATTCCAGCATCCGAGGCCCAAACCTATATTCGCAAGCGTATCCAGTCGATTGCCGAAGCGGATGGTGGGATTGTGTATTTTGTGGACGACACAAAGACCTGCACTTCGGATGACATTGTGTGTGATGCTGAGAATCTGATGAATCAAGGCAACGATTTAAGTGCGACCTTGTTGGGACAGATCATTGATGAATTGTTGGCGACGGATCACTGCATTCGCATTTGGTTGGCGGATAGTTCAGCGGATTCACATTTGAAGCTCATTGAGTGTTCGTCAAAAGCAAACGCTGAGTCGGTTATAAAGGACCAACTCAAACGATCCGAACCCATACATATACGGATTAAAGCGCCCGGACACGATTTAGGTGCTGCGGAGACGATTATCAAACAATGAAAGGACCCCACTCGAGGGCGGTTTGAATATTTTCGTGGTGGTTTGCTGGAATCGTTCCTGCCATCTCATGCTGCGAAATCAAGTTTTCAAAACCACGGCACTTAATATTTTCCTCGAAGGACCATTATTTTGAGCGGTTGTTGCAAACCACGCCATCCTGAATGCTCCCTTTGGTGGATTTTGGCCTCAACGGCATCGATCAACTCCAACCCGCTCTCCCCAAATGTATTCAAGCTGTCCGTGAGCTCTGGCCCTAGAGCTTTTCGCTAAAGTTCAGCCCGAGGATTGCAACATCACACGGATTCAATCCCGTTCCAGGCGCAGCATCACCGCTTCGGCGCCCACTTCTCTAGGAACGCCATGACCTTCTCCGGACTGTGGTGATCCCCCTCCTCCAGCTTCCCCGTATCCCCGGTGGTCAGCGTCTTCCCTGACGAATCCAGCACCACGATCACCGGCAGCCCAAACCGGGTCGGATTGCCGTACTTGGTGTCGATGTCCTTGTTGTGCTCCTTGTTCACATCGACAAGGACCACCACGTAGTCGTTCTTTAGCTTTTCAGCGATGGCTTTGTCCGAGGCGAAGAGCTTGTGCAGCCTGTGACACCAGCGACACCAGTTGGCCCCGAATTGGAGGAGGACGTGCTTGTTCCCCCTCTTGGCGGCTTCCAGGGCTTCTGCGATCTGCTTCGAGCCGTCGAGGGACTCGTTGTAGATGTCAGCCCGCGCCGCCTTCGGAGCCCCTTCCGCGCGGAGGGCGGGCGAAGCTGAACCGAGGACGCAGAGGACCAGGATCGTGGAGAGAACGGTTTTCACCTCGGGGAGAGGGCTGGCGGTCGGGCTGTTGGCTTCTGCGGATCCGGTCGATCACGTCTTCTTGAACATCGACCCCATACCCTTGCCGCCGGCGCCCGTGACCTTGTTGCCCAGAAGCTTGATCGCCCCCTTCCCTCCAGCTCCAGGGAACATGGTGCGGACCATTTTGCCGAACCCGCCC
>CAIMTB010000217.1 GCA_903844265.1 uncultured Verrucomicrobiota bacterium
CGTCATCGGGCACCACGGACAAATCCCGTGGCGGATCCCGGAGGATTTCCGCTTCTTCCGGGAAACCACCACCGGCCACACCCTCGTCATGGGCCGACGCACCTTCGAAAGCATCGGCCGCCCCCTGCCCGGCCGGCACACCCTCGTGCTCTCCCGATCGCGCCCGAACCCGCCCGTCATCCCGCCGGACACCAGGACCCCGTCCCCCGGCACAACCCCCGCCGGCACCTTCGAGATCATTTCGTCTCCAGACGAAATACAGGACCGCCAGCGACCCGGTCGCGTGTTCATCTGCGGAGGAACGCAGGTTTACGAACGCCTTCTCGCCGATTGCTCGGGTCTTTTCCTGACCCGGGTGAAGCGCACCGTCGACGGCGACGCGCAGTTCCCGGCGTTCGAGCACCAGTTCCAACGCGCCGAAATCCTCCGCGACACCCCTGAGTTCGTCATCGAACGCTGGGTGCGAATCCCATGACCACCACGAAGAAACCAACGGGGTCTCGACAAACGCGCTCCGTTGCGACCACCGGAAAGGCGCCCTCCCGAGGTGCCCGCAAAGCCCAACCGAAGGGCGACGGCGAGGGGCCGACGCCCGCCATCCCGCGGCGCCGCGCCTCGGTGGTCGTGATTGGCTCGATCAACATGGACCTCGTGGTCCGGGTCCCACACCTCCCTGCACCCGGCGAAACGCTGGCCGGCTCGTCGTTCCAGACCCTGCCCGGCGGCAAGGGCGCGAACCAGGCCGTGGCCGTTGCGCGCCTTGGTGGACGATCCATCCTGGTCGGCCGCGTGGGGGATGATGCCTTCGGCGCCCAATTGGTCCAGGGCCTGCGCCGCGAAGGCATCGACACCCGGCACGTCGCGAAACTCCCCGGCACCCGCAGCGGCGTCGCGGTGATCCACGTCGAGGACAGCGCCCAGAATTCCATCGCCATCGTCGCCGGGGCCAACGCACGTCTCCGCCCCACCGACCTCCGGAAACTCGAGTCCCTCATCGCCAAGGCCGACGCCGTCCTCCTGCAACTCGAGATCCCGCTCGAAACCGTCCGCGCCGCCCTGCAGATCGCCCGCCGCCACGAGGTCTTCACCGTGCTCGATTCCGCGCCGGTACCGCCCGGCGGATTGCCAGCCACGCTTCGCGAGATGGACATTCTGAGTCCGAACCAAAGCGAGGCAGCGCTGATCTCGGGCCATCCGTGCGACACCCCCGACGATGCCGTTCGGGCGGCCGACGTGTTGATCGAGCGTCACAATCCCGGGATCGTGGTGGTGAAACTCGGCGCCCAGGGTTCGCTTGCCCATGCCGGCACCGGTGATCCGCTGTTCACTCCCTCCTTTTCCGTAAAGGCCCTCGACACGACGGCTGCGGGCGATGCTTTCACGGCGGCGTTGACCCTGCGCATGGCGGAGGGCGCGGAGCTCAGCGAGGCACTCCTCTTCGCCAACGCCGCCGGCGCTTTGGCGACCACCCGCATGGGAGCCCAGAACTCCATGCCCACCCGAGCGGAAGTCGAACGCTTCCTCCGTCGGGCCCAGAAAGAGCGATCGTCCAGGGGGCCGTGAACAACACCCTTCACATCAGCCTCTCAACCTCCAGCAACGCTCCATTCCCCGATTGACCATGACCCTCCCAACTCCCAGCCCAGGTCGCGTGGCCTCCGACGACATGCCGGACCCCCTTGAGCTTTCATCTGTAATCCAAGGCCCGGCTCCCCGAGGCGGGGGGCTCCGGGGCCTTTCACGACGCGCGATCCTCGCGGCGGCGGGCCTCCTGACGATCGCCTTGTTTGCGGGTTGCGGCCCGTCGGAGTCCAAAACGAAGGACGGCAACAGCGCCGAAGCCTCCCCCGGCGCCGGGAAGAAACCCCGCGTGGCGCTCATCATGAAATCCCTCGCGAACGAGTTCTTCCTCACCATGGAGAACGGCGCGCGCGCCCACCAGAAGGCCCATGCCGCCGAATACGACCTGCTCGCGAACGGCATCAAGGACGAACTCGATGTCGCCCGCCAGATCGACATGGTCGAGCAGATGATCGCGCAGAAAGTCGAGGCGGTCGTCATCGCACCCGCTGATTCCAAGGCACTCGTCGCCGTCTGCAAGAAGGCCCAGGACGCCGGCGTCGTGGTGGTCAACATCGACAACAAGCTCGACGACTCCGTCCTTGCCGAGAAGCAGGCGAAGATTTCATTTGTAGGCCCGGACAACCGCAGGGGCGCCAGGGCCGTCGGGGATTTCCTCGCGCGCAGGCTCAAGCTCGGCTCGAAGGTGGCGGTCATTGAAGGGCCGCCCAACGCCTTCAACGCCCAGCAGAGGCGGCTCGGTTTCCACGACGCGATGAAGATCGCGGGCATCCAGATCGTGAGTTCGCAGTCGGGTTATTGGGAAACCGACAAGGCCAACCAGGTGGCGGCGGCGATCATCACCGAACACCCGGACATCCAGGCCATCCTCGCGTCCAACGACAGCATGGCGCTCGGGGTCATCGCGGCCCTGCGCGCCGCCGGCAAACTCGACAAGGTGATGGTCGTCGGCTACGACAACATCAGCGCCGTGCAGACCCTGCTCAAGGAAGGGCGCATCCTGGCGACCGCCGATCAGCACGCCGACCAGATCGCGGTGTTCGGGATCGAATACGCGCTGCAACTTCTGAAGACCCCGTCCGCCCCCGAGGACAAGGAGACGCCCGTCGACCTGATCCTTTCACCGAAGGCGCAGTAGGCCCGTGGACTCGCCGGGAACCGACCCGCCTCACACCCATTCCATCACCGCAGCGCCAAAGGTGAATCCACCGCCGAAGGCGCAGAGCCCGGCCATTCCCTTCGGGTTCTCAGCCAGCAATTCGGCGAGCACGAGGGGGATGGTGCTGCTGCTCGTGTTGCCGCTGTGCAGGACGCGGTTCACCAACCGGCCCTTCGGCAACTTCAACCGCTGATCCACGGCGTCGAGGATCCGGCCGTTGGCCTGATGGGGCACGATGTAGGACAGGTCCTCCACCGCGACCTCGCTTTCGTCGCAGGCCTGCTTCAGCAGCGCGATCAACTGCCGCACCGCCATCGGGAACACCTTCAGCCCATCCATGTTCACCGTCGGATTGCTGCGACGACCATGGTGCAGGATCGTGCCGTCCTCACCCCGCGCACTGAGCACCGGTCGGTGCAGGTACGCGCGTGCCGCGCCGAACTTCGCGGACGACGGGCCATGAACCATCGTCGCCGTCGCCGCATCCGCAAACACGATGGCGGTGTCGAAATCGTTCGGGTCGGTGTACTCCGTCATCGCCTCCGCCGAGACCACCAGGATGTTCGCGTCAGGCTTGGAACGGCAGAAATCGAACGCCGCCTGGAGCGCGTAGAGATAGCCGGTGCAGGCCGCGAGGATATCGCTTGAGGCAATGTCCTTCTTCCCGCCATCGCGGCACAACTCGTGGTGCAGCAGGCAGGCCATGCTCGGGCTGATCGATATCGGCGTGCTGGTGCTGACGTAGATCGCGTCCAGGTCATCCAGGACGAGTCCCGAATCCCTGAGCGCCGCACGCGCCGCGGCCGCCGCCAGCGTGATCGCGCTTTCGCCCGGCGCGAGTACGCGCCTCGACTCAATGCCAGTCCGCTGAAAAATGTCGTGCGCCGCCCGCCCCGGGAAACGCTGGATCAATTCCTGGTTCGTCAGCACCCGCCCCGCAGGCGCGCCGTGGATCGCCGAAATCCCGATCTTCACGCGACGCCCGATCGCGTGGTCAGGAACCACCACGTCGAACCCCGCCGGCACCACCACCGCCGGACGCCGCGAAACCAGGACCTTCCGCTCGACCGGCACGCGCCTGGGCGCCACCGGACCGGCCTGTCGCACGGTTGCAATCCGCGCCAACCGACTGCCGATCGAGACCTTTTGGTCCGTCGGAAGAAGCTCGCGAATGACGCCTCCCACAGGCGCGCGCAACTCGAACGTGGCCTTGTCGGCCTCGCAATCCGCCAGGAAATCCCCGGCCACCACGGTCGCGCCCTCCGCCACCTTCCATTCCACCACCGAAACGCTCTGGTCCGCGGGACTCGATCCCACCGCCTCCAGCACGAAGAAATCCCCGGCCCCCACCGTCTCGTCCTCCCAACGAACATCGAGTGCGCACAACTCCGCCGCAGTCTCGAGAATCCGTCGCAGGTTCGGCAGGACCTCCATCTGACACAGGTAGTTCGTCGGCGGATAGGTATCGCCACGCGTGATGCGCCGCGCCTTGAACGGAGTCGGACAGGTCTCGAGAACGCCGCTCAGCACCTCGCTGCCAAACCCGCAGGTCTGGCTGTCCTCATGGACGACAATCAGCCGCCCCGTGCGCGCCACGCTCGACGAGACACCCGCGCGATCCCACGGGCTCAGCGAACGAAGGTCGATGAGATCCACGCCCACACCCGCGGACTGCAACGCCGCGACGGCCTTCGAGCAGAGCGGCACCGTGCTGCCCCAGGTCACGATCGTGAGGCCGTCACCGCGGGTCACCCAACGCGCGGTCCCGGGCTGGAGGATCTCGCCCAGCGCGGCAGGCGGGGCCGATTGCGCCGGGTCGTTGAGGCAGACCTTGGGATACAGGAAGACCGTGGGACGACCCGTGGACTGGTTCGCGAAGGCCGCGTTCAGCAAGCCCGCGGCATCCGCCGCGCAACTCGGCATGACGACGTCGAGCCCCGGCAGATGCGCGAGCGCGCTCTCATGCGTGTGGGCGTGATACGGCCCGAGCCCGGGGCGATAAGCGCCGCACGGCGCCATCACGATCACGGGACACTGCCATCCACCGTTCGTGCGCCAATGAATCGAGGCGAGCTCACAGGCGATCTGGTTGAACGCCAGCGGCAGAAAATCCGCGAACTGGATGCAGGCGACCGGCCGCCCCCCCGCCATCGCGCGTCCGATGCTGACACCCATGATGGTCGATTCTGTCAGCGCGGAATTCACCACCTGCCCCGGAAAATCCCGCGACAAACCGCGCGTCAACCCGAAGACGTCGCCCTTCGGATCCTCGATGTCCTCACCGAACATCGAGACCCGCTGGTCCGAAGCCAGATGACGCCGCAACACTTCGCGGATCGCCTCGAGCATGGTGAACGCAGACGCGGACGCCGGTGCCGGACTCGACCCCCCAGACGTGGCCGGAGGTGCCACCGCCCCCACCGCAGCAGGCGGCCGCGCGTCGAAATTCGTCGGCGGATTCGGGGTCATCAACGCACGCTCCGCCGCCGCGCGGACGTCACGTTCCACCTCGGATTCCAGTCCCGCGAGAGTCGATTCCTCCACCCCGCCGGCAAGCAGCCTCGATCGCAGCAGCGCGATCGGGTCACCCGAGGCTCGAGCCTGTCGCAACTCGCCCTCGGCGCGGTAGACCCGCTCGTCGTCCGCGTTGGTATGGTGCGTGAGGCGCTCGACGTCCATGACCACCAGCGCCGGACGCCCCGTTCTCACCTCGGCCACGATGGGTCCGAACGCGGCCTCGCAGGCCAACACGTCGCGTCCATCCATGCGATGCACCCGCAGTCCGTAAAACTCGGAAGCCGGACCCCCGGGAAGCTTGTAGAACGTGTTGCCCGCGGTCCGCGTCGAGATCGCATAGCCGTTGTCCTCGATGAGGAAAAGCACCGGCAGCCTCGCACGCACCGCCTCCCCCACGGCCTCGAGAAATTCCCCCTGCTGCGTCGAGCTTTCACCCCCCGAGCAAAGCACGAACGGAAGCGGATCCTTCGCGGGATCGGCCCCGGAAACCACGCCACCGCCCGCCGTGCCGACCCGCGCCGCACGAGCCGCACGAGCCGCACGAGCCGCACGCGCGACGATCTCACGCGCAACGCCCACGGATGGCAGCGCGTTGTTCCCGACGGGTCCGGTCGTCGGAAGCAGGTTCACTCCGGGCACACTCAAGTGGGCGCCCATCTGGCGGCCATGCGACGTCGAACCCGCGGTGCAGAGGAGTCCGTGGAAAAACTGCTCCGCCGGAACCCCGCGTGCGAGCACGAGCGACTTGTCCCGGTAATGCGGATAAAAGTAATCCTCCGGGATCATGTGCGGCGCCAATGCCACCGCGCTTTCGTGCCCGGCGCCACCCACGTGGAAGAATCCTTCCCCGCGGTTCACAAGTTCCATCTCCACCCGATCCACCGTCCGCGCACATACCATGTGCCGGTAGAGCACCAGCGCCTTCGCCAGATCGGCACGCGTCACGGGCGCCGTCGCAGGCGCGGCGGCAACACAATCCCCTGGGTTTCCTACGGACGCGGAATCCACGCGCGGAGAATGCCGAAACCCGTTCTGCGGCGGAAGCCAAACGTGGATCCGCGGCACGGCGCACGCACCCACGCTGCCGCCGCCCCATGGAAAATCGCGCCTCGATCTGAGCCAGCTCAGGCGCGCCGCAAATCCAGTGTGAACGGAAATTCCCGATCCGGCTCGGGAACCCGCGGGTGCAGGGAGCCCGGGGTGTGGCCATGACGGAAGAATCGCGCAAGCCGGCGGCTCTCGGCCTCGAATGCGTTCACGGGGAACGTGCTGTGACTCAGGCCCCCCGGGTGCATGACGTGATAAGTGCAGCCGCCCACGCTGCGGTCGTTCCAGGTATCCACCACGTCGAACACAAGCGGTGCATGGACCCCAATCGTCGGGTGCAGGCAGTTCGGCGGTTGCCAGGCGCGATAGCGGACACCGGCGACATACTCGCCGTTGATGCCGGTGGGATGAAGCGGAATGGCCACGCCACCGACGCAAACCACGTGCCGCGAGTCCACGAGACCTCGCACCTTGACCTGGACGCGCTCCAGGGAGGAATCGACATACCGCACGGTACCGCCACCCCCGCTTTCCTCACCGAGGACATGCCACGGCTCGAGCGCCTGTCGCAGCTCAAGGTGGATATTCTTCACCTCAAGGTCGCCATGCTGCGGAAAACGGAACTCAAGGTGCGGCTCGAACCATTCGCGGCGCATCGGGTAACCGCTCTGCTGCAGATCCTCCACGACATCGCTGAGGTCGTCCCAGATGAAATGAGGAAGCATCCAGCGGTCATGGATGTCGGTGCCCCAACGAACGAGCTTGTTCTTGTACGGCCGCTTCCAGAACCGCGCGATCAGCGTGCGCAGGAGCAACTGCTGCGCGAGGCTCATCCGGGCGTGCGGCGGCATCTCAAACCCCCGCAATTCAAGCAATCCCAACCGACCCGTCGCGCCGTCCGGCGAATAGAGCTTGTCGATGCAGAACTCCGAGCGGTGGGTGTTGCCGCTGGAATCTGTGAGAAGGTTCCGGAACAGGCGATCCACCAGCCACGGCTGGGCAAGCCCGAAGTCCGGCACCTGTCGGAACGCCAACTCGAGTTCCCGCAGCGAATCGTTCCGAGCCTCGTCCACACGAGGATTCTGGCTCGTCGGGCCGACGAACATCCCGCTGAACAGGAACGACAGCGACGGATGGTTCTGCCAGTAGGCCAGGAGGCTCCGCAGCAGATCCGGCCTCCGCAGCAGCGGCGATTCTTCAGGTGTTGCCCCCCCAAGAACAATGTGGTTCCCACCACCCGTCCCCGTGTGCCGACCGTCGATCATGAACTTCTCAGTCCCCAACCGCGCCAACCGCGCCTCCTCGTACAGGATCTCGGTGTGCCGCACCATCTCGTCCCACGACGCCGCGGGGTGGATGTTCACCTCGATCACCCCCGGATCCGGAGTCACCTTCAAGACGCCCAACCGCGGATCGTACGGCGGCTGATAACCCTCGAGCACCACCGGACGCTCCAACGCCGCCGCCGTCGCCTCCACCGCCGAAACACATTCGAGATAATCCTCCAGCGTCTCGGTCGGCGGCAGGAACACATGCAGACGCCCATTCCGCGGCTCCACGCACAGCGCTGTTCGCATCAGCCACGACGCCGATTCACCCCGCACCGGCGCCCGGTGTTCGGGATCCGCAACCGCAACCGGAACCCCACCCCTCGCCTTGGCCCCCGGCACGCCCGATTGCGTCAGCCGGTCCGGGTTCACGGGAGCCCCCGCACGCCCAGGCACGAGCGGCTGACGCAAAGGCAGCTCCTGGCGCGGATCCATTGGATCCTGCGGGACGAGATACGGATGATCCTCCGGTCGAACCCAGGGCAGCGAATCGATCGGAAGCCGGAACCCGATCGGCGAATCACCAGGGATGAGATACAGCCGCTCGGATCGCAGGAACCAGGGACCGCTGCTCCAGGCCCTCGCGACGCCGCTCCCGCCCCGGTGCAGAGGCAGCACATGCCCGATCACCTTCTCCAGCCCCTGCTCAAACAGACGTGCCAGCCGCGCCCGTTCCTCCTCCTCCTTCAGGTTCGACTTGAACGGATCCACGTTCGTGGGAAGCCGGCGCTCCTTCCAGAGATGGTACCACGAGTCTTCGAACGCCGGCAGGATCCATTGCCCGCCACACCCCAGCCGCTCGGCAAGCCCCTGGATGAAGCGTTCCGAATCCTTCTCCCCAAACCCATAGTCACGCGATGTGTCCGCCAACAACTCAGGCCTGCCCCACACCGGCTCGCCATCCTTGCGCCAGTAACAACCATAAGACCATCGCGGCAGAGACTCGCCAGGATACCACTTCCCCTGCCCGAAATGCAGGAAGGCCCCCGCCGCAAACCGTTCCTTCAGCCGCCGGATAAGCTGGTCCGCCAACCGCGCCTTGCCCGGCCCAAGAGCCAGGGTATTCCACTCCGCCCCATCCATGTCGTCGATCGACACAAACGTCGGCTCCCCACCCATCGTCAGACGACAATCATAACGCTTCAGGTCCTCATCCACCTGGTGCCCGAGCCGCTCGATGCCCAACCATTGCTCCTCCGAGTAGGGCTTGGTGACGCGCGGGGATTCGAAGATGCGCCGCACGGACATCTCCACGTCGAACTCACATTCGCACTCGTCCACCGCCCCGGAAATAGGCGCCGCGCTCTGCGGATCAGGCGTCGCCGCCAACGGAATATGACCCTCGCCCGCGAATAGTCCCGAGGTGGGGTCCAGACCTATCCACCCCGCCCCCGGCAGATACACCTCGCACCAGGCATGAAGATCAGTGAAATCCTTCTCCGTCCCGCTGGGACCATCGAGCGACTTCACGTCCGCCGCGAGCTGGACGAGATATCCGCTGACAAATCGCGAGGCAAGACCGCAATGACGCATCAACTGGCACAGCAGCCACGCCGAGTCACGACACGATCCGCTCCCCTTCTGCATCGTCTCCTCCGGCGTCTGCACGCCCGGCTCGAGTCGGATCAGGTACTTCACATCCCGCCAGACACGCTGGTTGATCCCCACCAGGAAATCGTTCGTCCGCGGCCGCGTATCGGCTGCCTCCGTCTCCTCCGCCTCCTCCGCCTGCACCCCGGGGGCCTCCGCGTTGCCATACAATTCCTGCTTCACCGAAGCCAGGTACGCGGTGAAACGCGGCGTCAGCGGACAGCGCAGCTGGAACGGCGCCAGTTCGTGCTCCAGTCCGGCGTCATACCTGAAGGGAAACTTCTGCGCCTCAGGCTCGAGAAAGAAATCGAACGGGTTCAACACCGACATCTCGGCCACCACGTCCACCTCCACCACGAATTCCCGCGTCGGCGCCGCGAACACCAGCCGGGCGAGATAGTTCGACTGCGGGTCCTGCTGCCAATTGATGAAATGCTCGGACGGACTCACCCGCAGCGAATAACTCAGGATCCGCGTCCGGGAATGCGGCGCCGGACGCAACCGGATCACCTGCGGCCCAAGCCGGACAGGCCGATCGTAGGTGTAACGGGTGCGATGATGGAGCGCGACGTGGATGGACATTGGTTCGGTGTCTTGGAATTCGGTAAGTGGACTAGGGAATCGGTGACCCGTGCTCGGTGATCAGCGGGCAGGGATGAGTGGGTAGTCCCGGGCATTCTCCCGGGACCGAGCACGGGCTTCAGGTTCACTGCTGCTGCTGCCTTTCGGCATCGGGTTCGGCGTCGAGATAGGGAAGGAAGATATAGGCCTCAAACAGCGCATCGCCCATCGCGTTCAACTTGATCTGAAGCTGGTCGAGGTGCTCGTGCAGGCCGGGGGCGAAGATGTCCTCGACCGTGCTGAACTGGAGCTCGGCCAGGAGTCGGCCGGAAAGCTTCTCTGCGGTGTTCGTGAACCGATGGGAGGGAGTGCCCGCGATGGATCGGAGCGCCGCATCGAATCGCGCCACGCAGCTCCGGACCGATCTGGGAAACTCATCCGAAAGGACGAGCAACTGGCCGATCTTGGCGGGATGAATATCCGTGCCGAAGGACTGCCGGTAGGCATCGAGAGCACTGCACGAGCGGAGCACGGCGACCCACTCCAACGCCTCGGTCTCCGTGATCGGCCCTGGCAGGCCCCTCTCAGGCAGGGACTTGTAGCGCACGTCCAGGATGCGCGTGGTCTTGTCCGCCCGTTCGATGTAACGGCCGGCCTCCATGAAATACCGCCCCTCGTTGTTCATCACCGTCCCGTGCACCAGACCCTCGATGTACAGGGAGGAACGCTTGACCTCGTTGCAGAACTCGTCCGGCGCCGACCTCCACGTCTCCCGTGCCTGGGACGAACGGAGGAAAAGATAGAGCCGGTTGATCTCCTCCCACATCTCCACCGTGACCTGGTCCCTGACCATGCGCGCATTCTCGCGAGCCTCCGCCACCGAGCTGACGATCGAATTGGGGTTCTCCGGACGGAACACCAGGAAGTCGGTGACGGTCTGGCCGTTGGCCGTCTGGTAAAGCTCGAAGAAGAGCTCCTCGTCGCCTGTGCTCTGGACGATCGGCACCCAGTGCTCCGCAAGGCGGCGGTCGTCGAGGTTCCGGAAGTCGAGCAGGAGCTGGAGGTTGACGTCGACGATGCGCGCCGTGTTCTCGGCCCGATCGATGTAACGACTCATCCAGAAGAGTGAGTTGGCAACTCGGCTGAGCATGGAATTTCCCTATTCGTCCGGACAGGTCAGTGATCGCACATCCGCGTTATCATTCGTCGCCGTACAGCACC